>NZ_CP101437.1:5770000-6155000 GCF_059133255.1 Pseudomonas sp. FBCC-B1667 | reverse complement strand
CGAATTTTCGGCGAATGTCGTCTTCACAGTATAACCAGATTGCTTGGGGTTATATGGTCAAGTGAAGAAGCGCATACGGTGGATGCCTTGGCAGTCAGAGGCGATGAAAGACGTGGTAGCCTGCGAAAAGCTTCGGGGAGTCGGCAAACAGACTTTGATCCGGAGATGTCTGAATGGGGGAACCCAGCCATCATAAGATGGTTATCTTAAGCTGAATACATAGGCTTAAGAAGCGAACCAGGGGAACTGAAACATCTAAGTACCCTGAGGAAAAGAAATCAACCGAGATTCCCTTAGTAGTGGCGAGCGAACGGGGACTAGCCCTTAAGTGGCTTTGAGATTAGCGGAACGCTCTGGAAAGTGCGGCCATAGTGGGTGATAGCCCTGTACGCGAAAATCTCTTGGTCATGAAATCGAGTAGGACGGAGCACGAGAAACTTTGTCTGAATATGGGGGGACCATCCTCCAAGGCTAAATACTACTGACTGACCGATAGTGAACTAGTACCGTGAGGGAAAGGCGAAAAGAACCCCGGAGAGGGGAGTGAAATAGATCCTGAAACCGTATGCGTACAAGCAGTGGGAGCCCACTTTGTTGGGTGACTGCGTACCTTTTGTATAATGGGTCAGCGACTTATTTTCAGTGGCGAGCTTAACCGAATAGGGGAGGCGTAGCGAAAGCGAGTCTTAATAGGGCGTCTAGTCGCTGGGAATAGACCCGAAACCGGGCGATCTATCCATGGGCAGGTTGAAGGTTGGGTAACACTAACTGGAGGACCGAACCGACTACCGTTGAAAAGTTAGCGGATGACCTGTGGATCGGAGTGAAAGGCTAATCAAGCTCGGAGATAGCTGGTTCTCCTCGAAAGCTATTTAGGTAGCGCCTCATGTATCACTGTAGGGGGTAGAGCACTGTTTCGGCTAGGGGGTCATCCCGACTTACCAAACCGATGCAAACTCCGAATACCTACAAGTGCCGAGCATGGGAGACACACGGCGGGTGCTAACGTCCGTCGTGAAAAGGGAAACAACCCAGACCGTCAGCTAAGGTCCCAAAGTTATGGTTAAGTGGGAAACGATGTGGGAAGGCTTAGACAGCTAGGAGGTTGGCTTAGAAGCAGCCACCCTTTAAAGAAAGCGTAATAGCTCACTAGTCGAGTCGGCCTGCGCGGAAGATGTAACGGGGCTCAAACCATACACCGAAGCTACGGGTATCACTTAGGTGATGCGGTAGAGGAGCGTTCTGTAAGCCTGTGAAGGTGAGTTGAGAAGCTTGCTGGAGGTATCAGAAGTGCGAATGCTGACATGAGTAACGACAATGGGTGTGAAAAACACCCACGCCGAAAGACCAAGGTTTCCTGCGCAACGTTAATCGACGCAGGGTTAGTCGGTCCCTAAGGCGAGGCTGAAAAGCGTAGTCGATGGAAAACAGGTTAATATTCCTGTACTTCTGGTTATTGCGATGGAGGGACGGAGAAGGCTAGGCCAGCTTGGCGTTGGTTGTCCAAGTTTAAGGTGGTAGGCTGGAATCTTAGGTAAATCCGGGATTCTAAGGCCGAGAGCTGATGACGAGTGTTCTTTTAGAACACGAAGTGGTTGATGCCATGCTTCCAAGAAAAGCTTCTAAGCTTCAGGTAACCAGGAACCGTACCCCAAACCGACACAGGTGGTTGGGTAGAGAATACCAAGGCGCTTGAGAGAACTCGGGTGAAGGAACTAGGCAAAATGGCACCGTAACTTCGGGAGAAGGTGCGCCGGTGAGGGTGAAGCATTTACTGCGTAAGCCCATGCCGGTCGAAGATACCAGGCCGCTGCGACTGTTTATTAAAAACACAGCACTCTGCAAACACGAAAGTGGACGTATAGGGTGTGACGCCTGCCCGGTGCCGGAAGGTTAATTGATGGGGTTAGCTAACGCGAAGCTCTTGATCGAAGCCCCGGTAAACGGCGGCCGTAACTATAACGGTCCTAAGGTAGCGAAATTCCTTGTCGGGTAAGTTCCGACCTGCACGAATGGCGTAACGATGGCGGCGCTGTCTCCACCCGAGACTCAGTGAAATTGAAATCGCTGTGAAGATGCAGTGTATCCGCGGCTAGACGGAAAGACCCCGTGAACCTTTACTATAGCTTTGCACTGGACTTTGAATTTGCTTGTGTAGGATAGGTGGGAGGCTTTGAAGCGTGGACGCCAGTTCGCGTGGAGCCAACCTTGAAATACCACCCTGGCAACTTTGAGGTTCTAACTCAGGTCCGTTATCCGGATCGAGGACAGTGTATGGTGGGTAGTTTGACTGGGGCGGTCTCCTCCTAAAGAGTAACGGAGGAGTACGAAGGTGCGCTCAGACCGGTCGGAAATCGGTCGTAGAGTATAAAGGCAAAAGCGCGCTTGACTGCGAGACAGACACGTCGAGCAGGTACGAAAGTAGGTCTTAGTGATCCGGTGGTTCTGTATGGAAGGGCCATCGCTCAACGGATAAAAGGTACTCCGGGGATAACAGGCTGATACCGCCCAAGAGTTCATATCGACGGCGGTGTTTGGCACCTCGATGTCGGCTCATCACATCCTGGGGCTGAAGCCGGTCCCAAGGGTATGGCTGTTCGCCATTTAAAGTGGTACGCGAGCTGGGTTTAGAACGTCGTGAGACAGTTCGGTCCCTATCTGCCGTGGACGTTTGAGATTTGAGAGGGGCTGCTCCTAGTACGAGAGGACCGGAGTGGACGAACCTCTGGTGTTCCGGTTGTCACGCCAGTGGCATTGCCGGGTAGCTATGTTCGGAATAGATAACCGCTGAAAGCATCTAAGCGGGAAACTAGCCTCAAGATGAGATCTCACTGGGACCTTGAGTCCCCTGAAGGGCCGTCGAAGACTACGACGTTGATAGGTTGGGTGTGTAAGCGCTGTGAGGCGTTGAGCTAACCAATACTAATTGCCCGTGAGGCTTGACCATATAACACCCAAGCAATTTGACTACTCGAAAGAGCATCAGATTGCGGTGTGTGAAGACGAAATGAACCGAAAGTTCGACGCTCACAAAACACCGAAAGCTGTCACATACCCAATTTGCTGAAGCGCGGCCAACTGGCCACGACTCAGTACCCGAATTTCTTGACGACCATAGAGCATTGGAACCACCTGATCCCATCCCGAACTCAGCAGTGAAACGATGCATCGCCGATGGTAGTGTGGGGTTTCCCCATGTGAGAGTAGGTCATCGTCAAGATTAAATTCCGAAACCCCTATCTGCGTATGCAGGTAGGGGTTTTGTTTTGCCTGCAGGAAATCCGTCTTGTCGGTTTTCTATGCAACGGCTCGGGGCATGGCTATCATGCGGGCCTCATTGTGAGGCGAAACTTGCATGCTGACGTTGTTAAAGCTACTTAAAGATGGTCGGTTCCATTCGGGCCAAGCCCTGGGCGTTGCCCTGGGAGTCAGTCGTAGTGCGGTGTGGAAGCAGCTGCAGCATCTAGAAGCTGAGCTTGGCTTGTCAATTCATAAGGTGCGCGGCCGCGGATATCAGCTGGCTGCACCGTTGACGCTACTTGATCCTGTGGCCATAACGCGCGACGCGTCTGCTTGTGGCTGGCCAATTCTGCTCTTCGATTCAATAGACTCCACCAACGCTGAGGCTTTGCGCGCTATCGAGCGTGGTCAGGCTGCGCCATTTTTGGTTCTTGCCGAGCGCCAGACCGCAGGTCGTGGGCGGCGGGGGCGCAGGTGGATCAGTCCTTTCGCAGAAAATGTCTATTACAGCCTGGTATTGCGCATTGAAGGCGGAATGCGGCAGCTGGAAGGGTTGAGCCTTGTTGTTGGTCTTGCGGTCATGCAAGCGTTGCGAGCGCTCGGTATTCCAGGGGTGGGGTTAAAATGGCCCAATGATGTTTTGGTGGGGCAAAAAAAAATCGCCGGGATACTGCTTGAATTGGTGGGTGATCCGGCGGATGTATGTCACGTGGTGTTGGGTGTTGGAATTAACGTCAATATGCAGATCACTGAAGAGGTTGATCAATTATGGACGTCAATGCGTCTGGAGTCGGGCAGGGCGTTTGATCGCAATCACCTGGTTTCGGAGTTGGGCTCGATGCTCCAGGAATATCTGGCTCGCCACCAGCATGACGGATTTTCCTCTATCCAGTCGGAGTGGGAGCAAAACCATCTGTGGCAGGGGCGGGCTGTGTCTTTGATCGCCGGCGTAACTCGAATAGATGGTGAGGTATTGGGAATCGACAGTCAGGGGGCTTTGCGCTTGAAAGTAGATGGCGTTGAAAAAGTCTTTAGTGGCGGTGAGCTCAGCTTGAGGTTGCGCGATGATTCTTGAGCTTGACTGTGGAAACAGTTTTATAAAATGGCGTGTGCTCTGTGCAGATGTCAGGCAGGTATTCAGTGAGGGCGTGGTTGATTCGGATGATGCTTTGCTGGAGAGCTTGGGTATGCTGGAAGGGCTCGCACTTGAGCATTGTCGGTTGGTCAGTGTTAGAACGGCCGAAGAAACCGCCGCTTTAGCTTCTATATTGACGCAAGCTTTCGCGGTGTCCGTCGTATGTGCGGCACCAGCCCGCGAAATGGCCGGGGTGCGCAATGGATATGACGAGTTTGAGCGGCTGGGTCTCGATCGCTGGCTCGCGATGCTCGGAGGGTTTCATTTGGCCTCCGGTGCGTGCCTGGTGCTTGATTTCGGTACCGCGGTGACGGCCGACTTCATTGCTCCGGACGGAGAGCATCTTGGTGGCTTTATTTGCCCAGGGATGCCCCTGATGCGCAACCAGTTGCGAACCCATACCCGCAGAATCCGATACGGCGACCTGGATGCCGAGCGAGCGCTTGAAAGTCTTGTGCCTGGCCGTACAACCGTCGAAGCGGTGGAGCGAGGGTGCTCTCTCATGCTGAGGGGGTTTGTCCTGACTCAGCTTGAGTTGGCGCGTAGTTATTGGGGGGAGAGCTTCACTGTGTTTCTCACTGGGGGGGATGCAACATTGGTCTGCGAAGTTGTGCCCGAGGCCAGGCTGGTTCCCGACCTGATTTTTGTAGGTTTAGCGATGGCATGCCCATTGTCCTGAGGTTTTTATGCGTTGGTTGTTTCTGTTGCTGCTGGTTCTCAACGTCTTCTACTACATTTGGCATCAGCAAGAGGCTCCGCTGCGGGCGAAAGATGTAACGCCTTTGAGTTTGTATCAGGGATCGCAACAGGACATCCGCTTGATAAGCGAGGCGGCGGACCTTGCTCGTGACAAAGGAAAATCCACAGTGGCAGGCAATAACTGCCTGTATCTGGGCGGGGTTGTTCGCCAGGAGACAGCATTGGCGGTTGGGCGTCGACTTGGTGAGCTAGGCGTCAGGTATCAGTCTTTGTCAAAAGACACGATTGAATCATCCGGTTTTTGGGTGCGCGTAGCTCCAGAAAGCCAGCGTTTGCTTGATGATTTGCAGCTGTTAAACCTTTCTAAAGAATTCAATGAGTTAAAACATAAAATAATGCCGTGTGAAGGGGTTGCACCGGCTGAATAGTTTGCATAGAATGGCGCCCGCTTCGCAGTGAAGACCTTTAGCGGTCAGCAATGCGGAAGTGGTGTCAATGCAGCTAACCTCAGGTTTTTAATGAGAAAAATGCTTGACAGAAGGCTGGCATGATATAGAATGCCGGCTCGCTTAGGAGGGGTTCCCGAGCGGCCAAAGGGATCAGACTGTAAATCTGACGTCTACGACTTCGAAGGTTCGAATCCTTCCCCCTCCACCAATTTTAGCGAGAGCTGCAAGCTCCGCGGGTATAGTTTAGTGGTAGAACCTCAGCCTTCCAAGCTGATGATGCGGGTTCGATTCCCGCTACCCGCTCCAAGTTTGCAGATCCTGCAAAGTGTTACGCTCTTGTAGCTCAGTTGGTAGAGCACACCCTTGGTAAGGGTGAGGTCAGCGGTTCAAATCCGCTCAAGAGCTCCATATAACAAGGCAGATATGAAAATATCTGCCTTTGTTTTAATGGTTGGTATTGCTTGCTCAATTTTTTTGTTGGGGGTTGTTTCGATGGCTAAGGAAAAGTTCGATCGTTCGCTGCCGCACGTTAACGTTGGTACTATCGGTCATGTTGACCATGGTAAGACTACGCTGACTGCTGCTCTGACTCGTGTTTGCTCCGAGGTTTTCGGTTCGGCCATCGTTGATTTCGATAAAATCGACAGCGCGCCAGAAGAAAAAGCTCGTGGTATCACCATCAATACCGCACACGTCGAGTACAACTCGAAGATCCGTCACTACGCTCACGTTGACTGCCCAGGTCACGCTGACTATGTGAAGAACATGATCACCGGTGCTGCGCAGATGGACGGCGCTATCCTGGTTTGCTCGGCCGCTGATGGTCCGATGCCACAAACCCGTGAGCACATCCTGCTGTCCCGTCAGGTAGGCGTTCCGTACATCGTGGTTTTCCTGAACAAGGCTGACCTGGTAGACGACGCTGAGCTGCTGGAACTGGTTGAGATGGAAGTGCGCGATCTGCTGAGCACTTACGACTTCCCAGGCGACGACACTCCGATCATCATCGGTTCGGCGCGTATGGCTCTGGAAGGCAAAGACGACAACGAAATGGGCACCACTGCCGTTCGTAAACTGGTTGAGACTCTGGACAGCTACATCCCAGAACCAGTTCGTCTGACCGACAAGCCGTTCCTGATGCCAATCGAAGACGTATTCTCGATTTCTGGTCGCGGTACTGTTGTGACTGGTCGTATCGAGCGCGGTATCGTTCGTGTTCAGGATCCACTGGAAATCGTTGGTCTGCGTGACACTACCGTCACCACCTGCACCGGTGTTGAAATGTTCCGCAAGCTGCTCGACGAAGGTCGTGCTGGCGAGAACTGCGGCGTGCTGCTGCGTGGCACAAAGCGTGACGACGTTGAGCGTGGCCAGGTTCTGGTTAAGCCGGGTTCGGTTAAGCCGCACACCAAGTTCACCGCAGAAGTTTACGTTCTGAGCAAGGAAGAAGGCGGCCGTCATACTCCGTTCTTCAAAGGCTACCGTCCACAGTTCTACTTCCGTACTACTGACGTGACCGGTAACTGCGAATTGCCAGAAGGCGTTGAAATGGTAATGCCAGGCGATAACATTCAGATGACTGTTACCCTGATCAAAACCATCGCGATGGAAGATGGTCTGCGTTTCGCTATCCGTGAAGGCGGTCGTACCGTCGGCGCTGGTGTCGTGGCCAAAATCATCGAGTAAATTGTTGTAATGTCTTTTTCGGGCCGGCATAATGGTCGGCCTGATTTTGTTTTAGGTCAGTAGCTCAATTGGCAGAGCGACGGTCTCCAAAACCGTAGGTTGGGGGTTCGATTCCCTCCTGACCTGCCAGATTCACTTGGTGTGTCTGGCTTTCTTTTCACAGGATCTTCATAGATGACTCCTAAAGCTGAAGCTCAAGGCTCTCGCTTCGATCTACTCAAGTGGCTAGTAGTAGTCGCTTTGGTGGTTGTTGGCGTTGTTGGCAATCAGTATTACTCTGCTTCGCCGATCCTGTACCGTGTACTTGCACTGCTCGTCATTGCTGCTGTAGCTGCCTTTGTAGGCCTGCAGACAGTCAAGGGCAAGTCTTTCTTTGTACTGGTTAAGGAAGCTCGCACCGAGATTCGTAAAGTCGTATGGCCAACTCGCCAAGAGACCACGCAGACCACGTTGATTGTTGTGGCTGTTGTTCTGGTTATGGCGTTGCTGTTGTGGGGGCTTGATTCCCTCCTCGGCTGGCTTGTTTCCTTGATTGTCGGCTAAGGGTGTCCCGTGGCTAAGCGTTGGTACGTTGTGCATGCTTACTCCGGTTACGAGAAGCATGTCATGCGCTCGTTGGTAGAGCGCGTAAAGCTGGCTGGCATGGAAGATGGCTTCGGCGAAATTCTGGTTCCCACTGAAGAAGTGGTTGAAATGCGTAATGGCCAGAAGCGCAAAAGCGAGCGTAAGTTCTTCCCGGGTTACGTGCTGGTACAGATGGATATGAACGAGGGTACTTGGCACTTGGTCAAGGATACACCTCGGGTGATGGGCTTCATTGGCGGTACTGCCGACAAGCCTGCGCCGATTACAGATAAAGAGGCAGAAGCGATTCTGCGTCGCGTTGCTGATGGTAGCGACAAGCCGAAGCCGAAGACGCTGTTCGAGCCGGGTGAGTCGGTGCGCGTCAATGACGGGCCGTTTGCTGATTTTACTGGCACGGTTGAAGAGGTTAACTACGAGAAGAGCCGGATCCAAGTGGCAGTGCTCATTTTCGGACGCTCTACCCCGGTAGAGCTAGAGTTCAGCCAGGTCGAAAAAGTCTAGCTGAGCAAGCATCCCAACCCCACAGCCCTAGGCTGTGGGGTTTTGTCGTCACTGGGATAAACGCGCAAGTAACCGGGGAGCCTTTCGAGGCGTTTGAACCCGTAATTGGAGTGCCTCATGGCCAAGAAAATTACCGCTTACATCAAGCTGCAAGTGAAGGCCGCTCAGGCTAACCCAAGCCCACCTGTTGGTCCTGCTCTGGGTCAGCACGGCGTGAACATCATGGAATTCTGCAAGGCCTTCAACGCCCGTACTCAGGGTCTTGAGCCAGGTCTGCCGACTCCTGTGATCATCACTGTCTACAGCGACCGTAGCTTCACTTTTGAAACCAAGTCCACCCCTGCTTCGGTTCTGCTGAAGAAGGCTGCTGGTCTGACTAGCGGTTCCGCTCGTCCGAACACCGTTAAGGTTGGCACCGTGACCCGTGCTCAGCTGGAAGAAATCGCGAAAACCAAAAACGCGGATCTGACTGCAGCTGATATGGACGCAGCCGTGCGTACTATCGCCGGTTCTGCTCGTAGCATGGGCCTTAACGTGGAGGGTGTGTAATGGCTAAGTTGACCAAGCGTCAAAAAGCTATCGCCGGCAAAATCGAAGCAGGCAAGTCCTACAATTTTGTAGACGCTGCTGCTTTGCTGGCTGAGCTGTCGACTGTCAAGTTCAGCGAGTCGTTCGACGTTGCTGTTAACCTGGGTGTTGACCCGCGTAAATCTGACCAGGTTGTTCGTAGCGCTACTGTGCTGCCACACGGCACTGGCAAGACCGTTCGCGTTGCTGTGTTCACCCAGGGTCCAGCTGCTGAGGCCGCTCTGGCTGCCGGCGCTGACCGTGTAGGTATGGACGACCTGGCTGCCGAAATGAAAGGCGGCGATCTGAACTATGACGTAGTTATCGCATCCCCGGATGCAATGCGCGTTGTGGGTCAGTTGGGTCAAATCCTCGGTCCACGCGGCCTGATGCCTAACCCTAAAGTCGGCACCGTAACGCCAGACGTAGCTACCGCGGTTAAAAACGCCAAGGCTGGTCAGGTTCGTTATCGTACCGACAAAAACGGCATCATCCACACTTCCGTTGGCAAGATCGGCTTCGACGCCGTCAAGTTGAAGGAAAACGTTGAAGCCCTGATCGCTGATTTGAAGCGCATCAAGCCAGCTTCCTCGAAAGGCATTTACGTCAAGCGCGTTACCCTGAGCACCACTATGGGCCCGGGTCTGGTCATCGACCAAAGCTCGCTCGACGCGTAAGACACAGGTTGGCGCGAGCGATCGCGCCAATTGAAAGATTGGGGTCCCTGCCTGGCGGGGGCTATCCAAGACCGTAGGCGACGCAAGTCTTAAACCTCAAGCCTACGCAGATGGTGCTCCCGGTTCCTTACCGAATCAGACACCAAAACGACATCCGGCTCCGGCCAGATGAAACGGTAACAAGCAGGAGTTAAACCCGTGGCAATTAATCTCGAAGACAAGAAGGCCATCGTCGCTGAAGTCAACGAGGCTGCCAAAGTCGCTCTGTCCGCTGTCGTGGCTGATGCCCGTGGCGTAACAGTAGGCGCGATGACCGGACTCCGTAAAGAGGCTCGTGAAGCTGGCGTTTACGTACGTGTTGTACGTAACACCCTGCTCAAGCGCGCTGTTGCTGACACTGAATACAGTGTCCTCAACGACGTGTTCACCGGCCCGACTCTGATCGCGTTCTCCAAGGATCATCCAGGCGCTGCTGCCCGTTTGTTCAAGGAATTCGCCAAGAGTCAGGATAAGTTCGAGATCAAGGCAGCTGCGTTCGAGGGCAAGTTCCTCGCAGCTAACCAAATCGACGTACTGGCAACACTGCCGACCCGTGACGAAGCAATTTCTCAGCTGATGAGCGTGATTCAAGGCGCTACCAGCAAGTTGGCTCGTATTCTGGCTGCAGTTCGCGAGCAAAAAGAAGCTGCTGCAGCCTAAGGCTGAGCATCTCCTCTCGCGTATTTTTGTTTATTTCGATGGCCGCGTAGGCCGTCCCCCAATTCAGGAAATACAGTAATGTCTATCTCCCAAGAAGATATCCTCAACGCCGTAGCTGAAATGTCGGTTCTGCAGGTTGTTGAGCTGATCAAAGCTTTCGAAGAAAAATTCGGCGTTTCCGCTGCTGCTGCATCGGCTGGTCCAGCTGCTGCTGCCGCTGTTGTTGAAGAGCAAACCGAATTCAACGTCATGCTGCTGGAAGCTGGCGAGAAGAAAGTAAACGTGATCAAGGCAGTACGTGAACTGACCGGTCTGGGCCTGAAAGAAGCCAAGGCTGTAGTTGACGGCGCTCCTGCCATGGTTCTGGAAGCCGTTTCGAAAGATGCCGGTGACAAAGCCAAAGCTACTCTGGAAGAAGCAGGCGCTAAAGTCGAGCTGAAATAAGCATCGACTTTGCTCCTCCAGCCCAAGCGTAAAGCGAAAGGCTGATGGCTGGTGGCTCTTGCCACCGGCCTTTTTCCGTTATTGGCAGCCGACTGGGTCGGTGCTGATAACGAGCTGTAACCACCCGATGTGGTGGCGCAAACCATGGGGTTTGCACGATTTTCTGGCTGCTCCCGTCGGGAGGGGCCAAACAAGCAGGTGACCAAGCTGGGGAACGCTGATGGCTTACTCATATACTGAGAAAAAACGTATCCGCAAGGACTTTAGCAAGTTGCCGGACGTCATGGATGTGCCGTACCTCCTGGCCATCCAGCTGGATTCGTATCGTGAATTCTTGCAAGCGGGAGCGACTAAAGATCAGTTCCGCGACGTGGGCCTGCATGCGGCCTTCAAATCCGTTTTCCCGATCATCAGCTACTCCGGCAATGCTGCGCTGGAGTACGTCGGTTATCGCCTGGGCGAACCGGCATTTGATGTCAAAGAATGCGTATTGCGCGGTGTAACTTACGCCGTACCTTTGCGGGTGAAAGTGCGCCTGATCATTTTCGACAAAGAATCGTCGAACAAAGCGATCAAGGACATTAAAGAGCAAGAAGTCTACATGGGTGAAATCCCCCTGATGACTGAGAACGGTACCTTCGTAATCAACGGTACCGAGCGTGTAATCGTTTCCCAGCTGCACCGTTCTCCGGGCGTGTTCTTCGACCACGACCGTGGCAAGACGCACAGCTCCGGCAAACTGCTGTACTCCGCGCGCATCATTCCTTACCGCGGTTCGTGGCTGGACTTCGAGTTCGACCCGAAAGACTGCGTATTCGTGCGTATCGACCGTCGTCGCAAGCTGCCTGCATCGGTACTGCTGCGCGCGCTCGGCTATACCACTGAAGAAGTGCTCGACGCGTTCTACACCACCAACGTTTTCCACCTGAGCGGCGAAACCCTCAGTCTGGAACTGATTGCTTCGCGTCTGCGTGGTGAAATCGCTGTACTTGATATTCAGGACGAGAAGGGCAAGGTCATCGTTGAGGCTGGTCGCCGTATTACTGCGCGCCACATCAACCAGATCGAAAAAGCCGGTCTCAAGACCCTGGAAGTGCCTCTGGACTACGTTCTGGGTCGCACTACCGCCAAGGCCATCGTGCATCCGGCAACCGGCGAAATCCTGGCAGAGTGCAACACCGAGCTGAACACCGAGATCCTGGCCAAAATCGCCAAGGCTCAGGTTGTTCGCATTGAAACTCTGTACACCAACGATATCGACTGCGGTCCGTTCGTCTCTGACACACTGAAGATCGACTCCACCAGCAACCAATTGGAAGCGCTGGTCGAGATCTATCGCATGATGCGTCCAGGCGAGCCGCCAACCAAAGACGCTGCCGAGACCCTGTTCAACAACCTGTTCTTCAGCCCTGAGCGCTATGATCTGTCCGCGGTCGGTCGGATGAAGTTCAACCGTCGTATCGGTCGTACCGAGATCGAAGGTTCGGGTGTGTTGTGCAAAGAAGACATCGTCGCGGTACTGAAGACTCTGGTCGACATCCGTAACGGCAAAGGCATCGTCGATGACATCGACCACCTGGGTAACCGCCGTGTTCGCTGCGTTGGCGAAATGGCTGAGAACCAGTTCCGCGTTGGCCTGGTACGTGTTGAGCGTGCGGTCAAAGAGCGTCTGTCGATGGCTGAAAGCGAAGGCCTGATGCCGCAAGACCTGATCAACGCCAAGCCAGTGGCTGCGGCGGTGAAAGAGTTCTTCGGTTCAAGCCAGCTGTCCCAGTTCATGGACCAGAACAACCCGCTGTCCGAGATCACCCACAAGCGTCGTGTTTCTGCACTCGGCCCTGGCGGTTTGACTCGTGAGCGTGCTGGCTTTGAAGTGCGTGACGTACACCCGACTCACTACGGTCGTGTATGCCCGATTGAAACGCCGGAAGGTCCGAACATCGGTCTGATCAACTCCCTGGCCGCTTATGCGCGTACCAACCAGTACGGCTTCCTTGAGAGCCCGTACCGTGTGGTGAAAGACGCTCTGGTCACCGACGAGATCGTGTTCCTGTCCGCCATCGAAGAAGCAGATCACGTGATCGCTCAGGCTTCGGCCACGATGAACGACAAGAAAGTCCTGATCGACGAGCTGGTAGCTGTTCGTCACTTGAACGAGTTCACCGTCAAGGCGCCGGAAGACGTCACCTTGATGGACGTATCGCCGAAGCAGGTAGTTTCGGTTGCTGCGTCGCTGATCCCGTTCCTCGAGCACGACGACGCCAACCGTGCGTTGATGGGTTCGAACATGCAGCGTCAAGCTGTACCAACCCTGCGCGCTGACAAGCCGCTGGTCGGTACCGGCATGGAGCGTAACGTAGCTCGTGACTCCGGCGTTTGCGTCGTGGCTCGTCGTGGCGGTGTTATCGATTCCGTCGACGCCAGCCGTATCGTGGTTCGTGTTGCTGATGACGAAGTTGAAACCGGCGAAGCTGGTGTCGACATCTACAACCTGACCAAGTACACCCGCTCGAACCAGAATACCTGCATCAACCAGCGTCCGCTGGTGCGTAAAGGTGATCGGGTTCAGCGCAGCGACATCATGGCTGACGGTCCGTCCACCGACATGGGTGAACTGGCTCTGGGTCAGAACATGCGCATCGCGTTCATGGCATGGAACGGCTTCAACTTCGAAGACTCCATCTGCCTGTCCGAGCGTGTGGTTCAGGAAGATCGCTTCACCACGATCCACATTCAGGAACTGACCTGTGTGGCACGTGACACCAAGCTTGGGCCGGAGGAAATCACTGCAGACATCCCGAACGTGGGTGAAGCTGCACTGAACAAACTGGACGAAGCCGGTATCGTTTACGTAGGTGCTGAAGTTGGCGCAGGCGACATTCTGGTCGGTAAGGTCACTCCGAAAGGCGAGACCCAACTGACTCCGGAAGAGAAGCTGTTGCGTGCCATCTTCGGTGAAAAAGCCAGCGACGTTAAAGACACCTCCCTGCGCGTGCCGACCGGCACCAAGGGTACCGTCATCGACGTACAGGTCTTCACCCGTGACGGCGTTGAGCGTGATGCTCGTGCACTGTCGATCGAGAAGACTCAACTCGACGAGATCCGCAAGGATCTGAACGAAGAGTTCCGTATCGTTGAAGGCGCAACTTTCGAACGTCTGCGTTCCGCTCTGGTCGGCCACAAAGCCGAAGGCGGCGCCGGTCTGAAGAAAGGTCAGGACATCACCGACGAAGTTCTCGACGGTCTTGAGCATGGTCAGTGGTTCAAACTGCGCATGGCTGAAGATGCTCTGAACGAGCAGCTCGAGAAGGCTCAGGCCTACATCGTTGATCGCCGCCGTCTGCTGGACGACAAGTTCGAAGACAAGAAGCGCAAACTGCAGCAGGGCGATGACCTGGCTCCAGGCGTGCTGAAAATCGTCAAGGTTTACCTGGCAATCCGTCGCCGCATCCAGCCGGGCGACAAGATGGCCGGTCGTCACGGTAACAAAGGTGTGGTCTCCGTGATCATGCCGGTTGAAGACATGCCGCACGATGCCAATGGCACCCCGGTCGATGTTGTCCTCAACCCGTTGGGCGTACCTTCGCGTATGAACGTTGGTCAGATCCTTGAAACCCACCTCGGTCTCGCGGCCAAAGGTCTGGGCGAGAAGATCAACCGGATGATCGAAGAGCAGCGCAAAGTGGCTGAGCTTCGGACCTTCCTGGACGAGATCTACAACCAGATCGGCGGTCGTAACGAAGATCTGGATAGCTTCTCCGACCAGGAAATCCTGGATCTGGCGAAGAACCTGCGTGGCGGTGTTCCAATGGCCACTCCAGTGTTCGACGGCGCCAAAGAAAGCGAAATCAAGGCCATGCTGAAACTGGCAGACCTGCCAGAAAGCGGCCAGATGCAGCTGACTGACGGCCGTACCGGCAACAAGTTCGAGCGCCCGGTGACTGTTGGCTACATGTACATGCTGAAGCTGAACCACTTGGTAGACGACAAGATGCACGCTCGTTCTACCGGTTCGTACAGCCTGGTTACCCAGCAGCCGCTGGGTGGTAAGGCGCAGTTCGGTGGTCAGCGTTTCGGGGAGATGGAGGTCTGGGCACTGGAAGCTTACGGTGCCGCTTACACTCTGCAAGAAATGCTCACAGTGAAGTCGGACGATGTGAACGGCCGTACCAAGATGTACAAAAACATCGTGGATGGTGATCACCGTATGGAGCCGGGCATGCCCGAGTCTTTCAACGTGTTGATCAAGGAAATTCGTTCCCTCGGCATCGATATCGATCTGGAAACCGAATAACACGTGACGCGAATCGAGAGCGGGGCAGGATTGCCCGCTCTCTGCTCCGTCAGGAGGAAAGGCCTTGAAAGACCTACTGAATTTGCTGAAAAACCAGGGTCAAGTCGAAGAGTTCGACGCTATCCGTATTGGATTGGCATCGCCTGAGATGATCCGTTCGTGGTCGTTCGGTGAAGTTAAAAAGCCGGAAACCATCAACTACCGTACGTTCAAACCTGAACGTGACGGCCTGTTCTGCGCCAAGATCTTTGGCCCGGTAAAGGATTACGAGTGCCTGTGCGGTAAGTACAAGCGCTTGAAGCACCGTGGTGTGATCTGCGAGAAGTGCGGTGTTGAAGTCGCGCTGGCTAAAGTTCGTCGTGAGCGCATGGCGCACATCGAACTGGCCTCGCCAGTTGCCCACATCTGGTTCCTGAAATCGCTGCCGTCGCGTATCGGCTTGCTGATGGACATGACCCTGCGTGATATCGAACGCGTTCTCTACTTCGAGAGCTATGTCGTTATCGACCCAGGCATGACCACCCTTGAAAAAGGTCAGCTGCTCAACGATGAGCAGTACTTCGAAGCGCTGGAAGAGTTCGGTGACGATTTCGATGCCCGCATGGGTGCCGAAGCTGTCCGCGAACTGCTGCACGCTATCGACCTGGAACACGAGATTGGCCGCCTGCGTGAAGAAATTCCGCAAACCAACTCCGAAACCAAAATCAAGAAGCTGTCCAAGCGTCTGAAGTTGATGGAAGCCTTCCAGGGTTCCGGCAACCTTCCAGAATGGATGGTGCTGACCGTTCTGCCGGTTCTGCCGCCAGATCTGCGTCCACTGGTTCCGCTGGATGGCGGTCGCTTCGCAACGTCCGACCTCAACGATCTGTATCGTCGAGTGATCAACCGTAACAACCGCTTGAAGCGCCTGCTTGATCTGTCCGCTCCGGACATCATCGTGCGCAACGAAAAGCGTATGTTGCAGGAAGCCGTCGACGCACTGCTCGACAACGGTCGTCGTGGTCGCGCTATCACCGGTTCCAACAAGCGTCCTCTGAAATCCCTGGCTGACATGATCAAGGGTAAGCAAGGTCGTTTCCGTCAGAACTTGCTCGGTAAGCGTGTTGACTACTCCGGTCGTTCGGTAATTACCGTAGGTCCGACCCTGCGTTTGCACCAGTGCGGTCTGCCGAAGAAAATGGCTCTCGAGCTGTTCAAACCGTTCATTTTCGGCAAGCTGGAAATGCGTGGTCTCGCGACCACCATCAAAGCAGCCAAGAAGATGGTTGAGCGCGAGCTGCCAGAGGTTTGGGACGTTCTCGCTGAAGTGATCCGTGAACACCCGGTTCTCCTCAACCGTGCACCGACCCTTCACCGTCTGGGTATCCAGGCGTTTGAACCGGTACTGATCGAAGGTAAGGCTATCCAGCTGCACCCTCTGGTCTGTGCTGCGTACAACGCCGACTTCGACGGCGACCAAATGGCCGTGCACGTACCGCTGACACTGGAAGCCCAGTTGGAAGCGCGTGCGTTGATGATGTCGACCAACAACATTCTGTCGCCAGCCAACGGTGAGCCAATCATCGTTCCGTCGCAGGACGTTGTATTGGGTCTGTACTACATGACTCGTGAAGCGATCAACGCCAAGGGCGAAGGTCGTGTGTTCGCGGATCTGCAAGAAGTTGACCGGGTGTTCCGTGCTGGCGAAGCCGCACTGCACGCCAAAGTCAAAGTGCGGATCAACGAAACCGTCAACGATCGTGATGGTGGCAGCGTCAAGAACACCCGTATCGTCGACACCACCGTCGGTCGTGCGTTGTTGTTCCAGGTTGTTCCACCTGGCCTGTCCTACGATGTCGTCAACCAGCCGATGAAGAAAAAGGCGATCTCCAAGCTGATCAACCAATGCTACCGCGTGGTTGGTTTGAAAGAGACCGTGATCTTCGCTGACCAGTTGATGTACACCGGTTTTGCTTATTCGACCATCTCCGGCGTTTCCATCGGCGTTAACGACTTCGTTATCCCTGATGAAAAAGCCCGCATCATCGGTGCTGCTACCGACGAAGTGAAAGAGATCGAAAGTCAGTACGCCTCCGGCCTGGTAACCCAGGGCGAGAAGTACAACAAAGTGATCGACCTTTGGTCCAAGGCGAACGACGAAGTTTCCAAGGCGATGATGGCCAACCTCTCGAAAGAGAAAGTCATCGACCGTCATGGCGTTGAAGTCGACCAGGAATCTTTCAACTCGATGTACATGATGGCCGACTCGGGCGCACGGGGTTCTGCTGCGCAGATCCGTCAGCTCGCCGGTATGCGTGGCCTGATGGCCAAGCCGGACGGTTCCATCATCGAAACGCCGATTACTGCGAACTTCCGTGAAGGTTTGAGCGTACTTCAGTACTTCATCTCCACTCACGGTGCTCGTAAAGGTTTGGCGGATACCGCGTTGAAAACTGCGAACTCCGGTTACTTGACTCGTCGTCTGGTAGACGTGGCGCAGGATCTGGTAGTAACCGAGATCGATTGCGGCACCGAGCATGGCTTGGTAATGACTCCGCACATTGAAGGCGGTGACGTTGTTGAGCCGTTGGGTGAGCGAGTATTGGGTCGTGTTATTGCCCGCGACGTGTTCAAGCCAGGTACCGAAGAAATCATCGTTCCTGCCGGCACGCTGGTAGACGAGAAGTGGGTCGAGTTCATCGAGCTGAACAGCATCGACGAAGTGATCGTGCGTTCGCCGATCAGCTGCGAAACCCGCTACGGCATTTGCGCCAAGTGCTACGGCCGTGACCTGGCTCGTGGTCACCAGGTGAACATCGGTGAAGCGGTCGGCGTTATCGCTGCCCAGTCCATCGGTGAGCCGGGTACCCAGCTGACCATGCGTACGTTCCACATCGGTGGTGCGGCAAGCCGGACCTCCGCAGCTGATAGCGTTCAGGTGAAGAATGGCGGTACCGTCCGTCTGCATAACCTGAAGCACGTTGAGCGAGTGGATGGTTGCCTGGTTGCTGTGTCCCGTTCCGGTGAGCTGGCGATCGCTGATGACTTCGGTCGTGAGCGCGAGCGTTACAAGCTGCCGTACGGTGCTGTGATTTCGGTTAAAGAGGGTGACAAGGTCGACGCTGGCGCAATCGTGGCCAAGTGGGATCCGCACACTCACCCAATCGTTACCGAAATGAAAGGTACCGTGACCTACGTGGGCATGGAAGAAGGCATCACGATCAAGCGTCAGACTGACGAATTGACCGGTATGACCAACATTGAAGTACTCGACGCCAAAGACCGTCCAGCTGCCGGTAAAGATATCCGTCCTGCTGTGAAGATGGTTGATGACAACGGCAAGGATCTCTTGCTGCCGGGCACTGACGTAATTGCTCAGTACTTCCTGCCTGCTAACGCCCTGGTCGGTGTAGCGGACGGTGCGAAAATCGCGATCGGTGATGTTATCGCTCGTATTCCGCAAGAGACTTCGAAGACCCGTGACATCACCGGTGGTTTGCCGCGTGTTGCCGACTTGTTCGAAGCCCGTCGTCCGAAAGAAGCCTCGATTCTGGCTGAAGTCAGCGGCACCATCGCGTTCGGTAAAGAGACCAAAGGCAAGCGCCGTCTGGTCATTACCCCGAACGACGGTAGCGATCCGTACGAAGAGCTGATTCCGAAGTGGCGTCACCTGAACGTGTTCGAAGGCGAACAGGTAAACCGCGGCGAAGTTATCTCCGACGGTCCGAGCGATCCGCACGATATCCTGCGTCTGCTGGGTGTGAGTGCGCTGGCCAAGTACATCGTGAACGAGATCCAGGACGTTTACCGTCTGCAAGGCGTGAAGATCAACGACAAGCACATCGAGACCATCCTGCGTCAGATGCTGCGTAAAGTTGAAATCGCTGAATCCGGCGATTCCAGTTTCATCAAGGGCGACCAGATGGAATTGACTCACGTTCTGGTAGAGAACGAGCGTCTGGCTGGCGACGAGAAATTCGTTTCCAAGTTCACTCGCGTGCTGTTGGGTATCACCAAGGCGTCGTTGTCCACCGAATCGTTCATCTCGGCGGCTTCCTTCCAGGAAACCACTCGCGTACTGACCGAAGCGGCGGTAACCGGCAAGCGCGATTACCTGCGCGGCCTGAAAGAAAACGTGGTCGTGGGTCGTCTGATCCCGGCTGGTACCGGTCTGGCTTATCACAGCGAGCGCAAGCGTCGCCGTGATGCTGACAAACCGTTGCGCGTAAGCGCCAGTGAAGTGGAAGCTGCACTGACCGAAGCGCTGAACTCTAGCGGTAACTGAGTTCTGCGATAAATGAGCGTAAGGCCCTGGCTGCTCCGTTCATCGAATCGAGACAATTTGTCGAGGTTGGATGGGTGGGGAGGTCGGGGCCTTGCCTTGACTGGGGGCAAGATCCTCTTTAGACTCTTGTACCCCTAAATTTGGCGGGAATTCGTTCCTGCCATTTTGCTTTTCTTGCAAGACAATAGCGTCGCAAGACAACAGTGGAGCTAGTAGATGGCAACTATCAACCAGCTGGTACGTCAGCCGCGTAAGCGTATCGTCGAGAAATCCGACGTGCCTGCGCTGCAGAACTGCCCGCAACGTCGTGGCGTATGCACTCGTGTGTATACCACCACGCCGAAAAAACCTAACTCGGCACTGCGTAAAGTATGCCGTGTGCGTCTGACCAACGGTTTCGAGGTTTCCTCGTACATCGGCGGTGAAGGCCACAACCTGCAAGAGCACAGCGTGGTACTGATCCGCGGCGGTCGTGTAAAAGACTTGCCAGGTGTTCGTTACCACACCGTACGCGGTTCTTTGGATACTTCCGGCGTTAAAGGTCGTAACCAGGGTCGTTCGAAGTACGGTACCAAGAAGCCTAAGTAGTAGCGGCTTTTTGTAAAAACTGATTTTCTATTTTTCTGAGTCGATAAGAGTAAGGTCGGAGGCGTCCCGCAAGGGCACCGATTCCGAGCGAACCTGAAGACCGTTTGAGGGCTTATCCATGCCAAGAAGACGCGTAGCAGCCAAGCGCGAAGTGCTTGACGATCCGAAGTACGGCAGCCAGATCCTGGCCAAGTTCATGAACCACGTTATGGAAAGCGGCAAGAAAGCCGTCGCCGAACGTATCGTTTATGGCGCGCTGGAAAAAGTTAAAGAACGCAAGAACAGCGATCCCCTGGAAATCTTCGAGAAAGCTCTCGACGCCATCGCTCCGCTGGTCGAAGTAAAGTCGCGCCGTGTAGGCGGTGCTACTTACCAGGTTCCGGTCGAAGTTCGTCCGTCCCGTCGTAACGCTCTGGCAATGCGCTGGTTGGTAGACTTCGCCCGCAAGCGCGGCGAGAAGTCTATGGCTCTGCGTTTGGCTGGCGAACTGTTGGACGCCGCTGAAGGTAAAGGTGCTGCAGTTAAGAAGCGTGAAGACGTGCACCGTATGGCTGAAGCCAACAAGGCTTTCTCGCACTACCGCTTCTAATTTTAGCGTCACTAATTTTGCGAGGGCTTTATGGCTCGTACTACACCGATTAACCGCTACCGTAACATTGGTATCGTTGCTCACGTGGATGCTGGTAAAACCACCACCACCGAGCGCGTCCTTTTTTACACTGGCAAAAGCCACAAGATGGGCGAGGTGCATGACGGCGCCGCGACCACAGACTGGATGGTTCAGGAGCAGGAGCGTGGTATTACCATTACTTCTGCTGCTATTACCGCCTTCTGGCAGGGTTCCGAGAAGCAGCACAAAGACCAATACCGTTTCAACGTCATCGACACCCCGGGCCACGTTGACTTCACTATTGAAGTTGAGCGTTCCCTGCGTGTTCTCGACGGCGCGGTCGTTGTGTTCTGTGGCACCTCGGGTGTTGAGCCTCAGTCGGAAACCGTATGGCGTCAAGCCAACAAGTACGGCGTTCCACGTCTTGTTTACGTAAACAAGATGGACCGTGCTGGTGCGAACTTCCTGCGCGTGATCGGCCAGATCAAGCAGCGTCTGGGTCACACTCCGGTGCCAATCCAGTTGGCCATCGGTTCCGAAGACAACTTCCAGGGTCAGATCGATCTGATGGCTATGGAAGCTGTTTACTGGAATGACTCTGACAAAGGCATGGTTCCAGTTCGTAAGCCTATCCCTGCTGAACTGCAGGAGTTGGCTAACGAGTGGCGCGGCAACATGATTGAAGCTGCGGCAGAAGCCAGCGAAGAGCTGATGAACAAGTACCTCGAAGGTGAAGAACTCACCAACGCGGAAATCAAGGCGGCTCTTCGTCAGCGTACTATCGCTGGCGAGATCGTTTTGGCTGTTTGCGGTTCTTCCTTCAAGAACAAGGGTGTTCCCCTGGTTCTCGACGCCGTTATCGACTACCTGCCTGCTCCTTCCGAAATTCCTGCCATCAAGGGTACTGACCCGGATGACGAGACTATCGAGCTGGAGCGTCATGCAGACGACAACGAGCCGTTCTCGGCTCTGGCGTTCAAGATTGCTACCGACCCATTCGTGGGTACCTTGACCTTTGTTCGAGTTTACTCGGGCGTGTTGGCCTCCGGCGACGGCGTGATCAACTCGGTTAAAGGCAAGAAAGAGCGCGTGGGTCGTATGGTGCAAATGCACGCAAACGCCCGTGAAGAAATCAAGGAAGTGCGCGCTGGTGACATCGCGGCCTTGATCGGCATGAAGGACGTCACCACTGGTGAAACTTTGTGCAACGCTGACAAGCCAATCATCCTGGTTCGTATGGACTTCCCGGAGCCGGTTATTTCGGTTGCTGTAGAGCCTAAGACCAAGGATGACCAGGAAAAAATGGGTATCGCTCTGGGCAAGCTTGCTCAGGAAGATCCATCTTTCCGCGTCAAAACCGATGAAGAGACTGGTCAAACGATCATCTCCGGCATGGGCGAGTTGCACCTGGACATCCTGGTTGACCGGATGCGCCGTGAGTTCAACGTCGAAGCCAACATCGGTAAGCCTCAGGTTTCCTATCGTGAGCGCATCACGAAGAACTGTGAAATCGAAGGCAAATTCGTTCGTCAATCCGGCGGTCGTGGCCAGTTCGGTCATTGCTGGATTCGTTTTGCTCCTGCTGACGAAGGTCAGGAAGGTCTGCAATTCGTGAACGAAGTCGTGGGTGGTGTGGTTCCTAAGGAATACATCCCGGCGATCCAGAAGGGTATCGAAGAGCAGATGAAGAACGGCGTTGTTGCCGGCTATCCGCTGATCGGCCTGAAGGCTACCGTGTTTGATGGTTCTTACCACGACGTCGACTCCAACGAGATGGCGTTTAAGGTGGCTGCTTCCATGGCGACCAAGCAACTGGCCCAGAAGGGCGGTGGTGAGTTGCTTGAGCCGATCATGGCGGTAGAGGTTGTTACGCCTGAAGACTATATGGGTGACGTGATGGGCGACCTTAACCGTCGTCGCGGCATGATTTTGGGTATGGAAGACACGGTCTCCGGTAAAGTAATTCGCGCCGAAGTTCCGCTGGGCGAGATGTTCGGTTATGCGACCGACGTTCGTTCCATGTCCCAGGGTCGCGCAAGCTACTCTATGGAATTCAAAAAATACAATACAGCTCCGTCGCACATCGTCGAAACTGTTACCAAAAAACAAGGCTGATTCAGCCCTTTAGGCAAGGAGTTAATTGTCGTGGCTAAAGAAAAATTTGATCGTTCCCTACCGCACGTCAACGTTGGCACCATCGGTCACGTTGACCACGGTAAAACCACGCTGACTGCAGCTCTGACTCGCGTCTGCTCCGAAGTATTCGGTTCGGCCATCGTTGATTTCGATAAAATCGACAGCGCGCCAGAAGAAAAAGCTCGTGGTATCACCATCAACACCGCACACGTCGAGTACAACTCGAAGATCCGTCACTACGCTCACGTTGACTGCCCAGGTCACGCTGACTATGTGAAGAACATGATCACCGGTGCTGCCCAGATGGACGGCGCTATCCTGGTTTGCTCGGCCGCTGATGGTCCGATGCCACAAACCCGTGAGCACATCCTGCTGTCCCGTCAGGTAGGCGTTCCGTACATCGTGGTTTTCCTGAACAAGGCTGACCTGGTAGACGACGCTGAGCTGCTGGAACTGGTTGAGATGGAAGTGCGCGATCTGCTGAGCACTTACGACTTCCCAGGCGACGACACTCCGATCATCATCGGTTCGGCGCGTATGGCTCTGGAAGGCAAAGACGACAACGAAATGGGCACCACTGCCGTTCGTAAACTGGTTGAGACTCTGGACAGCTACATCCCAGAACCAGTTCGTCTGACCGACAAGCCGTTCCTGATGCCAATCGAAGACGTATTCTCGATCTCTGGTCGCGGTACTGTTGTGACTGGTCGTATCGAGCGCGGTATCGTTCGCGTTCAGGATCCACTGGAAATCGTTGGTCTGCGTGACACTACCGTCACCACCTGCACCGGTGTTGAAATGTTCCGCAAGCTGCTCGACGAAGGTCGTGCTGGCGAGAACTGCGGCGTGCTGCTGCGTGGCACAAAGCGTGACGACGTTGAGCGTGGCCAGGTTCTGGTTAAGCCGGGTTCGGTTAAGCCGCACACCAAGTTCACCGCAGAAGTTTACGTTCTGAGCAAGGAAGAAGGCGGCCGTCATACTCCGTTCTTCAAAGGCTACCGTCCACAGTTCTACTTCCGTACTACTGACGTGACCGGTAACTGCGAATTGCCAGAAGGCGTTGAAATGGTAATGCCAGGCGATAACATTCAGATGACTGTTACCCTGATCAAAACCATCGCGATGGAAGATGGTCTGCGTTTCGCTATCCGTGAAGGCGGCCGTACCGTTGGTGCTGGCGTTGTAGCTAAAATCATCGAGTAATTATCTCTTCTGAGATAGCTCGATTTTTTGAGAAGGCCCCCGCTTAGCGGGGGCCTTTTTTATTGGGTTGACACCTATCTGGGGCGTCTATAGAATTGCGCCTCCTTTTAACGGGCGTATTGCGCTCGGTGGGAATAGCAGCCGGAGTCTGAAATCCAATGCAAAATCAGCAAATCCGTATCAGGTTGAAGGCTTTTGACCATCGCCTGATCGACCAATCCACCCAGGAAATCGTGGAAACCGCGAAACGTACTGGTGCTCAAGTGCGTGGTCCAATTCCACTGCCTACCCGTAAAGAGCGGTTCACCGTTCTGGTCTCCCCGCACGTCAACAAAGACGCGCGTGACCAGTACGAGATCCGTACTCATAAGCGCGTTCTGGACATCGTCCAGCCAACGGATAAAACCGTTGATGCTCTTATGAAGCTTGATCTTGCGGCCGGTGTGGAAGTGCAGATCAGCCTCGGCTAAGACTTGGTCTTAGTCGTGTAACGCTCTGAAATGGGCGGCCATAGCGGGTGAAAGCCCCGTACACTCATGAGGTTTACAACATGACTATTGGTGTAGTCGGTCGTAAATGCGGTATGACCCGTATTTTCACCGAAGAAGGTGTCTCCATTCCGGTCACGGTCATTGAGATCGAACCGAATCGCGTCACCCAGTTCAAAACTGAAGAGACCGATGGCTATCGTGCAGTGCAAGTCACTGTAGGCGAGCGTCGTGCTTCGCGTGTTACAGCTGCTCAAGCTGGCCACTTCGCTAAGGCGAACGTTGCCGCTGGTCGTACCGTAATGGAATTCCGTCTTGAAGAAGGCGAGTACCAGGCCGGCGATCTGATCAACGCTGAAATCTTCGCCGCTGGTCAACTGGTTGATGTAACCGGTCAGTCCAAGGGTAAAGGGTTCCAGGGTACGATCAAGCGTTGGAACTTCCGCGGGCAAGATAATACCCACGGTAACTCCGTGTCCCACCGCGTTCCAGGCTCTATCGGCCAGTGCCAGACTCCTGGTCGTGTATTCAAGGGCAAAAAAATGTCCGGTCATATGGGCGCTGAGCGCGTGACCGTGCAGTCCCTCGAAGTAGTGCGCGTGGACGCTGAACGCAATCTGTTGTTGGTCAAGGGCGCTGTTCCTGGCGCTACTGGCGGCAACTTGGTTGTACGTCCAGCAGCCAAGGCTCGCGGTTAAGGGGAAGCTGACATGCAATTAAATGTAAATGACGCTCAAGCGATCGAAGTTTCCGAACTGACATTTGGCGGCGAATTCAACGAGACGCTGGTTCACCAAGCAGTCGTGGCCTACATGGCCGGCGGCCGTCAGGGTTCCAAGCAGCAAAAGACCCGTTCCGACGTTCGTGGTGGCGGTAAGCGCCCATGGCGTCAGAAAGGTACTGGCCGTGCTCGTGCCGGTACTATCCGTAGCCCAATCTGGCGTGGCGGCGGTACCACTTTCGCAGCTCGTCCTCAGGATCACACCCAGAAGCTGAACAAGAAGATGTATCGCGCAGCAATGCGTTCCATCCTTGCTGAGCTGGTGCGTACTGATCGTCTGGTAGTGGTTCAGGACTTCGCTGTTGATGCACCGAAGACCAAAGATCTGCTGAACAAACTGACCGGCATGGGCTTGACTGACGTCTTGATCGTGTCTGAAGTCGTTGATCAGAACCTGTACCTGGCTGCTCGTAACCTGCCACACGTTGATGTACGTGACGTGCAAGGTTCCGATCCAGTTAGTCTGATCGCATACGACAAGGTGTTGATCACCGTGTCGGCCGTGAAGAAATTCGAGGAGCTGCTGGGATGAACCAGGAACGCGTATTTAAAGTTCTGCTTGGCCCGCACGTTTCCGAGAAGGCTACGGTTCTGGCTGACAAGAAAGGCCAGTTCGTTTTCAAGGTTGCAACTGACGCAACCAAGCTGGAAATCAAGAAGGCCGTCGAAAGCCTGTTCAGCGTGAAAGTAGAGCGTGTTACTACCCTGAATGTTCTGGGTAAGAGCAAGCGCACTGCTCGCGGTCTGGGCAAGCGTAATGACTGGAAGAAGGCAGTTATCTCCCTTCAGCCAGGCCAAGATCTCGATTTCAGCAGCAGTGCTGAGTAAGGAAGGGGTGCATCATGGCAATCGTTAAATGCAAACCGACTTCCCCTGGCCGCCGTTTTGTGGTCAAGGTGGTCAACCAGGAGCTGCATAAAGGCGCTCCTCACGCACCGCTGCTCGAGAAAAAATCGAAGACTGGTGGTCGTAACAACAATGGTCGCATTACCACTCGTCACATCGGTGGTGGCCATAAGCAGCATTATCGTCTGGTCGATTTCCGTCGCAACGACAAAGATGGCATCTCTGCCACTGTCGAGCGTATCGAATACGATCCAAACCGTACTGCTCACATCGCTCTGCTGCTGTACGCAGATGGCGAGCGTCGCTACATCATCGCCCCTAAAGGCGTGAGTGCTGGTGACCAGCTGATCGCAGGTGCTCTGGCACCGATCAAGCCGGGCAACGCTCTGCAACTGCGTAACATTCCAGTTGGTAGCACCGTACACGGCATCGAATTGAAGCCAGGTAAAGGCGCACAGATCGCTCGTTCCGCTGGTGCTTCGGCTCAGTTGATCGCTCGTGAAGGTGTCTACGTGACCCTGCGTCTGCGTTCTGGTGAGATGCGTAAAGTGCTGGCTGAATGCCGCGCGACCCTGGGCGAAGTCTCGAACTCCGAGCACAGCCTGCGTTCGCTGGGTAAAGCTGGTGCCAAACGCTGGCGTGGCGTTCGCCCAACCGTTCGTGGTGTTGCCATGAACCCGGTTGACCACCCACATGGTGGTGGTGAAGGTCGTACCTCTGGTGGTCGTCATCCGGTATCGCCATGGGGCTTCCCGACTAAGGGCGCGAAGACTCGTGGTAATAAGCGTACCGACAAAATGATCGTCCGTCGTCGCAAGTAAATAGAGGGATACGACAGTGCCACGTTCTCTGAAAAAAGGTCCTTTTATCGATCTTCACCTACTGAAGAAGATCGAAGTGGCGGCGGAAAAGAATGATCGCAAACCGGTGAAAACCTGGTCGCGTCGTTCGATGATCCTGCCACAAATGGTCGGTTTGACCATCGCAGTACACAACGGTCGTCAACACGTCCCAGTTCTCGTTAACGAAGACATGGTCGGCCACAAACTGGGCGAGTTCGCCGGTACCCGCACTTATCGTGGGCACGTGGCAGACAAGAAAGCCAAGCGTTAAGGGGTTAGGAAATGGAAGTAGCCGCTAAGTTGTCGGGCGCTCGAATCTCCGCCCAGAAAGCCCGCTTGGTCGCCGACCAGATCCGCGGGAAGAAGGTGGGCGAAGCGCTCAACTTGTTGGCTTTCAGCAGTAAGAAAGCCGCCGAGATCATGAAGAAAGTGCTGGAGTCGGCCGTAGCCAACGCCGAGCATAACGAAGGCGCAGACGTTGATGACCTTAAAGTCAGCACCGTTTTCGTCAACGAAGGGCGTTCGCTGAAGCGCATCATGCCACGTGCCAAAGGCCGTGCTGATCGCATCGTCAAGCGGTCTTGCCATATCACTGTCAAGGTTGCTGACAAGTAACGGAGTCGAAGAGATGGGTCAGAAAGTACATCCCATTGGCATTCGCCTGGGAATCGTCAAGGAGCACACCTCCGTCTGGTACGCAGACGGTCGGACTTATGCGGACTATTTGTTCGCTGATCTGAAGGTGCGTGAGTATCTCCAAGACAAACTAAAAAGCGCGTCCGTAAGCCGTATCGATATCCATCGTCCGGCGCAGACTGCACGTATCACCATCCACACCGCTCGTCCAGGTATCGTTATCGGGAAGAAAGGTGAAGATGTTGAGAAACTGCGTCAGGACCTGACCAAGCAAATGGGTGTGCCTGTGCACATCAATATCGAAGAGATCCGCAAGCCGGAGCTCGACGGTATGCTGGTTGCGCAGAGCGTAGCTCAGCAGCTGGAGCGTCGCGTAATGTTCCGTCGCGCTATGAAGCGCGCTGTTCAGAACGCCATGCGCATTGGTGCCAAAGGCATCAAAATCCAAGTGAGCGGTCGTCTCGGCGGTGCTGAAATCGCACGTACTGAATGGTATCGCGAAGGTCGTGTGCCACTGCACACCCTGCGTGCCGACATCGACTATGCCAACTACGAAGCTCACACCACTTACGGTGTGATCGGTGTAAAGGTTTGGATCTTCAAAGGCGAAGTAATTGGTGGTCGCCAAGAAGAACTGAAACCACAAGCACCAGCGCCTCGTAAAAAAGCTGCTAAGTAAGGGGTACGCCAAATGTTGCAACCAAAGCGTACGAAGTTCCGCAAGCAGATGACAGGCCACAACCGTGGTCTGGCACAGCGCGGTAGCAAAGTCAGCTTCGGCGAATATGCGCTGAAGTCTGTAGCTCGTGGTCGTCTCACCGCTCGTCAGATCGAGTCAGCGCGTCGTGCTCTGACCCGTCACGTTAAACGTGGCGGCAAGATCTGGATCCGTGTATTCCCGGACAAGCCTATTTCCAAAAAGCCCCTCGAAGTTCGTATGGGTAAAGGTAAGGGTAGTGTGGAGTACTGGGTTGCCCAGATTCAGCCAGGCAAAGTCCTGTATGAAATCGAGGGTGTTTCTGAAGAGCTGGCGCGTGAGGCTTTTGCCCTGGCTGCTGCAAAGCTGCCGCTCGCCACCGCCTTTGTTAAACGGACGGTGATGTGATGAAAGCGAATGAACTTCGTGAAAAATCCGCACAGCAGCTGAACGAGCAACTGCTCGGCTTGCTGCGCGACCAGTTCAATCTGCGTATGCAGAAAGCAACTGGCCAGTTGGGGCAGTCTCATCTGCTCTCGCAAGTTAAGCGTGACATCGCTCGCGTGAAGACTGTGCTCAACCAGCAGGCAGGTAAGTAATCATGGCTGAAGCCGAAAAAACTGTCCGTACGCTGACTGGCCGTGTTGTCAGCGACAAGATGGACAAAACCATCACCGTACTGATCGAGCGTCGCGTAAAGCACCCGATCTACGGTAAATACGTTAAGCGTTCGACTAAGCTGCACGCGCACGACGAAACCAATCAGTGCCACATCGGCGACAAAGTCACTATTCGTGAAACTCGTCCTTTGGCCAAGACCAAGTCTTGGGCACTGGTTGATGTTCTCGAACGCGCTGTGGAAGTCTAAGGACTAGGGGTCGGAGAAATTATATGATTCAGACTCAATCCATGCTCGATGTGGCCGATAACAGCGGCGCTCGCCGTGTTATGTGCATCAAGGTGCTGGGTGGCTCCCATCGTCGTTACGCTGGTATCGGTGACATCATCAAAGTTACCGTAAAGGAAGCAATTCCTCGCGGTAAAGTGAAAAAAGGCCAAGTGATGACTGCTGTTGTAGTCCGCACTCGTCACGGCGTACGTCGTGCTGATGGCTCCATTATCCGCTTTGATGGCAACGCTGCTGTTCTTCTGAACAACAAGCAAGAGCCGATCGGCACCCGTATCTTTGGGCCAGTGACCCGTGAACTTCGTACTGAGAAGTTCATGAAGATCGTCTCGCTCGCCCCAGAAGTGCTGTAAGGAGATCCGACATGCAAAAGATTCGTCGTGACGACGAGATCATCGTGATCGCCGGCAAAGACAAAGGTAAGCGCGGTAAGGTGCTTAAGGTTCTCTCTAACAACCGTCTGGTTATTGGTGGTCTGAACCTGGTTAAGCGTCATACCAAGCCTAACCCGATGTCGGGCGTACAAGGCGGTATCGTCGAAAAAGAAGCTCCACTGGACGCTTCTAACGTCGCCATTTTCAACGGCGAAACCAACAAGGCTGACCGCGTTGGTTTCAAAGTAGAAGACGGCAAGAAAATTCGTGTCTTCAAGTCGACCCAAAAAGCGGTTGATGCTTGAACACTGCTAGGTAGAAGACCATGGCACGACTAAAAGAGATTTACTGGAAGGAAATCGCACCGAAACTTAAGGAAGAACTTAAGCTTTCGAACGTGATGGAAGTTCCACGCGTTACAAAAATCACCCTGAACATGGGTCTGGGCGAAGCCGTCGGTGACAAAAAAGTCATCGAGCACGCTGTTGCCGACCTGGAAAAGATCACCGGCCAGAAAGTCGTTGTGACCTACGCTCGGAAATCCATCGCTGGCTTTAAAGTCCGTGAAGGTTGGCCGATCGGCGTCAAAGTGACTCTGCGCCGTGAGCGTATGTACGAGTTCCTGGATCGTCTGCTGTCGATCTCCCTGCCTCGGGTTCGCGACTTCCGCGGCCTGAATGCCAAGTCCTTCGATGGTCGTGGTAACTACAGCATGGGCGTTAAAGAGCAGATCATCTTCCCGGAAATCGACTACGACAAGATCGATGCTCTCCGCGGTCTGGACATTACCCTGACCACCACTGCCAAGAACGATGATGAAGGTCGCGCCCTGTTGCGTGCTTTCAAATTCCCGTTCCGCAACTGATTGGAGTAGGAAAATGGCCAAGATGAGCATGAAAAACCGCGAGCTGAAGCGTCAGCTCACGGTTGCCAAGTACGCCAAAAAGCGTGCAGCACTGAAAGCTATCATTGTTGATCTGAACGCAAGTCCAGAAGCACGTTGGGAAGCTACAGTTGCTCTGCAGAAGCAGCCACGTGACGCAAGCGCTTCGCGCATGCGTAACCGCTGCCGCCTGACCGGTCGTCCACACGGCGTTTACCGCAAGTTCGGCCTCGGCCGTAACAAACTGCGTGAAGCTGCAATGCGTGGTGACGTACCTGGTCTGGTTAAAGCCAGCTGGTAAGCACTATCAAAGTCTCGGTGTTCGGAATCGCAAGATACTGACCGCCGGTGACCTTGAACTTGAATCAAGCCCCTTTTGGGGCTTGATTCATTTGTGGGGTGTGTCTAGAATACCCGGCTCGCCTGAGCCCGTGCTTTTTCCGCATGGATGAGCTCGGCGACAAGTAGTAGCCGCAAGGCTAATTTTTTTGTATTAGGAGCGTCTAGCCCATGAGTATGCAGGACCCGTTAGCGGACATGCTAACTCGAATCCGTAATGCCCAGATGGCTGAAAAGTCCGTCGTAAGCATGCCATCTTCTACTTTGAAGGTAGCTGTTGCCAAAGTCCTGAAGGACGAAGGTTACATTGCGGGTTATCAGATCAGCAGCGAAATCAAACCACTGCTGTCCATCGAGCTGAAGTACTTCGAAGGCCGTCCGGTCATCGAGGAAGTGAAGCGCGTTAGCCGTCCAGGCCTGCGTCAGTACAAGTCCGTCGATGATCTGCCAAAAGTTCGTGGCGGTCTCGGTGTGTCTATCGTCTCCACCAACAAAGGTGTGATGACGGATCGTGCTGCGCGCGCTGCCGGTGTCGGCGGCGAAGTTCTTTGCACTGTGTTCTAAGGGGGGATAAGCATGTCACGCGTCGCTAAGAACCCCGTTAAGCTGCCAGCCGGTGTCGAAGTCAAATTCGCAGGCCAACAGCTTTCGGTGAAGGGTGCCAAGGGCACTCTCGAACTGAACATCCATTCGTCCGTTGAGATCGTTGAAGAAGCTGGTGAGCTGCGTTTCGCTGCTCGCAATGGCGATCAACAAACTCGCGCAATGGCTGGTACCACTCGTGCGTTGGTAAACAACATGGTCCAAGGCGTAAGCCAAGGCTTCGAGCGCAAGCTCCAGCTGGTCGGTGTTGGTTACAAAGCGCAAGCAAAAGGCACAGTGCTGAACCTGGCTCTTGGCTTCTCGCACCCAGTGGATTATGAACTGCCGGAAGGCATCACCGCTGAGACTCCTAGCCAGACCGATATCCTGATCAAGGGCATCGATAAGCAGCTGGTAGGTCAAGTGGCCGCCGAGATCCGCGACTTCCGTCCACCAGAGCCGTACAAAGGCAAAGGTGTGCGCTACGCGGACGAAGTCGTCCGTCGTAAAGAAGCCAAGAAGAAGTAGGGCATAGCAAATGACCGACAAAAAAGTTACTCGACTGCGTCGCGCTCGCAAAGCACGCCTGAAAATGCACGAACTCGAAGTCGTGCGTCTCTGCGTGTTCCGCTCGTCGCAGCACATCTACGCCCAGGTCATTTCGGCCGACGGCAACAAAGTTTTGGCATCTGCCTCGACTTTGGATAAAGAACTGCGTGATGGCGCCACTGGCAACATCGACGCGGCCACTAAGGTTGGCCAGCTGGTCGCTACGCGTGCTAAAGCCGCTGGCGTCTCGCAGGTGGCTTTCGACCGCTCTGGCTTCAAGTACCATGGCCGCGTCAAGGCGCTGGCTGATGCTGCTCGTGAAGCTGGGCTGGAGTTCTAAGTTATGTCAAATAACGACCAAAAGCGCGACGAAGGCTACATCGAGAAGCTGGTTCAAGTTAACCGCGTAGCCAAAACAGTTAAAGGCGGCCGTATCTTCACTTTCACCGCGTTGACCGTGGTTGGTGATGGTAAAGGGCGTGTTGGCTTCGGCCGTGGCAAGTCGCGTGAAGTGCCTGCTGCGATCCAGAAGGCAATGGAAGCTGCTCGCCGCAACATGATCCAAGTTGATCTGAACGGCACCACTCTGCAGTACGCAATGAAGTCCGGTCACGGCGCTTCGAAGGTGTACATGCAGCCTGCTTCTGAAGGTACCGGTATCATCGCTGGCGGCGCTATGCGTGCTGTCCTCGAAGTTGCTGGCGTTCAGAACGTTCTGGCCAAGTGCTACGGCTCGACTAACCCGGTAAACGTGGTTCACGCCACTTTCAAAGGTTTGAAAGCTATGCAGTCTCCTGAATCCATTGCCGCCAAGCGTGGCAAAAGCGTCAAGGAGATCTTCTGATCATGGCTACCGTTAAAGTTACGCTGATCAAAAGCATGACCGGCCGTATCCCTAACCACAAACTGTGCGTTAAGGGTCTGGGTCTGCGTCGCATCGGTCACACTGTAGAAGTACTTGATACTCCCGAGAATCGCGGGATGATCAACAAGGCTTACTACATGCTGCGTGTCGAGGGTTAATCGATGAAACTCAATGATCTGAGTCCAGCGCCGGGTTCCCGTCGCGAAAAGCATCGTCCGGGCCGTGGTATCGGTAGTGGTTTGGGCAAGACCGGTGGCCGTGGCCACAAAGGTCAGTCCTCCCGCTCCGGTGGCACCATTGCTCCAGGCTTTGAAGGCGGTCAACAGCCGCTGCATCGTCGCCTGCCGAAGTTCGGTTTCGTTTCCCTGAAAGCCATGGACCGCGCAGAAGTGCGTTTGTCCGAGTTGGCTAAAGTGGAAGGCGACATCGTCACCGTGCAGTCCCTGAAAGATGCCAACGTGATCAACGTCAACGTACAGCGTGTGAAAATCATGCTGTCCGGCGAAGTTACTCGCGCTGTTACCATCGGAAAGGGAATCGGCGCCACCAAAGGTGCGCGTGCGGCTATCGAAGCAGCTGGCGGCAAGTTCGAGGAATAAATGGCTAAGCAAGGTGCTCTCTCTGCGCTCGGCAAAGGCGGTATGTCTGAACTCTGGGCTCGTCTGCGTTTTCTGTTCCTGGCGATTATCGTCTACCGAATAGGCGCACACATCCCGGTTCCAGGTATCAACCCGGACCGACTCGCGGACCTGTTTCGACAGAATGAGGGGACCATTCTTAGCTTGTTCAACATGTTTTCCGGCGGCGCGCTTGAGCGGATGAGCATCTTTGCACTGGGGATCATGCCGTACATTTCGGCATCGATCATCATGCAACTGATGACCGCCGTCAGCCCGCAGTTGGAACAGTTGAAGAAGGAAGGTGAAGCTGGCCGTCGCAAGATCAGCCAGTACACCCGCTACGGCACTGTCGTCCTCGCTCTCGTTCAGGCTATTGGCATGTCCATTGGTCTGGCAGGGCAGGGCGTTGCGTTCACTGGTGACTTTGGCTTCCATTTCGTCGCGGTATCCACTTTTGTGGCTGGTGCGATGTTCATGATGTGGCTGGGTGAGCAGATTACTGAGCGTGGTGTTGGCAACGGTATCTCGATGTTGATTTTTTCGGGTATCGTCGCCGGTCTTCCGAGAGCGATCGGGCAGTCTTTCGAGTCTGCACGTCAGGGTGATATCAACATCTTCGCCCTGGTTGCCATCGGTTTGCTGGCAGTAGCGATTATCGGTTTCGTGGTGTTCATTGAGCGTGGTCAGCGTCGTATTGCTGTTCACTACGCCAAGCGTCAGCAGGGCCGGAAGGTCTTCGCTGCGCAGACTAGCCACTTGCCGCTGAAGGTGAACATGGCCGGTGTTATTCCGGCCATTTTCGCGAGCAGCATTTTGCTGTTCCCGGCTTCGTTGGGTGCCTGGTTCGGTCAGTCTGAAGGTATGGGCTGGTTGCAGGACATCTCGCAGTCGATCGCTCCTGGTCAGCCGTTGAATATTCTGCTGTTTAGTGCAGGGATTATTTTCTTCTGCTTCTTCTATACGGCGTTGATGTTCAATCCGAAAGACGTAGCGGAAAACCTGAAGAAGTCCGGTGCCTTTATTCCGGGCATCCGTCCAGGTGAGCAGTCTGCGCGCTACATTGATGGCGTTCTGACCCGCTTGACCATGTTCGGTGCTCTTTACATGACGGCCGTGTGCTTGTTGCCCCAGTTCCTGGTGGTTGCAGCAAACGTACCGTTCTACCTTGGCGGGACCTCGTTGCTGATCGTCGTCGTGGTTGTGATGGACTTCATGTCCCAAGTACAATCGCACCTCGTTTCGCACCAGTACGAATCCCTGATGAAGAAAGCCAACCTGAAGGGTTACGGCAGCGGCATGTTGCGCTGAGTACCCATAAGGTTCGAGGAGTTGGTGATGAAAGTTCGTGCATCGGTGAAAAAGCTGTGCCGTAACTGCAAAATTATTCGCCGCGAAGGTGTTGTTCGAGTAATTTGCAGCGCGGAACCGCGTCACAAACAGCGCCAAGGCTGAGTGTGATTGTGCTTCAAGCCCGGTAGCTAGTGCGCTACCGGGTTGATTATTTGTTATTACAGCGATATTATCTCGCGCCCTATTTCTTGGCTTCCGGGGCGTAGGTAGCTGTCAATTGGAGTCCCACTGAATGGCCCGTATTGCAGGCGTTAACATTCCAGATAACAAGCATACTGTTATCTCGCTGACCTACATCTATGGTGTTGGTCGCACTACTGCACAGAAGATCTGTGCAGTGACTGGGGTAAACCCAGCCGCAAAGATCAAAGATCTGAGCGACGAGCAGATTGAACAGCTGCGTGGCGAAGTGGCGAAGTTCACCACTGAAGGTGACCTGCGTCGCGAAATCAACATGAAAATCAAGCGTTTGATGGACCTCGGTTGCTATCGCGGTCTGCGTCATCGTCGTGGTCTTCCAGTGCGCGGTCAGCGTACCAAGACTAACGCGCGTACCCGTAAAGGTCCGCGTAAGCCGATCCGCAAGTAATCGCCCCCGCGAATCGACAGGAAAATTATCATGGCAAAACCTGCTGCTCGTCCTCGTAAAAAAGTTAAAAAGACAGTGGTTGATGGCATCGCCCACATCCATGCATCTTTTAACAACACAATCGTGACCATCACCGACCGTCAAGGCAACGCTCTTTCCTGGGCTACCTCCGGTGGTTCGGGTTTCCGCGGTTCCCGCAAGTCCACACCGTTTGCTGCTCAAGTAGCTGCTGAACGTGCTGGTCAAGCTGCGCTGGAATACGGCCTGAAAAACCTCGACGTTAACGTCAAAGGTCCAGGCCCAGGTCGTGAATCTGCAGTCCGCGCTTTGAACGGCTGTGGCTACAAGATCGCCAGCATCACCGACGTGACGCCAATCCCGCACAACGGGTGCCGTCCGCCGAAGAAGCGCCGCGTGTAATCCAGGAGATTGTAAAGAATGGCTCGTTACATTGGTCCAAAATGCAAACTCGCTCGTCGCGAAGGCACCGATCTCTTTCTGAAGAGCGGCGTGCGCGCGATCGAATCGAAGTGCAACATTGAAGCAGCACCTGGTATCCACGGCCAGCGCCGCGGTCGCCAGTCCGATTACGGCACCCAACTGCGTGAAAAGCAGAAGGTCCGTCGTATCTACGGCGTTCTCGAGCGTCAATTCAGCGGCTACTACAAAGAAGCTGCTGGCAAGAAAGGTGCAACCGGTGAAAACCTGCTGCAACTGCTCGAATGCCGTCTGGACAACGTTGTATACCGTATGGGTTTTGGCTCTACTCGTGCCGAATCCCGTCAGCTGGTATCGCACAAATCCGTCAGCGTTAACGGTCAGACCGTAAACGTACCGTCTTACCAGGTTCGTGCTGGTGACGTGGTCGCGATTCGCGAGAAAGCAAAGAACCAACTTCGCATTGTCCAAGCTCTCGATCTGTGTGCCCAACGTGGCCGCGTAGAATGGGTAGAAGTAGACACTGAGAAGAAGTCGGGCGTTTTCAAGAACGTTCCAGCTCGCAGTGATCTGTCCGCCGACATCAACGAAAGCCTGATTGTCGAGCTCTACTCCAAGTAAGGGCTAGAAAATAGGTGCATCCATGCAGATTTCGGTAAATGAGTTCCTGACACCCCGCCACATTGATGTGCAGGTTGTCAGTCCAACCCGCGCCAAGATCACACTCGAGCCTCTCGAGCGTGGTTTCGGCCACACCCTGGGCAACGCGCTGCGACGCATCCTGTTGTCCTCAATGCCCGGCTGTGCAGTAGTCGAGGCCGAGATTGACGGTGTACTCCATGAGTACAGCGCCATCGAAGGCGTACAGGAAGACGTAATTGAAATCCTGTTGAACCTTAAAGGTCTGGCTATCAAGCTGCACGGTCGTGACGAAGTTACGCTGACCTTGTCGAAGAAGGGTTCGGGGGTGGTTACCGCTGCCGATATTCAGCTGGATCATGATGTCGAGATCGTTAACCCCGATCACGTAATCGCTAACCTGGCGTCTAACGGCGCCCTGAACATGAAGCTCACCGTAGCTCGTGGTCGTGGTTATGAACCGGCAGACTCGCGTCAGAGCGATGAAGACGAAAGCCGCAGCATCGGTCGCTTGCAGCTTGACTCTTCGTTCAGCCCGGTTCGCCGTATCGCATACGTGGTGGAAAACGCCCGTGTCGAGCAGCGTACTAACCTGGACAAGCTGGTTATTGATCTGGAAACCAACGGTACTCTGGATCCTGAAGAGGCTATCCGCCGCGCTGCAACCATTCTGCAACAGCAGTTGGCTGCGTTCGTCGATCTCAAAGGTGACAGTGAGCCAGTGGTTGTTGAGCAGGAAGACGAGATCGATCCGATCCTGCTTCGCCCGGTTGACGATCTGGAACTGACTGTACGTTCGGCTAACTGCCTTAAGGCGGAAAACATCTACTACATCGGTGACCTGATTCAGCGTACCGAAGTAGAGCTGTTGAAGACTCCGAACCTTGGCAAGAAATCCTTGACTGAAATCAAGGACGTTCTGGCCTCCCGCGGTCTGTCCCTCGGCATGCGCCTCGACAACTGGCCGCCTGCAAGTCTTAAGAAGGACGACAAGGCGACTGCCTGATCGTCGTAATCACCGAACGTCGTGTTTGGTAAGGAATGAACCATGCGTCATCGTAAAAGTGGTCGTCACCTGAGCCGCACTAGCTCGCATCGCAAGGCCATGTTTCAAAACATGGCAGTGTCGCTGTTCGAGCACGAGCTGATCAAAACTACACTGCCGAAAGCTAAAGAACTGCGTCGCGTTGCTGAGCCGCTGATCACTTTGGCCAAGACAGACAGCCTGGCTAACCGCCGTCTGGCTTTCGACCGTACTCGTTCGAAAGCTATCGTTGGTAAGCTCTTCAACGACCTGGGCAAGCGTTACGCTACCCGTGAGGGTGGCTACCTGCGCATCCTCAAGTGCGGCTTCCGCACTGGCGACAACGCGCCTATGGCGTACGTTGAGTTGGTTGATCGTGCTACTGCCGGCGAAGCTGTATCCGCCGAGTAAGACGTCAGTCTGAAACGAAAAACCGGGCCTAGTGCCCGGTTTTTTGTGCCTGTAGGAAACGCGCTGTTCATACAAGCTTTTCTGCGATCCATGTCGTCATTCTGTGACCGGGCTTCGTTGGTAGTATTTTTCTATTGATCTCTGCAAGTTAATGAATTTGTAGCCTACTTGATCAATGGTCAATACTCCGTCCCAAGCCGATTAGCCGGCAGTTATAGACTGACAAAGGAAGAGATCGCATGAGCCAAAGTAAAACGCTTACCACCGCCAGTGGCGCTCCTGTCGCCGACAACCAGAATTCCCGTTCCGCTGGCCCTCGTGGCCCACTGCTGCTCGACGACTTTCACCTGATCGAGAAGCTTGCCCACTTCAACCGCGAAAACATCCCGGAGCGCCGTGTACACGCCAAGGGCTCGGGTGCATACGGTACTTTCACCGTTACGCGTGACATCACCGAGTACACCAGTGCCAAACTGTTTGAGTCCGTCGGCAAGCAAACCCCTACCTTCCTGCGGTTCTCCACCGTCGGCGGTGAGCGTGGTTCAGCCGATACCGAGCGCGATCCACGTGGTTTTGCCCTGAAGTTCTACACTGAGGAAGGTAACTGGGACATCGTTGGCAACAACACGCCTGTGTTCTTCATCCGCGATCCTTTGAAATTTCCAGATTTCATCCACACTCAAAAGCGCCTGCCGCAAAGCAACCTGAAAAGTGCACAGATGATGTGGGACTTCTGGTCGCATTCGCCCGAGGCGCTGCACCAAGTCACCATTCTGTTTTCGGATCGCGGCATTCCTGATGGCTACCGTCATATGCACGGCTTCGGCAGTCACACCTACAGCCTGATCAACGCCAATGGTGAGCGGCATTGGGTGAAGTGGCACTACAAAACCAAACAAGGAATCAAAAACCTGACCCCGACCGACGCTGCGCGTCTGGCAGGTACCGACCCTGATTACGCCCAGCGCGATCTGTTCGGTGCCATTGAACGCGGAGACTTCCCGAAATGGCGCGTGTGCATCCAGATCATGAGCGAGGCTCAAGCTGCGGCGCACGTCGAGAACCCGTTCGATGTGACCAAAACCTGGTCGCAGAAAGAGTTTCCACTGATCGAAGTCGGCGAGTTGGAGCTCAACCGTAATCCGCTGAATTACTTTGCTGAAGTCGAGCAAGCGGCGTTCGGTCCGAGCAACATGGTGCCAGGTGTTGGTCTCTCGCCTGATCGCATGCTGCAAGGTCGCGTATTCGCTTACGCGGATGCTCACCGCTACCGCATCGGCACCAATCACCAACAATTGCCGGTGAATGCGCCTCGCAGCGCGGTCAACAGCTACCAGCGCGATGGTTCGATGGCGTTTGGCAGTAACGGCGGTGCGGCTCCCAACTATGAGCCTAACAGCTACGTTGGCGCGCCGAAGCAAGCACCTCGCTATGCAGAGCCAGCATTGGCGCTGAGCGGTGCAGCTGATCGTTACGATCATCGCGAGGATACCGACTACTACAGCCATGCCGGTGCCTTGTACCGTTTGATGAGCGACGATCAGAAAGCGTTGCTGGTCAACAACATTGCCGGTGCAATGACCGGGGTTTCCAGCGATGTGGTCGACCGTCAATTGCAGCATTTCTACAAGGCCGATCCGGCGTATGGAGAAGCAATCGCAAAGCTGCTCAACGTACAGCTTAACGAAGTCTAAATGAGAAGCAGAACCGCCCTCGATTGGGCGGTTTTTGCGTTATTTAAGCCACTTTTCTCTGAATATCTTCGCTTTTATCCCGCAAACGGAGTGACCATTCGGTCGACGTGGTTCAAACTACAGACTTTCAAGCAGGGAGATGTAGGGCGATGCAAGGCCACCCAGACGTAATCGATTACCTCAACACGTTGCTGACCGGCGAACTGGCGGCGCGTGATCAGTATTTCGTCCATTCACGGATGTATGAGGACTGGGGTTTCACCAAGCTCTACGAACGTATCAACCATGAGATGGAAGAAGAAGCCGGGCATGCTGATGCCCTGATGCGCCGGATTCTGATGCTCGAAGGCACGCCGCGCATGCGTCCGGACGACCTTGATGTCGGCACCACCGTGCCGGACATGCTCGCCGCTGACCTGCGGCTGGAATACAAAGTCCGCGCCGCGCTTTGCAAGGGCATCAAGCTCTGCGAGCAGCACCAGGACTATGTCAGCCGCGAGATGCTGCGGGTTCAATTGCATGACACCGAAGAAGACCACACCTATTGGCTTGAAAAGCAGATGGGTCTGATCAAGTTGATCGGTCTCGAGAACTACCTGCAATCGCACGCCTGATTCCACTGAATACAAAAAAGCCCCTGTCACCGAGAAAGTGACAGGGGCTTTTTCATGGCCGTGATTCAGGCCTTGTCGCGAGCCAGTAGCGGCTTGAGGTAGAAGCCGGTATGGGATTGCTTCATCTCCGACACTTCTTCCGGTGTACCGACGGCAATGATTTGCCCACCTTTGGAACCACCTTCAGGTCCCAGGTCGACCAACCAGTCCGCGGTCTTGATCACGTCCAGGTTGTGCTCGATCACCACCACCGTGTTGCCGTGGTCGCGTAGGCGATGCAATACATCAAGCAGTTGCTGAATATCCGCGAAATGCAGGCCCGTCGTTGGCTCATCGAGGATATACAGGGTTTTGCCGGTATCGCGCTTGGACAGTTCGCGGGACAGTTTCACCCGCTGCGCTTCACCACCGGACAGCGTGGTCGCCGATTGCCCCAGTTTGATGTACGACAAGCCCACATCCATCAGCGTCTGAAGCTTGCGTGCCAACGCTGGAACCGCGTCGAAGAATACCCGGGCTTCCTCGATGGTCATCTCGAGGGTTTCGTGGATGCTCTTGCCCTTGTACTTGATCTCAAGGGTTTCACGGTTGTAGCGCTTGCTCTTGCAGACATCGCACGGAACGTAGATGTCGGGCAGGAAGTGCATTTCCACCTTGATCAACCCGTCGCCCTGGCAGGCTTCGCAACGTCCGCCCTTCACGTTGAAGGAGAAACGTCCCGGACCATAACCCCGTGAGCGAGATTCCGGCACGCCAGCGAACAGCTCGCGTATCGGTGTGAACAGCCCGGTGTAGGTGGCAGGGTTGGAACGCGGCGTCCGGCCGATCGGGCTTTGGTCGATGTCGACGACCTTGTCCAGGTGCTCCAGGCCCTTGATGCTGTCGTGCGCGGCGGCCTCAAGTGTCGTGGCGCCGTTCAGAGCCGTAGCGCTCAACGGAAACAGCGTGTTGTTGATCAGCGTCGACTTGCCGGAACCGGACACGCCGGTCACACAGGTCAGCAGGCCGATCGGGATGTCCAGGTCGACGTTACGCAAGTTGTTGCCGCGAGCGCCCTTGAGGGACAGCGACAGTTTCTTGTTACGCGGTGTGCGCTTGGCCGGAACGGCGATCTTCACCCGACCCGACAAGTACTTGCCGGTCAACGAGTCAGGGTGAGCCATGACCTCGGCCGGAGTGCCCTCGGCGACGATATGCCCACCGTGTACGCCAGCGCCCGGGCCGATATCCACAACATAATCCGCCAGACGAATCGCATCTTCGTCGTGCTCGACCACAATCACCGTGTTGCCGATGTCGCGCAGGTGCTTGAGCGTGCCCAACAGTCGATCATTGTCTCGTTGGTGCAGACCAATCGACGGTTCGTCGAGGATGTACAGGACGCCCACGAGACCGGCGCCAATCTGGCTGGCCAGACGAATCCGCTGGGCTTCGCCGCCGGACAAGGTGTCGGCACTGCGATCCAGCGACAGGTAATCGAGGCCCACGTTGACCAGGAACTGCAGGCGCTCGCGGATTTCCTTGAGAATCTTGTCGGCAATCTCGCCACGACGGCCTGTCAGCTTCAGCACGCCGAAGTATTCACAGGCGTCGCCAATCGGCAGATTCGTCACCGCGGGCAGGGTTTTTTCGCCCACCCAGACATGCCGCGCCTCACGACGCAGGCGGGTGCCACGGCAATCCGGGCAAGGCTGGGTGCTGAGGAACTTGGCCAGCTCTTCACGCACCGAAGCGGATTCGGTTTCGCGGTAGCGGCGTTCAAGGTTCGGCACGATGCCTTCGAACGGGTGCGAGCGTTTGACGATGTCGCCACGGTCGTTCAAGTATTTGAAATCGACGTTCTGCGAGCCGCTGCCGTGCAGGATGAACTTCTGCTGATCGGCCGGCAGTTCGTTGAACGGCACTTCCAGGCTGAATTTGTAGTGAGACGCCAACGACCCGAGCATCTGGAAGTAATAGACGTTGCGCCGGTCCCAGCCGCGAATCGCGCCCTCGGCCAGTGTCAGCTCGCCGTTGACCAGGCGTTTGATGTCGAAAAACTGCTTCACGCCCAGGCCATCGCAAGTCGGACAAGCGCCGGCCGGGTTGTTGAAGGAGAACAGCTTGGGTTCCAGCTCGCTAATGGCATGGCCGCAGATCGGGCAGGCGAAGCGGGCGGAGAAGATCATCTCTTCACCCGGCTCGTCGTCCATCGGCGCAACCAGTGCAATGCCGTCCGCCAGCTTCAACGCAGTTTCGAACGACTCGGCCAGACGCTGTTGCAGGTCGGCGCGAACCTTGAAGCGGTCGACCACGACATCGATCGAGTGTTTCTTCTGCTTATCCAGCTTCGGCAGCTCGTCCAGTTCGCAGAGCCGGCCATTGACCCGGGCCCGCACAAAGCCTTGCGCGCGCAATTCTTCGAAAACCGACAGATGTTCGCCCTTGCGCTCGCGGATCACCGGCGCCAGCAGCATCAGTTTGCTGCCTTCCGGTTGGGCGAGCACCAGGTCGACCATCTGGCTGACGGTCTGCGCTTCCAGCGGAATGTCGTGATCCGGGCAGCGCGGAATACCCACGCGGGCATACAGCAGGCGCAGGTAATCGTAGATTTCGGTGATGGTGCCGACCGTCGAACGCGGATTGTGCGAGGTCGACTTCTGTTCGATGGAAATGGCTGGCGACAAACCTTCGATGGTGTCGACGTCAGGCTTTTCCATCATCGACAGAAACTGCCGGGCATAGGCCGACAGCGACTCGACGTAGCGACGCTGGCCTTCGGCGTACAGCGTGTCGAATGCCAGGGACGATTTGCCCGACCCGGACAGGCCGGTGATGACGATCAGCTTGTCCCGTGGCAGGGTCAGGTCGATGTTCTTCAGGTTGTGGGTCCGGGCCCCACGAATCAGGATCTTGTCCAAAGTGGCCTCGCTTGGCGGGCGTCGAAAACGTAGGAGTATACGGCCAAATACTGGATGGATGCACACTATCAAACGCGCGGGCTGATGTCTTACATGAAGAGTCTGTCAGCAGAGCGCGTCAAAGCGTCGCGATATACCCCGTCAATCGATGGGACTGGTAGAATCGCGGCCGGTTCACATGAGGTTTTTCCATGCACGATCCCCACAGCGAACGCATGAGTGGCAGTGAGACCCGCGCAGCAAGCGGTCTGGCCCTGGTGTTCGCCTTCCGTATGCTTGGCATGTTCATGGTGTTGCCGGTGCTGGCGACCTATGGGATGGATCTGGCAGGCGCAACACCGGCCCTCATCGGGCTGGCAATTGGCGCTTACGGCCTGACCCAGGCGATCTTCCAGATTCCCTTCGGTTTCATTTCCGACCGCATCGGTCGTCGCCCGGTCATTTACCTGGGGCTGATCGTCTTCGCCCTCGGCAGCGTGCTGGCGGCCAATGCCGATTCGATCTGGGGCGTTATCGCCGGACGAATCCTGCAGGGCGCCGGGGCGATTTCCGCCGCCGTCATGGCCTTGCTGTCAGACCTGACCCGCGAGCAGCATCGGACCAAAGCCATGGCCATGATCGGCATGACGATTGGTCTGTCGTTCGCGGTCGCCATGGTCGTAGGACCGTTGCTGACCCGTGCCTTCGGCCTGTCCGGCTTGTTCCTTGCCACGGGCGGCATGGCGCTGTTCGGTATCGTGATTGTGATGTTCATGGTGCCGAAATCTACCGGACCGTTGCAGCACCGCGAGTCCGGTGTCGCGCGCCAGGCGCTGATCCCGACACTCAAGCACCCGGACCTGCTACGCCTGGACCTCGGCATTTTCGTATTGCATGCGATGTTGATGTCGAGCTTCGTTGCCTTGCCCCTGGCGCTGGTTGAAAAAGCCGGCCTGCCTAAAGAGCAGCACTGGTGGGTCTACCTTACTGCGCTGCTGATCTCCTTCTTCGCCATGATCCCGTTCATTATCTACGGCGAGAAGAAACGCAAAATGAAACGAGTTTTATTGGGCGCGGTGCTGACGCTGATGCTCACTGAGCTATTCTTCTGGCAGTTCGGCGATAGCTTGCGGGCTCTGGTGATCGGGACGGTGGTGTTTTTCACCGCGTTCAATCTGCTGGAAGCTTCGTTGCCTTCGCTGATCAGCAAGGTTTCACCAGCAGGCGGCAAGGGCACGGCGATGGGGGTTTATTCCACCAGCCAATTCCTCGGTTCGGCACTCGGCGGTATCCTCGGCGGCTGGATGTTCCAGCATGGCGGTCTGTCGGTTGTGTTCCTTGGATGCGCGGGTCTCGCTGCCCTCTGGCTGGCCTTTGCTGTTACCATGCGCGAACCTCCCTACGTGACGAGTCTGCGCTTGCCGCTGTCGCCCGAGGCGATCCGCGAAGCGGGTCTGGTCGAGCGCCTGAAGGCTGTCGTAGGGGTAACAGATGCAGTGATCGTCGCAGACGAAGCGGCGATTTACATCAAATTGGACACCGAACTATTGGATCGCACCACCCTCGAGCGCCTGGTGAACAACCCGGCCGAGGCAGCGTGCGTAGCCTAGGAGAACGTTATGGCCCGTGGGGTTAACAAAGTCATATTGGTCGGCACTTGCGGCCAGGATCCCGAAGTTCGCTACTTGCCTAACGGTAATGCCGTGACCAACCTGAGTCTGGCGACCAGCGAACAATGGACTGACAAGCAAACCGGTCAGAAGGTCGAGAAGACCGAATGGCACCGTGTATCGATGTTCGGCAAGGTTGCGGAAATCGCCGGCGAATACCTGCGTAAAGGTTCGCAGGTGTACATCGAAGGCAAGCTGCAGACCCGCGAGTGGGAAAAAGACGGCATCAAGCGTTACACCACTGAAATCGTGGTCGACATGCAAGGCACCATGCAACTGCTGGGCGGCCGTCCACAACAGGGCGACCAACAAGGCGGGGGCAACAACTACCAGCAATCCGCTCCGGCTCCACGCCAGCAGGCTCCACGTCCGCAGCAGTCGTCGGCACCGCAACAGTCGCGTCCGGCTCCACAGCAGCAGGCCGCGCCTCAGCCAGCTCCGGATTTCGACAGCTTTGACGACGATATCCCGTTCTAAAAAGCTGCGATCCATTCAGTAATAAAAAAAGCGAAGCCATCAAGCTTCGCTTTTTTGTGGGCGCTGTTAACTGGATAACGTAGTCACGTTGGCCCGTGCCGAGTGCAGTTTCTTGTAGCTGTCGATCAACCGCAGGTGCCGGTCAAGGCCCTCGAGTTTCATGCTGGTCGGCGTCAAGCCGTGGAAACGCACGCTGCCCTCCACCGATCCGATCGCTGCTTCCGTGCGCTCGTCGCCAAACATCCGGCGGAAATTGGCCTCGTAGTCTTCCAGTTCCAGGTCCTCGTCCAGCTTCATTTCCAGCACCACATTGACGGCCTGGTAGAACAAGCCGCGCTCAACCGTGTTGTCGTTGTACTGCAGGAACATTTCTACCGCCTCTTTCGCCTCTTCATGTTGCTGCAAGGCAAGATAGATCAGCAGTTTCAACTCCAAGATTGTCAGCTGGCCCCACGCCGTATTGTCGTCGAACTCGATGCCGATCAAGGAGGTGATGTCGGTGTAGTCGTCCAGCTCACTTTCCACCAGACGTTCAACCAGCAATTGCAGTTCTTCGTCGTCCAGGCGATGCAGGTTGAGGATGTCGGCGCGGAAGAACAGCGCTTTGTTGGTGTTATCCCAGATCAGATCGTCCGCCGGATAGATTTCCGAATAGTCCGGTACGAGGATGCGGCATGCCGTGGCGCCGATATGCTCGTAGACCGCCATGTACACTTCTTTGCCCATGCCTTTGAGGATGCCGAACAGGGTCGCGGCTTCCTCGGCATTCGAGTTTTCACCCTGGCCGGAGAAGTCCCACTCGACGAATTCGTAATCCGACTTGGAGCTGAAGAAGCGCCACGACACCACGCCGCTGGAGTCGATGAAGTGCTCGACGAAGTTGTTCGGCTCGGTCACAGCATGACCTTCAAACGTCGGTTGCGGCAGGTCGTTGAGGCCTTCGAAACTGCGGCCCTGCAACAATTCGGTGAGGCTGCGTTCCAGGGCTACTTCCAGGCTCGGGTGTGCGCCGAACGAGGCGAACACACCGCCGGTGCGCGGGTTCATCAGCGTGACGCACATTACCGGGAATTCGCCACCCAGAGACGCATCTTTCACCAACACCGGGAAGCCTTGCTCTTCCAGTGCCTGAATACCGGCCAGTATGCCGGGGTACTTCGCCAGCACGTCGGCCGGCACATCCGGCAGGGCAAATTCGCCTTCAATGATTTCGCGTTTGACCGCACGCTCGAAGATCTCCGACAGGCACTGCACCTGAGCTTCGGCCAGCGTGTTGCCGGCGCTCATGCCGTTGCTCAGGAACAGGTTTTCAATCAGGTTGGACGGAAAATACACCACCTCGCCGTCCGACTGACGCACGTACGGCAGCGAGCAGATGCCGCGCTCTTCATTGCCCGAGTTGGTGTCGATCAGGTGGGAACCGCGCAGTTCGCCGTCGCGGTTGTAAATCTTCAGGCAGTATTCGTCGAGAATCTCGGTGGGCAGTGCATCTTTGCGGCCAGGCTTGAACCAGCGCTCGTCCGGGTAATGCACAAACGGCGCGTTGGCGATGTCTTCGCCCCAGAACTGGTCGTTGTAGAAGAAGTTGCAGTTCAGACGCTCGATGAACTCGCCCAGCGCCGACGCCAACGCGCCTTCTTTGGTCGCACCTTTGCCGTTGGTGAAACACATCGGCGAGTGCGCATCGCGGATGTGCAGCGACCACACGTTGGGCACGATATTGCGCCACGAAGCGATTTCAATCTTCATGCCCAGGTCCGCCAGAATGGCCGACATGTTGGCGATGGTTTGCTCCAGCGGCAGATCCTTGCCCGCGATATAGGTGTGCGCCTCGGAACTGGAGGCCGGCATCAGCAACGCCTGGGCATCGGCGTCGAGGTTGTCCACTTCTTCGATCACAAACTCAGGCCCGGCCTGCACCACTTTTTTCACGGTACAACGGTCGATGGAGCGCAGGATGCCCTGGCGATCCTTGTCGGAGATGTCCGCCGGCAACTCGACCTGGATCTTGAAAATCTGGTTGTAGCGGTTTTCCGGGTCAACGATGTTGTTCTGCGACAGGCGGATGTTTTCGGTGGGAATGCTGCGAGTGTCGCAGTACAACTTCACGAAATAGGCCGCACACAACGCCGAGGAAGCCAGGAAGTAATCGAACGGACCTGGTGCCGAGCCATCGCCCTTGTAGCGGATAGGTTGATCGGCGACCACGGTGAAGTCATCGAACTTTGCTTCAAGCCGAAGGTTGTCGAGAAAGTTGACCTTGATTTCCATGGGGGATTACCAGAATAACGGGCTAGACGAAATTGGCCGCCATTATCCGGCTTTTCAGGCGTATGTCTTGTCGTTGTCGGATCCTGAGCCTGGTTTACGCCTGTTTCAACCTGACGCCCGATACACGGTATCGGGCGTTTTGTGAGCGATTTGATGCTCAGTCGAGGATCAGGTGGGGCAAAAAGCGGCTCGAATCCTTGGTGATCAAGCTGTTGTCTTCCCGCACGCCAATCCCGGCGGCCTGATCGCCAATCACCCAGGAGCCGATCAGCGTATAGCTGTCGCCAAATTTAGGCAGCGGGGCAAATTCCTGAAGGATAAACGGCGCATCGGTGTAGGGGCCGTCCTCTTTCACGATCAGCCCCTCGGCCGTTTGCAGTTCGATGTTGGCGCCTTCGCGGGAGAAGAACGGTTTGCGCACCCAGCCCTTGGGCACGGCTTTGCTCGGATCCGTGTCCAGATGCGCCGCGAGCAGGTTCGGGTGACCTCTGTTGAATTCCCACAGCAACGGCAGGATGCCCTTGTTGGAAATAATGGATTTCCACGCGGGCTCAAAAAACTGCGTATCACACTGGGCAATCGCGGTGCCGAAGGGCTCTTGGAAGATGAACTCCCAGGCGTGCAGCTTGAACAGGTGAGGAATCCAGCGATCCTCAAGGTCGACGAAGCGTCCGTCACTGGTCAGGCCGATGTCTTCGATGTCGATGTGCCGTGATTCGATGCCGACCTTCTCCGCGACCAGCCGCAGGTAATCGGTGGTGCCTTTGTCTTCAACCGAGTGTTTCATCGAGGCGAAATAGAACGGCTGCTTCAACTGCAACTGGGCGAAGGCCAGATGCAGTTTGGTGTCGATGCTGTTGAACTGGTCTGCCTGCTTGGGCAATAGACCACGTTCAATGCATTGCTCCAGCCAGCCCCACTGAAATGCCGCGGCCTCATACAGGCTGGTCGGCGTGTCGTAGTTGAGTTCCAGCAACTTGGCCGGCCCGGCGCCGTCGTAGGAGAAATCCATGCGCCCATACAGGTGCGGGTGGCCTTCGAGCCATGACGTGCGAATCATGTCGTAGAACGCCGGGGGAATGCTCAGGCGTTCGAGCAATTCTTCGTTCTGCACCACCCGGGCGACCATGTCCATGCACATTTCATGGATCTCGGTGGTCGGGTCTTCCAGATCGTTTTCGATCTGCTTGAGCGTGAACTGGTAATACGCGCTCTCGTCCCAGTAGGGTTCGTCGTCGATGGTGTGAAACAGAAAGCCGAGGCCTTCGGCGGTCTGTTTCCAGTCATGACGCTCAGCGCAATGGATCTTCTTCATGGCCCGGTTTCCTTAACTGCTCGACCCGCCGCCCCAGCCGCTGCGTGCGCTGGCCTTGCTGCCGAAGCCGCCGCGCGACGTCGACGAGGCAACGGACGAAACCGGCTTGCTGGCCGACTTGCTGATGGTGGAGCTGTAGCTGCTGCCGGATCGCGCCTGGTTGGAGCGGCCAAACGTTGAACCGTTGGCGACACGCTGGCTGAGCGTTGAATTGCCGTAGTTACCGCGATCGTCGCGGTAACGGTACACCGGCTGCGAGTAATAGCTGTTGCGGTTGTTGCTCAGCATGTTGCCGATCAACAGTCCGGTCAGCAGGCTGCTGGTGGAGAAGCCCGAACCGCCGGTGTTGGCTTCCGACGCCGGCAATTGCGCCTTGGCGGCGTCGACCTGGGATTGCGTCACCTGGCCATCGGCGGTCAGCTCGAAGCCGCCGAGCCGGGGGATGAACTTGCCGGTCGAATCCTGCTGGCACCAGTCGGCGACGAAGTCGGCATCACAATCGGCCTGATTGTCGTACACCGGCGCAAGGCGGCGATGTTCGGCCATGGCGGTCATGTAGGCGTCCGAGCAGACGTCCACCGGGAGCTTTTCATCGGCGCATTGCTGAACGGACTGGAAGTTGTACTTCTTCTGCACCGCGTAGGTTTTTTCCGTAGGTCCGCAACCGGATATCGCCATGGCGACCGATGCGGCCAGCGAGAGCTGAACGTACTTGCTTCGTTTCATCAGGATCTCCGCTGCGCAATCAGTTCTGGGAAGGGGTCATGCACGCGGCGTTCAACATGCCGACGCTGATGGCCACTGCCGCGACATAAATGCCCGCCGCGATTTCACCCTTCTTGATGCGTTCCGAGGTGCCTTTGAGCACCAGGCTGGTCATCAGGAACGCCAGCAGTTGCACGAATGCGGCAATGACGGCCCAGACAACGAAGTCGAGGAGGCTGATCGAGTAGGCAATCACATTACTCGCAGGAATGGCAAAACCAATGATCGCGCCACCCAGTGCAATCGCAGCCGCCACGTTGCCCGAACGGATCAGTTCGAACTCTTTGTGCGGTGTGATGCGGGTGTAGATGAACTGGAACAGCGCGAACAGCACGGCGGCGCCGAGGATGTAAGACAAAAACCCGAGCACGGCTGCCGGGTTCAGAGAGATGGACAGTGCTTCTAGCATGGACGGCTTCCTTGTTAAAAAGTATTCAGGTCGGTGGTGTACAGCGAGACGCCCAGCGACGTGCTCAAACTGATGGTGCCTTCGGCGTCTTCTTCGACGGAAAACAACAGGAACTCCCGGCGATCGGTCAGGCCGGTTTCGCGGGCATACAGCATTGAACGGTGCTCGATGCTGTAGCTGTCTTCCGGGTTTTTCAGGTGTTCGCTCAGCTCGACCAATTCCGTCTGACCGTTCTCGGTGCCCCATTCGCGGGTGTATTCGACACCGTTGTGGGTGTAGGTCGGCAATCCGATCAGGCTTTGCGGGCCGGCCAGTCGACGCAGCTCCGCTTCGCTGCTGATAGTGACGTAGCTGAGGTAATTGAACAGGATCACCGACTCGACCTGGCCGGCGATATCGCCGGTGGTGTGCACTTGCAGCCAGTACTCTTCATCGTTCATGTAATAGCGCGACAGCCAGGTCGACTGCCCGAGATCGATGGTGCCGTTGCTCCAGATTTGCTGGGAGCCCGGGATCGTCACCGTGGTGTTGCCGTCGAGCAACAATTTCAGGGTCGTGTCGAACATCACCCCTTTGCCCAACGCCAGGCCCAGCGGGCCAGTGGCGGGTGGCGAGGTTTCGTTGGCAGTCCATTTCGATTGGGTGTTTGTGTCCGTCTTCGGAGCCTCAAGCCCCAGCAATTGTTTAAACCATCCCATTGGAGATCTCCTTCAGGCGAGTGGAGGCAATGTAAAAGAGTTCGCCGCCCTGGACGCGTGTGGCGCAGGGCGGGTTGATTGAAGGTTGTTGGGCACCTTTGGCGCGATAGCCGATGAGGGTGGCGTTGTGGCGCTGTTTCATCTGCGCGTACAGGTCGCCAAAAGTCGCCTCATAAGTGTCGGGCAGTTTCATCAGGTATTGAGTGGCGCCTTCACCCACGCACAGCAATTCGTTGATGACCACGGATGAGCCGGGATCCTGGGAGGCGCGCACCAACATCTCGATGGCCATGCTTGAGGTGCATTCCAGGCTGGGCGCGTAGGCGCTGGCGAGTGCGGCGATTTCACTTTCATTGAAGTGGGCGACCACATGCCCGACCGGGTTCAGTTGATTGACCGCCAGCACGGTGGCCAGGGTCAAATCGTCTGACGGGGTGCGCACCAACACGCGCTCGGCGCCGGGAACACCGGCTCGCAGTAACAACGCTACGGAAGACAGGCTTTCACCTCTTATGAAGTCTGCCTTGCCCGGCATGGGGTTTTCTTCGAGGGTGCAGTCGCAAATGACGATCAGGTTGTCATTCGAGGTTTCGTCCGCCAGCAACAGTTCAATGACCCGCTCGCTGGACGCGCCTTCCCAGCCGATGAGCACGGTATGGCCGACCTTGCCGGTGAAATCGCCTTTACCCTTCATGCCCTTTCTCCATGCATCAATAACACTGCTGGTGGTTTTGCCGATGGCCGCCGTCAGCAGCGCAATGCCGCCGAGCATGACCCAGGTCGCCACGAAAATTCGCCCGGCCGCTGTCTGTGGCGCGAGATCGCCATAGCCCACGGTCAGCGTCGTCGTGAGATAGAAGTAGGTGAACGTGGCGGGGGCGGTGAGGGGGTGTTCGCCTAGAAACACCAGGCCCAGCCAGGCGGTGCTCAGGTGTACGCCCAACGCAATTAGCAGGCCCGCCCAGCCGAACCGGTGGAAGAGGGACGAGGCGTACATGCGCAATAACAAAAAAATCGACATGGGGTCCCTGACTCCGTGGGGGTACTCGTTCCTGGCGATAGGGTCGCATTGGCATCCGAGTGCTCAAGTGCGCTTACCGGGCGGCATTAAACCGGCTGCGCGGTGCAGATAACAGTACTTTGGCAGCGATAAATCCGGCGAAGGCCCCAAACAGATGCCCTTCGAACGAAACGCCCCGGCGAGGCAGGAAGCCAAAGATCAGGCCGCCATACAGCAGCGCCACGACGCCCGCCGTGAGCACATTGCTCCAGCTTTTCTGGAACCAGGCGCGCGCCAGAATGTACGCCCACAGCCCGAATACCCAGCCGCTGGCGCCGATGTGTACACCTGCAAAACCGAACAGCCAGACCAGCAGGCCGCCCAGCAAAATAATGATGGCGCTGACCGCCATGAACCGATTGAGCCCTTCAACCATCACCAGCGTACCCAGGACCAAAAAGGCCACAAGGTTGGCGCTCAGGTGTGAAAAGGACGCGTGCAAAAAAGGTGAAGTGATGATGCCGAGCAGTCCATGCGCGGTTCGCGGGATCAGGCCGAATGCCATAAGGCTGTAGCCGGTCGCCGCGTTGATCACTTGCAACGCGGCCATGAAGAGGGCCACGCCGGCGATAATCTTGAAACCCTTCAGGGCATCCATCCTTTCCTCTACTCGACAAAACTGAAACGCCATTCCCATTGTGGGAGCAAGCCTGCTCCCACAGGTTACCGGTCGATTACTCGGCCGATTTTTGCTTCAGGCGTTCCAGGATTGCATTGGCGCTGCCTTCGTTCGGCGTGATGCCGGCGTCGCGCAGTTTGCGTTCCAGGTCGGTACCGGTCGACGCGTCGGCCAGTTCGTCCTGCGCTTGCAGTTCGGCGGCGCGTTGCTGCTGCTTGGCCTGCAAACGGTTCAGGGTACCGACGGCAGTTTCCAGCTTGCCGTTGGCGCCGCCGCTGGCGATGGAGGCGCTGACCTGGGCTTTCTGTACGCTTTCACGGGCCTTGGCCATGTCCACTTGCTGGCGCAGGCTCTTGATGCGGCTTTCGGCCTTGGTGATGTCTTTACGCATGTTTTCCGCGTAACCGCCGAATTCGGTGGCCTGCTTCTGCTCGACATCCAGTTCGTTGGTCAGGGTCGAAATCGCTTCGGCCACTTCCATCGCCAGGTCTTCGCGGCCGGCGTTCAGGGCGGCAACAGCTTTGGATTCCAGGTCCTTGATTTTGGCGTTGTACTCGCTGACGCGGTCGGCTGACAATTTGTGCTTGGCCATGATGGTGATCAGTTCACGCTTGGCGTTGGCCAGCGCGGTGTCAGCATCGCGAATTTCCTGGTCGAGGATGCGCAGGGCCTGCTGGTCGACGATGGATTCGCCCACTTCAGTGGCGCCGCCGCGCAGTGCGGTGAACAATTTGCTCCAGATAGACTGAGTCATTGGATCTTCCTTTCCTGATAATTACTTGAAGAAGCGTTCAAAGGCTTCGATGGCACGCTGGACGTTGTCGACGAGCGTTTTCACCTCGGTCACCACGTTGGTCAGGCTGGAGTCGGAACTCAGCGCGCCGAACATGTTGTAAACCACCTGGCCGTTGGGCATGGACTCGATACCGATCGAGGACAGCGGGAACATTTCCCGGCTGCGCAGCACGGCATCGTTGAACGCTGGCACGTCGCGGATGGATTCGACGTCGACCAGAACGGTGTCGACGATGATCTGCTCACCGGCGACGGCAATGTGAATCGGCAGACCGCCAAACTCGTTCATCTCCAGCTTCAGGCTGGGTTCGGCGCTCTGGATCAGGGAGAGCGTGATCTCTTGCGAAGCCACCTCATCAAGGGCCTTGAGGGCGTTGTAGAGGCTATCGATGTTCCAGTTGTTGCCTGCGCTCATGTAATTCTCCGACATGAATGAGCCCGCCAGAATCGGTTGGCGTAGCTGTTGCTCCATCTGCTTGAGCAAGCTTCGATTTTCGGGAAGCACCCAAGATTCGTGTTTCACATAACCGGCGGCTGCCAGGCCGGCGCGCATCTGCTTCATGTAGAAGCTCGATGGTTTTTTCGCGGACGGTTTCGTGCGGCTTTGCATGGCAGTGACTCCGTTGTGAAAATCTCACGCGTGAGAAACCCTACGCCCAATGCTCAACGTCATCAATGACTCACGCGTGAGTTTTTTCCGCCAAGCGCCAGAAGGCCCGCGGCATGGCGGGCCTTGTGGTATTTCAAAGTATTTCCTGATCGCTAATGAGGGTTGGGATGTTCACATTTACCGGGTTTAATCACGCAGAAACTCATCGGTGGACACTACGTTGGCATAAGCAAAGCCCAACGCCGACATGAACGCCGCGTGAACATGGGCGGCCGGCACAGTAACGCCGTTGAATTCCAGGTCACGGGTGGCACAGGCGTCATGAATCACCGTGACGCTGTAGCCAAAATCCGCCGCCGCGCGGGTGATGCCATCGACGCACATGTGGCTCATGCTGCCGACCACTACTAATTCCTTGATCCCTTGTTCGTCGAGGATCGATTTCAGCTCGGTTTCGCGGAACGAGTTGACGAAGTGCTTGAGGACCACGGGCTCATTGGCGAGGTTGAGCACTTTGGGGTGCAGCTTTGCGCCTTCGGACCCAGGGGTAAAGAACGGCGCCTCTTCGGAGGTGAACTCATGGCGGATGTGCACCACCGAATCACCGGCCTCGCGAAAAGCCTTGAGCACACGAACGGCGTTATCTGCCGCGGCGTCAGCGTCGACCAGCGGCCACTTGCCTTGTGGGAAGTAGTCGTTTTGGATATCAACTACGATGAGCGCTTGCTTGGCCATGAGTGTTTCCTCGAAATGCTGGTGGGTGTGGAATGAAGTATTGGGCCTGGCGGGCTGTCCGAGGATTGGCCGCACCGACAATTGAAGGGGGAAAACTGACAATGGACGCAGAAAGGGCAACCGTCGAACTGGGCGTGCTGATCTATCCAGGCGCGCAGATGGCGGCGGTGCATGGGCTGACGGACCTGTTCGACGTGGCTAACCGGATCGCCGCCGAGCATCAGTCGGCGCGGTTGCCGCTGCTGCGGGTCAGCCATTGGCAGGTTGAGGGCGATCAGGCCCCGGTTCGGGTCTACGACAGTCATCCGGCACCGGACGCGGCCTTGGTGGCCGTGTTGATCCCGCCCTCGATCGCCAGTTTCTACGCCGGTCAGGTGCCGCAGGCGTTGCTCCAGTGGGTACGTCAGCAGCACGCGAACGGCGCAACCCTCGGTGGCGTCTGTGTAGGCTCGATTCTCTTGGCTGAAAGTGGCTTGCTTGATGGCCGTAGCGCCACCGCGCACTGGACCTCGGCCAGCGCTTTCGCCGAACGTTACCCGGCGATCAAACTCAAGGCTGATACGCCGATTGTCGACGACGGCGACCTGATCACCACGGCCGGGCTGATGGCCTGGTCCGAGTTGGGGCTGCGCCTGGTGGATCGTTTGCTGGGGCCGAGCATCGCGACCGGCACCGCACGCTTTATGGTGGTGGAACACAGCGATAGCGCCAGCGAGTGCGGCAGCAACTTTGCGCCGATTCTCAGCCATGGCGATGCGTCGATTCTCAAGGTCCAGCATTGGCTGCAAAGTACCGGCGCGACCGAGGTGTCGCTGACCGCCATGGCTGAGCGGGCCGGGCTGGAAGAGCGCACGTTCCTGCGTCGGTTCCGCACGGCGACCGGGCTCAAGCCGACCGAATACTGCCAGCACCTGCGGGTCGGCAAGGCCCGGGAAATGCTCGAGTTCACCAACGGCACCATCGATCACATTGCGTGGACCGTGGGGTATCAGGACCCGAGTGCATTTCGGGCGACGTTCAAGAAAATTACCGGGCTGGCGCCGAGTGATTATCGAACGCGGTTTGGTGTGTCTCCGACGGCTGCCGTGCCACGGTAGCCGCATAACCTCAACTCTCCTTGTGGGATCGGTGTCGAGTTTGGATCGTGCAAAATGCAGGAGGTGAATCGACGGTCGTGCAGAATAAAACAGGCCTGATGCCATTACCCTTTCCACAACTATCTGATTTAAAAGTTGTTTGCGACGCCCGCCGCTTGGCCTGATCTCTGCACCTTTCCCTCCACACTCATCAAGCGCCCATTGAAGGGGGATGCATGACCCCAACAAACCGCAACAAACTGGTGGTTGCTCATTCCGTGCACCCCGACGCGCCACAGCATGAAGTCGAAACCAATCGCGCCCTCGCCCGTTGGCTGGCGCACATACTGGGCCTTAAATACGGCGGCAGTTTTGATCAGAACCTGCATGACGGCCGGGATCTCTACCTGCTGCCGACCCAGACCCTGATAGGCGCCGCTGCCGCCCGGAAAATGGGCGTCAAAGGGCCGGAAGATTTGTGGGGCGGTTACGTCGACTACGATTTCATCTGCACCAAAGCCATCAGCCATGGCTTGCTCAACAAAAATGCTTACGCCCCGCCAGGCTGGTCACCGCTGTTCTCTGAGCGCGTGCGCAACGTGGTGCTGGATGGCCTCAGCGTGTTCTCCCTCGACGATGCGCGGCCTGCAGCCGAACACCTGCTCTACAACGGCCCGATCCGTCTCAAGCCGGTGCATGCCTGCGCCGGGCGAGGACAGGAAGTGATCGAAAGCCTCGACCAGTTCGACGCCGTCCTCGCCAGACCCGATGCCAGCAAGCTGTTCACCGAAGGTGCAGTGTTGGAGCAGGACCTAAGCAACGTGATCACCCACAGTGTTGGCCAAAGTTTTATCGACGGCACCGTGTTGAGTTACTGCGGTGATCAATACTTGACCGAAGACGGGCAGGGTGAGTGGGTGTACGGCGGCTCCAACCTGCTGGTGGTGCCGGGTTACTACGAAGACCTGCTTGAGCTGCCGCTGCCTGACGACGTGCGGTTGGCGATCCGGCAAGCGCAGGTATTTGATCGCGCCGCCGATGAAGCCTATCCCGGTTTTTATGCGTCCCGGCGCAACTACGACATTGCCCAAGGCCTGGACAGTAACGGCAAGCAACGCAGCGGGGTACTGGAGCAATCCTGGCGGATGGGCGGTGCCAGCAGCGCGGAAATCGCCGCGTTGCAGAGCTTCGTCAACGATCCGCGGATGCGCGCGATCCGCGTGTCCTCGGTAGAGACTTACATCGATCAACCACTGCCGGCGGACGCCATCGAGGTGTATCGCGGCCCCGCGGAAGACAGTGACTTTCTTCTCAAGTACGTAACGGTCAAATCTTATGACGGCTAGAAGCGAAACCATCCAGATCGACATCGACGATGAACAGATGAGCGGGACTTTTCTCAGCCCCAAATCCAAGGTCCCCGGCGTGCTGTTTGTGCACGGTTGGGGCGGCAGCCAGGAGCGGGACCTGGAGCGGGCCAAAGGCATCGCCGGTCTGGGCTGCGTGTGCCTGACGTTCGACTTGCGCGGTCACACCGGCGGCACCGGAATCCCGCTGACGCGCGTCACCCGTGAAGACAACTTGCGCGACCTGCTGGCGGCGTACGACCGGCTGCTCGCGCACCCGGCGCTCGACACGTCGGCCATCGCCGTGGTCGGCACCAGTTATGGCGGTTACCTGGCCTCGATCCTGACGTCATTACGCCCGGTGCGCTGGCTGGCGCTGCGGGTGCCGGCGCTGTATCGCGACGATCAGTGGCACACGCCCAAGCGTGACCTGGACAAGACCGATCTGCGCGATTACCGCAGCACGCTGATCCGCGCCGACAGCAACCGCGCACTGCATGCCTGTTCGCAGTTCACGGGTGACGTGCTGCTGGTTGAGTCCGAGACCGACGACTATGTGCCCCACGCGGCGATCATGAGTTACCGCGCGGCCTGTCAGCAGACCCACTCGCTGACCCACCGGATTATCGACGGCGCCGATCACGCCCTGAGCGACCCGGTTTCGCAGCAGGCGTACACCTCGATCCTGGTGGACTGGATTACCGAAATGGTGGTGGGTGAGCGGTTGAGCATTATTCAATCGAGCTGAAATTAGCAGTGCCCTTTCGACCATTCGCGAGCAAGCCCGCTCCCACAGGTAGACCGCAACCCAAATGTGGGAGCGGGCTTGCTCGCGAAGGCAGCCTCAAACTCACCACATCCCTCAAGAAGGTTTCTTGGTGATCCGCAACGACTTGGCCTTGGCCTCAACCACCAAATACATCACCAACGTAATCAACAACGGCAAAATAAAATAAATCGCCCGATACGCCAGCAACCCCGCCACCAGGCTCCCCCGCGAGACCTCATGTTGCAGCAGCGCCACAAACACCGCCTCCAGCACGCCAAGCCCCGCCGGAATATGCGTGATGACGCCGGCGATGGCGCTGATCAGCAACACTCCCAGCACCAACGGATAGTCCAGTTTGCTCGGCAACAAAGTAAAAATCACCGCCGCCATCAGCGACCAGTTCAAGGCCCCTAGTGCCAATTGCAGTACCGCCATGCGCAGCGATGGCAGGTTGATTTCCACGCCGCGAATCGCCCACTCCCGACGCTTGGAAAACCGACAAGCAGCCAGATAGCCTGCACTCACCAGCAGCAGCACCACACCGACGCCTTGCAAGGCATCGCTGCTCAATTTCCACCCGGGCGGCATGCGCACCAGGCCGCTGCTGAACACCGCGCCGGCAATCACCATGTAGCCGAACCAGTTGGTCGCCAGGCTCAAGCCGAGGATTTTCGCGATGTTGCCCTTGCTCACACCTAAACGTGAATACAGCCGGTAGCGCATGGCGATGCCACCCACCCATGCACTCAGATTGAGATTGAAGGCGTAGCTGATGATGCCCACCGGCAGGATCTGTTTCCACGTCAGGTCCTGGCGAATGTAGGTGCGGCCGATCAGGTCGAAACAGGCGTACACCAGAAAACTCAACAGCGTCAGCCCCGAGGCGATGATCAGCGTGCGTACTTTGAAATCGGCCAGGGTGTCGAACACTTCATTCCATTCGAGACGCTGGGCGAGCATCGTCAACAAGACGATTAGCGCCAGGAAAAACAGCATCGTCAAGGGACGCTTCCAACGGCTCCAGCGCGTCTTCACCGGGTGCTCGGTGTGTGGGGTCGAATGAGCTTCAGCGCGGGACATGGTGATCGCTCCCGGTCGGCTCGGTGAAGGGTTTCAGGCGCGGTTTGTGCGCCGGCAGCCAACCCGCCCACGCCGGGAAATGCCGCAGGAAGTGGAACACCAGGAAGCCGACCGTCATGTGCCAGATGCGTCCGCGTGGGGCCTTGTCGACGGACATCGCTTTGCAGTGGTTGTCGCTCAGGTGTTCAAGGCGTTCGAACAGCGTGCGGTTGAACGCACGGTCGCGGATCAGCACGTTGGCCTCCAGGTTCATCGACAGGCTCAGCGGGTCGAGGTTGCTCGAGCCGACGGTGCTCCAGTCCTCATCGACCAGCGCGACTTTGCCGTGTAGCGGCCGCTCGCAATACTCGTGAATCTGCACGCCCGACTTGAGCAGATAGTCGTAGGTCATCCGCGCTGCGAGCTTGGCCACCAGCATGTCCGGCTGGCCTTGCAGGATCAGCCGTACGTCGACGCCACGCCTCGCCGCGTTGCGGATCTCGCGCAGCAAGCGATAACCGGGAAAGAAGTAGGCGTTGGCGATCACCACCCGGCGCTTGGCGCTGCGCAGCCCCAGCCGGTAAACCTTTTCGATGTCGGTGCGATGGTCGCCATTGTCGCGGTACACCAGGCGAACCTGGCCATCATGATCGTTGAAGGCCAATTCCGAGCGTCGTTGCCGGCGCCGCTGCCACCAGTATTTGGCACGGGCGGGTCGACCGCATTGCAGCAGCGCGAAGTGATGGATGTCGGCCACCGCCGGGCCTTGCACTTCGACGGAATAATCCTGCTTGGCTTCGGGACCGAAGTCGCCCAAATGGTCGGCGGAGAAGTTGATTCCGCCGATGAAGGCAATCGTGCCGTCGACCACCACGATCTTGCGGTGCAGGCGGCGGAACCAGTTGGTGCGAATGCCCAGGTGCTTCGGCGCCGGATCGAATATCTGGATGTGCACGCCGGCCTCGCTCAACGCGGCGAGGAACCCGGTGCTCAACTCGCCGCAGCCAAAGCCGTCGAGACTGGCAGTGACCCGCACGCCGCGCCGCGCCGCGTCGATCAGCACTTGCTGCAGCTCGTTGCCGACCTTGTCCTCGAACACGATGAAGGTTTCCAGGAGTATTTCCGTGGTGGCCTGACGCATGGCCTCGAACACCCTCGGGAAATACGCTTCACCGTTTTCCAGCAACTCGATCCGGTTGTTGCCTTGCCAGCCGTAGTCGACATCGACCACGCCGGGTTCACCGGTGGTCTGAGTTGTGGAGAGATGTTCCACACCGGTTTCTTCCATCGACGGGATGCTCATAGCTCAATCTCCACCGACAGCGGGGCGTGGTCGGAAAGGTGTGACCAGGGTCGGGCGGCCAGCACTTGCGGACGACTGGCTTTGAGGTTGCGTACGTAGATGCGGTCCAGTCGTAAAGCCGGCATTCGCGCCGGAAAACTGCGCGCCGGTTTGCCGTGATGTTCGGCGAATACTTCGCGCATGCCACAGGGCTTGAGCAGCGCATCGGCGCGCTGGCGCCAGTCATTGAAGTCCCCGGCCACGATCACCGGCGCGTCGTCCGGCAACTCTGCAAGACGTCGGCTCAACAACTTGAGTTGTTCCGTACGATGGGATTCGCGCAGTCCCAGGTGCACGCAGATGGCGTGAACTTCCTGGTCGTCCCCGGGAAGGCGCAGCACGCAATGCAGGAGGCCACGGTTTTCATGGCCGCTGATTGACACGTCCAGGTTGTCATGGCGAATGATCTGGAATTTCGACAACAGCGCATTGCCGTGATCGCCCGCCGGGTAGACCGCGTTGCGGCCATAGGCGAACTGCGGCCACAAAGTGTCGGCGAGAAATTCGTATTGCGGCATCGCCGGCCAGTTGCTGTAGCGCATGGGATGCTGTTCATGGGCGCCGTGGACTTCCTGCAAAAACACCACGTCGGCGGACACGCTGCGCACCGCTTCACGCAATTCCGGCAGGATGAAACGCCGGTTCAGTGCGGTAAAACCTTTATGCGTGTTGACCGTCAGCACCGTGAAGCGGCGCACTGCGGTGAGGGTGGGTGACGGCTCATCCGCGGCGTCGAGCGGCTCGGGAATATTCATGGCAACACGCCTTCGGCTGCTGGCTCACCGGGGGCGGTGGCGAGTTGGTCGTCGAGATGGAAACGCTCGAGCAGGCGCCGCGCATCGAAGGGCGCGCGGACCTTGATGTCGTTATCGAAATAGCAGAACACCTCGCGGGATTTACGCGCCTTGGGTTTTTGCCGAGGGGCGATCAATTGCGCGTCCGAGGGTTGCTCGCCATGCACCCAGGCATCGATCCGGTCGCCCCAGCGTTTCAGTGCCTGCGGGGTGTAGCCGCTGGCATAGAGCTCTTCGGCGCCGTGCAGGCGCAGGTAGACGAAATCACTGGTGAGGTCTTCGCGGTACGGCCATTTCCCCGCCGTATCGGCAATCACCAGCGCGGCGTTGTAGCGTTTGAGCAAACGGATGAACGCCGGGTCGACGAAGCTTTCGTTCCTGATTTCCACGGCGTGGCGCACGGGGTGTTTCTTGTGAGCCTTGAGGCTTGCGTGGCCGTTGACGTGTGAATCGTGCTGACGGGCGAGGGCGGCTGCTTGTTGGGTGTTGTGAGGCAATTGTTCGAGGAAGCTTTCGAACACGTCGGCATCGAATTTGAAGTTGGGCGGGAATTGCCAGAGGATCGGGCCGAGTTTTTCCTTGAGTTCCAGCACTCCGGAGGCGAAGAAGTTCGCCAGTGGATGATGGATGTCGCGTAGGCGTTTGATATGGGTAATGAAGCGCGGACCTTTGACGCTGAAGATGAAACCCGGCGGGGTGTCGGCGTACCACTCGGCGTACCGTTCCGGCCGTTGCAAGGCGTAAAACGATCCATTGATTTCAATGCTGTTGACCGCCCGCGAGGCGAATTGCAATTCGCGCTTTTGGGTCAGCCCCTTCGGGTAGAAATCCCCCCGCCAAAGCGCATAACGCCAGCCTGAAATACCGATATGAATCGCCGCCATGTCGCCTCCCGCCTGATGGTCCTCGGACAGCCGTGTCTTTTGATGACTGCCGGGCGGGCGAGAAAGTTTCGACGGGGCTACAAGCGGTACGGCAGACGGTACGGCCTCACACAAATCGAATGTGGGAGGGAGCCTGCTCGCGAAGACGGAGTGTCAGTCAACATTTTCGGCGACTGAACCCCCGCTTTCGCGAGCATGCTTGCTCCCACAGGGGGGCATCAGTGTCCGGCGACGATGCTGGTTGAGCCTTGATGCACCGGCCCCAACCGATCAAGCCGCCCGCTCCACGCCGTCAGCGCCAATGCCACCAACACCACCAGACCACCGATCCACGCGGTATGAATCAGCCCCACGTGTGCAACGATCAACCCACCTCCCCATGCACCACCGGCAATACCGAGGTTGAACGCCGCGATGTTCAGCCCTGACGCCACGTCCACTGCCTGTGGCGTGTGATGTTCAGCCTGACGCACCACATACACTTGCAAGCCCGGTACATTGCCGAACGCGACAGCGCCCCAGACCAGCACCGTGCCCAGTGCCATCCATGGGTTGCCGGCGGTGAAGGTCAGCACGAACAGCACGGCGGCCAGCGAGGCGAAGATGATTTTCAGCGCGTTGATCGGGCCGCGTTTGTCCGCCAGTTTGCCGCCCCAGATATTCCCCACCGCCACCGAAACGCCGTAGACCAGCAGCACCAGGCTGACCGTGCCGGCGCTGAAGCCGGAAATGTCCTGAAGAATCGGCGCCAGGAAGGTGAAGGCGATAAACGAACCGCCATAACCGACCGCCGTCATGGCGTACACCAGCAACAAGCGCGGTTGTTTGAGCACCTGCAATTGCTGCAACAGCGAAGCGGGTTTGCTGTGGGCGATGTTTTTCGGGACGTAGATCAGGCTGCCAATGAAGGCGATAACGCCCAATGCCGACACGGCAAGGAAGGTTTCACGCCAGCCGAAATGCTGGCCAATGAACGTCCCCAACGGCACGCCGGTGACCAGTGCCACGGTCAGGCCGGTGAACATGATGGCAATCGCGCTGGCGGCTTTCTCCTTGGGCACCAGGCTAGTGGCGATGGTCGAGCCAATCGAAAAAAACACCCCGTGGGCCAGGCCGGTGACGATCCGCGCAATGATCAGCGACTCGTAGCTCGGCGCTTGCCAGGCCAGCAGGTTACCGAGGGTAAACAGCACCATCAGCGACAGCAGCAGCATTTTGCGCGGGACTTTGCCGGTCAAGGCCGTCAGTACCGGGGCGCCGATGGCCACGCCCAGGGCGTAGAGGCTGACCAGCAGGCCGGCGGACGGCAGGCTGACGCCAAGGTCAGCGCCGATGGTGGGTAACAGGCCAACGATGACGAACTCGGTCGTCCCTATGGCGAAGGCGCTGAGGGTCAGCGCGAGTAAGGCAATGGGCATGACTGCAACTCCGGTGGGTTTGGGTGAATGGAGCGCAGTGTCGGGGTTGCGGTTGTGCGGAAAAATACGGCGGGGAGCATTTGATATTTGCGTTAAGGTCAAATATCGACAGTGCTATACAGTTCTCTGCTCCCACAAGGAATCGCGTAGTCCTTTATCCCGCGGCCAAAACAGAACTTGCCCGCTATTTTTCGATCAGTCTCTTACAGCCTTTTCCGACGGAGCTTCCCGTTTTGCTCAAGTTCAAGACTGCGATATTGCTGGCACTGCTTCTGTTCACTTGCAGCGTCGGCCTGCACGCGGCAACGCTGCCGGGCCTGCCTGCGACCAGCACCGCCGCGACGCCAGCGGCTCACCCGGAACCACTGGTCCAGGGTGGTTTGCTGGGGGCAATCAGTTCGAGCATCGATCAGGTCGAGAGCAAACTCGATCTCAACGAAGACCTGGTCGACGCCTGGCGTCTGCGCGCCGACCGCGCGGCCGATGAGGTCGATCAATTGGTCAATCATCCCTCGGCGCGTTCCAGCTGGAGTGTGGCGGGGGATTTCCTGATTTTGTCCGGTGTATGGATGAGCGTCTTTGCGTTGCTCTGGCTGCTCGGCGGAATGCTCGCCACGCGACTGAGCGAGCACCGCTTGCTGCTCACCCGTGAACGCGGCCAGGCCGTGCTCGGTTATCTGTTGCCCTTCAGCCTGCCGGCGCTGATCAGCCTGCCGGTGACGATTTTTGTCAGCCACTACCTGCCGGTGTCTGCCGGTCGGGCACTGGCATTGTGTTTCGCCTACGCCACCAGCAGCGGCATTTTCGCCGCCTCGCTGGTGCTCACGTTGGTGGTCCTGTTCAACACCGGCCACCAGCGCAGGGCGGTGCAGATCCTTCGCAATTACACCCCGCGCCCGCTGTTTGGCATCGGCTTCCTGGTCGCTCTCAGCGATGCCTTGACCAGCCCGCAAATCGCCCACCAATTAGGCAGCAACCTGACCAGCAGCATTGCGGTATTTACCGGGTTGGGGGCCTCGATTTCCTTTGGTTTGCTGGTGATCAAGATGCGCCGCCCGGTGGCGCACCTGATCCGTATTCTGCCGCTGGCCCAGCGTCTCAATCAGCCGGCTCTGCGCGAGACGCTGCGGATTTTTTCGGGGCTGTGGTATTGGCCGATTCTGTTGATGGTGATGGTCTCGGTCATGAACCTGATCAGCATCAGCGATGACAATCAACAGGTGCTGCGCAGCGCACTGTTCACCACCGTGTTGTTGATCGCCACAGTGTTTCTCAGCACCACGTTGCATCACCTGTTCAAGACCCGCAGCGAGCAAGCGGCGCGCCGCAGCAATGCCTACAAAGAGCGTTTCCTGAGCCTGTCACACGCTTTGCTGCGGATCGGCATGGCGATTGTGTTCATCGATATCCTTGGGCGTATCTGGGGGGTATCACTCCTGGAATTCGCGATGAGCAACACGGTCGGGCGCGCGATCAGTGATTCGCTGAGCCGCATCGGCCTTATTTTCCTGGTGACCTGGATGGTCTGGGTGGTGCTCGACACGGCGATTCAGGAAGCCTTGAAACCACCGGTCAACAAGCGCTCCGCACGCCAGCCGAGTACGCGGGTGAAAACCATCCTGCCGCTGCTGCGCAATGCGATCAAAATCCTGCTGGTGGTGATCTGTGCGATCACCACCATGGCCAACCTGGGGATCAACGTCGCGCCATTCCTGGCCGGTGCCGGGGTGGTGGGGCTGGCTATCGGTTTTGGCTCCCAGCAACTGGTGCAGGACGTCATCACCGGGCTGTTCATCATCATCGAAGACACCTTGTCGATTGGTGATTGGGTGGTGCTCGATTCCGGGCATGCTGGGACGGTCGAAGGCCTGACCATTCGCACCCTGCGTCTGCGCGACGGCAAGGGCTTTGTGCACTCGGTGCCGTTCGGCCAGATCAAAGCCGTGACCAACCAGTCCCGGCAGTTTGCCTTTGCGTTCTTCTCGGTGCAGTTCACCTACGACACCGATGTCGACAAGGCGATTGAACTGATCCGCGAGGCCGGTCATTCGATCAGCGACGACCCGTTTCTCAAGTACAACCTGCAAGGGCCGCTCGACGTCTTCGGGGTCGACAAAATGGACCTCAATGGCGTGGTGCTCACGGCGCAGTTCCGTACGGTGTCGGGCGGGCAATACGCGGTGAGCAGGGCGTTTAACCAGCGCTTGAAAAAGCTTGTGGATAACAGCCCGTGGGTGCATTTCGCGCAGACTTATCCACAGCAGGTTTTTATGCCGCAGCGGCAGATCGATGGGGAGGGCGAGTTGGCGCAGGAGCATTCGGCGGTGTTGCTGCCGGATCAGCCTAGAACTCAGTGATTTGTGTTGACGCTGATGGCCCTATCGCGAGCAAGCTCGCTCCCACAGGTTGTATGAACGACGCACATCCAATGTGGGAGCGGGCTTGCTCGCGAAGAGGCCCACCCGGACAGCATCAGTGCCGGATCAGTTTGCTATGCAATGCAGCACTCGATGGCTGATCCAGCTCCAGCCAAAAATGTGGCTTGCCGGCAATCTCCGCCGCCGCCGGCAGCCCATCGCGGTACACCAGCCGATTACTCGCCAACGCCGGTACCTTCGTCCCCGGCAACAGCGTCCCGGCCAGGTTCAGCGGATCAACCCCGCACACCGCAATCAAACTCCCGTCATGCGGTCGCCGACGTACTTCGCGCAACAGTGGAATCGCCTCGGGCAACGCAAACTGTTCACCGGCCAAGCCACTGACAAACCGCCCGCCACGTATCTCGCCCCGAGCCTCCAGCCGATGAAAGGTGCGCAACAATTCGCGCCAGCTCGGCAGCCAATCCGCCTCCCGTTCCAGCAAACGCCAGAACACCACGCCATAGCGTCGCAGCAACGTCATGGCGATATGTTCCAGTGTTTCGACTGGCGTGGGCGCCGGACGCTGGTTATCCACAACCGGTGCGGCAGTCCCGCGGCGTAACAGGGCCCAGCGCCCGGCATCGTCCATCCCGCCGACAAACGCACCGCGTCCGCGTCGGCTGCTGCGAGTCTGACGTTTGCTGGCCGGGGTGATCAGTGCGCGCAAGCCAGCGAAGCTGTCGGCATTCACCAGTCCGGCGCCGACCAGTTCCTGCAAGGCGATTTCCAGTTCCGTGCGCAGCACGTGAGCTTCGTGAATCAGCTCGTCGAAAAACAGCGCGCCATGTTGGCTGAGCGCTTCGTGAACCTTTTGTGTTTTGGGCGACAGTTCGCTGACCGCTGTCTGCTCGGTCAAGCTACTCCACAAGCCGACCTGACTGCGCGGCAGCAGCAGAATCGGCGTGCTGCGCAGGGCCGTGCCGGTGCTTTTGTTGGGGGCCGTCAGGCGAGTCCAGACCAGTTTTCCGCTGCGGCACAGGTCGTCCAGCCAACCGGGTGAATAGTCTTTGACCCGCGCCGGCAGGATGTCGCTGTCCCAGGCCGATGCAGCGGCGGGGTAGCCTTCGAACTGACTGACAATCGCCGGCAACACCGCGCTGCCCTGGCCCTGAGTTGTCGACGACAGGTGCTGCCAGTCGAACAGGAAACGCATGAAGTCCTGCAACGCCACCGGTTCGATTTCCCGGCGCAAACGCTTGACGGTGTAGCGGTGAATCCGCGCCAGCAGATGCCGTTCGCACCACTCCTCATCAGCCGCGCCGGCCGAGAACCGGCCGCGCATCACATAGCCTTCGCGTTCCAGTTGTGCCAAGGCCTGGGTGACGTGATTGGCCGCCAAGCCCAGCGGTTCGGCAATCGTGATGAGTGGCATCGGTCCGAACGCAGTGAGCCGAGCACGGATCACTTCAACAATGGCGTCTTCTGACGCCCAGGCCTCATCGAAATCGGGCAACGCTTGCAATTCCGGCAACAAAATCGCCTGTGGATAAATCGCCTGCAAGCACGTCAGTCGCTCCAGGGCCAGCCACAACGATTGCCCGGCGTTGATCTGCATACGGCTGGCGCGACCGCTATCAGCCAGTGCGTTCAACCAGTCGAGCCAGTGCGCATTGGCCTGCGCCTCGGCATCGGTGATGCACGCGAGGCTCATCAACGCCTCGTGCATTTCATCGACGCCGGTGGGCGTCGGCCATGCCTCGTCACGCACCGCTTGAATCGCTTCGGCATCCAGCGCGCCGAGGTCATCCGTGGACTGTGGATCGGTCCAGCGCCGGTTGAGCACGGCTTGCGTGCGGCGCTCTTCCAGCGGTGCATCGTCGAGAAAGGTGTAAGGCCGGGCACTGAGGATTTCCGCCGCCAGTGGGGAGGGCGCCGGCAAGTCGCGACTGATCAGCCGCACTTCACCACGTTCCATGCGTCGCAAGAGTTCGAGCCAGCCTTCGCTGTCCATCGCCTCGTGCAGGCAATCGTCGAGGGTCTGGTCCACCAGCGGATGTTCGGGAATTTCGCGCTCGCCGGCGAGGTTTTCCACGCAGGCAATCTGATCGGGGAAGACGCTGGCGATCAGGTCTTCGCTTTTCATCCGCTGGATCTGCGGCGGCACTTTGCGTCCGCCGCTGTAACGCGGCAGGGCCAGGGCAACGCCGGCATTCCAGCGCCACCGCACGCCGAACAGAGGCGCGTCGAGCACCGCTTGAATCAGCAGGTGCTCGGCGCTGTTGCTGTGCAGGTAACGCCAAACGTCGTCGAGTTCAAAACTGTGGCTGGTGGACAGCGACAGCACGATGGCGTCTTCGCTGGCAGCGGCCTGCAGTTCGAAGTTGAACGTGCGGCAGAAACGCTTGCGCAGGGCCAGGCCCCAGGCGCGGTTGATGCGGCTGCCGAACGGGGTGTGGATGATCAGTTGTGTACCGCCTGATTCGTCGAAAAACCGTTCCATCAGCAGCGTGTCTTGTGACGGCAGCGCGCCGAGGGTCAGGCGCGCACGAGCGAGGTAATCCGTCAGTTGCTCGGCGCTGGCCAGGTTCAGGCCGAGAGTGTCGGTCAGCCAGTCGAGGGCCGGTTGCAGGTTGCCGGGCGTAGCGGCGAGTAGTTCGTCGAGGTGCGCTTGCAAACGGGCGACGGCAAATGACAGTTCCGCGCTGCGCCCCGGCGCTTCACCGAGCCAGAACGGAATGGTCGGAGGCTGTCCCTGAGCGTCTTCGACCCGCACCTTACCGGTGTCGACCCGCAAAATCCGATAGGAGGTATTGCCCAGCTGGAACACGTCCCCGGCGATGCTTTCCACCGCGAAGTCTTCGTTGACGCTGCCGATGTTCAGGCCTTGGGGCTCCAGCAAAACGCTGTAGTCGGCGTTGTCCGGAATGGTCCCGCCGCTGGTCACCGCACTCAGCTTTGCGCCTCGACGACCGCGCAGGGTGCGAGTGACTGCGTCGCGATGCAGATAAGCGCTACGGATGCCCTGGCGACCGTTGTAACCCTCGGCGAGCATGTGCAGCAGCGCCTGATAATGTTTTTCATCGAGTCCGGCATACGGCGAGGCGTTGCGGAATATCTCCAGCAGCGCCTGCTCCGGCCATTCCCGGCAACTGACCTCGGCGATGATTTGTTGCGCGAGTACATCCAGCGGCGCGGTGGGGATCTGCAACGTGTCGAGTTCGCCCCGCCGCACACAATCGAGCAGCGCGGTGCATTCGATCAGGTCGTCGCGCGTGGTGGCGAACAAGCGGCCCTTGGGGGTCCCGCCGACGTGGTGCCCGGAGCGCCCCACTCTTTGCAGAAACCCGGAAATCGAGCGCGGCGAGGCGATTTGGCACACCAGGTCGACGTCGCCGATGTCGATGCCCAACTCCAGCGAAGCGGTGGCGATCAGCACTTGCAGGTCACCGCGCTTGAGCCGCTGCTCTGCGTCCAGACGAAACTCTTTGGCCAGGCTGCCGTGATGCGCGGCCACCGCGTCCTTGCCGAGGCGTTCGCTCAGATGGCGGCTCAGGCGCTCGGCGAGGCGCCGGGTGTTGACGAAAATCAGCGTGGTCCGGTGTTCGCGGGCGAGGGTCGCGAGGCGGTCGTAGACCAGTTCCCAGACGTCATTGGCCATGACTGCCGACAACGGCACGGGCGGTACTTCGATGCCCAGGTCCCGTGGGCGGGCGTGGCCGATGTCGATGATGGCGCAAGGACGGTCACGGCCGACGAGGAAACGCGATACCGCTTCGATGGGTTTTTGCGTGGCGGACAGGCCGATGCGCACCAGCGGTTCGGCGCACAACGCCTGCAACCGTTCGAGGCTCAGGGCCAAATGACTGCCGCGTTTACTGGCGGCAATGGCGTGAATTTCATCGACGATCACGGTGCGCGTAGTGCCGAGCATCTGCCGGCCGGAATCGGAGCCGAGCAGCACGTAAAAGGATTCGGGGGTGGTCACCAGAATGTGCGGGGCGGTCTTGCGCATGGCCAAGCGATCTTTCTGCGGGGTGTCGCCAGTACGCACGGCGGTGTTGATCTGCAATTCGGGCAAGCCCATTACGCCCAGTTGCTCGGTGATCCCGGCGAGCGGGTTTTGCAGGTTGATCTGGATGTCGTTGGACAAGGCCTTGAGCGGCGAGACATAGACCACCAGGGTTTCGTCGGGCAGTCCGGTGTCGGTTTCCAGGCCGCGGTGGACCAGGTCGTCGATGACGGCGAGGAAGGCGGTAAGGGTTTTGCCGGAGCCGGTGGGCGCGGCGATCAGGGTCGAGCGGCGCTGGCGAATTAACGGCCACGCACGGGCCTGGGCGGCCGTGACCGTCGGGAAGGTGCTGCTGAACCAGGCGCTGACGGCGGGGTGGAAGCCTGCCAGGGCGCTGTCCGTCGGAATTGGCAGATTCATGAAGCAATTTATGCGGGTGGGTTGGGCAAGTTGCAAGTACCGCTTGAGACCTTCGCCGACCTCCAGGGCCTCTTCGCGAGCAAGCCCGCTCCCACATTTGAACTGTGTCATTCACACATATTGAGTTCACTGCAGATCGAGTGTGGGAGCGAGCTTGCTCGCGATAGGGCCAGTAGCCACACCACAAATCCCGGGGATCTACACTTTACGGATGACGGTTGCGCACTAAACCCGCAAAATGCAACGATTCCGGCATCTATCAACGGCATTGCCCGCGGGCCGTGCCGATACAGCCATCGTTCCAATCAGACTGGGCCTGCTGACTCTATGCGAATGCGCCTTATGTTACTGGGCGGCGGAAATGCCCTTGGGCAGGCGCTGATTCGCCTCGGTGCGGAGGAAGATATCGGTTTCCTCGCCCCCCGCCCCCCCCAAGACGGCTGGGATGCCGCGAGCCTGACACAACTGCTCGACGACACCCGCCCGGACGCGCTGATCAACCTCGCTTACTACTTCGACTGGTTTCAGGCGGAAGCAGTCAGCGAGCAACGTCTGGCCGGGCAGGAGCGCGCGGTCGAGCGTCTGGCCGAACTGTGCCAGCATCACAACATCGTCTTGCTGCAACCCTCGAGCTATCGCGTGTTCGATGGCTCCCGTGCCACCGCCTATAGCGAAAAAGACGAACCGGTGCCGCTGGGGCTGCGCGGTCAGGCGCTGTGGCGCATCGAGCAAAGCGTTCGCGCGACCTGCCCACAGCACGTACTGCTGCGTTTTGGCTGGCTGCTCGATGACAGCCCTGACGGGACGCTCGGGCGTTTCCTGGCTCGGGCCGAAACACCCGACGAACTGCTGCTGGCCGATGACCGCCGGGGCAATCCGACGCCGGTCGACGATGCGGCCCGGGTGATCATCTCGGTGCTCAAGCAACTCGATTGTGCAGCACCGCTGTGGGGCACCTATCATTACGCCGGGCATGAGGCGACCACGCCGCTGGCACTGGGTCAGGCCATCCTGACCGAAGCACGCAGCCTGCATCCGCTGGCCATCGAAGCACCGACCGCCCAGGCACACGCCGCGCGCCCGGATGCCGCCGAAGAGCCGCAACACGCGGTGCTGGCCTGCAAGAAAATTTTGCACACGTTCGGGATCAAGCCTCGCGCTTGGCGCGCTGCACTCCCAGGCTTACTGGACAGGTTTTATCGCCATGGCTGACGGACCCGTTTTAATCACTGGCGGCGCCGGTTTCATCGGCTCGCACCTGACCGATGCCTTGCTCGCCAAGGGCCATTCGGTGCGGATTCTCGATGACTTGTCCACGGGCAAACGCAGCAATTTGCCGCTGGACAACCCCCACCTCGAATTGATCGTTGGCGATGTCGCCGATGCTGCGCTGGTGGCCCAGGCGATGGCCGGTTGCAGCGCTGTGGCGCACTTGGCCGCGGTGGCTTCGGTACAGGCCTCGGTGGACGACCCCGTGAAGACTCACCAGAGCAACTTCATCAGTTCGCTGAATGTCTGCGAAGCCATGCGCCAGGCCGGCGTCAAACGCGTGCTGTTTGCGTCCAGTGCGGCGGTTTACGGCAACAATGGCGAAGGTGAATCGATCGATGAAGACACCGCTAAAGCGCCGTTGACGCCGTACGCATCGGACAAACTGGCGAGCGAATACTACTTCGATTTCTATCGGCGACAGCATGCACTGGAGCCGGTGATTTTCCGCTTCTTCAACATCTTCGGCCCGCGTCAGGATCCGTCCTCGCCGTATTCCGGGGTGATCAGTATTTTCAGCGAGCGGGCTCAGAAGGGCCTGCCGATCACCGTGTTCGGTGACGGTGAGCAAACGCGCGATTTCGTCTACGTCGAGGATCTGGTGGACCTGCTGGTGCAAGCCATCGAAAAACCGCAAGTTGAAATCGGCGCGGTAAATGTCGGCTGGAACCAGGCGACCAGCCTCAAGCAAATGCTTCAGGCGCTGGAGGCGGTGGTCGGCAAGTTGCCGGCGATCAGCTACGGCCCGGCGCGTGCTGGCGATATCCGTCATTCCCGGGCGAACAACCGGCGTTTGCTGGAACGCTTTAGCTGCCCCGCGCCGACATCGATGAGTGTCGGGCTGGCGCGACTGATGGGACGCTGAGTTTTACGCAGCCACAAAAAAGGCGCCTCGGAAGGCGCCTTTGTTTTGGCCGGTGTAGTACTTGTGGCGAGGGGGCTTAGAACTTGTAACCCAGGCCAACCATGTAAATGAATGGGTCCACGTCGACATTGACCTTGGCCCGGGTGCCCGGCGCAATCGAGTTGTTTTCAACGGTCGCGGTGGTGTCGATGTCGATGTAGCGCACCTGGGCGTTGAGCAAAATGTTGTCGGTGATCATGTAATCAGCACCGACTTGAAACGCCAGGCCCCATGAGTTGTCTGCTTCGAAGTTACTGAAGCCCTTGGCCTGGGCTTCGCTGCCGACGTGTTCGTCGTAGATCACGGTGTAGTTGATGCCGGCGCCGAGGTACGGCTGGAAATCGGACTTCGAGTCCAGTGGGTAGTACACGACGCTCAACGTCGGCGGCAGGTGTTTCAGGGTGCCGAGTTTGCCATTGGCCGCTGAACCCAAAGCAGTGCCTTTGAGTTTCACTTCATGCTCGAACGGTGTGGCCGCGAGCAGCTCGATCCCCCAGTGGCTGTCGAACATGTACGCGAAGTTCAGACCCAGTTGGGTGTCGCTGTTCATGGTGGCTTTGCCACCCAGGTTGGTACCGGCGAGCGGGCCTTGATCGACCTTGACGCTGGAGCTGTCGGCTTTCGGGTTGACGGTGATTGCACCGGCACGAATGAGGATGTCGCCGGCCTCGAAGGCGTGGGCGAGCGGGGCTGTCAACGCTAAGGCAAACAGCGAAGCGCTGAGCAAGGACTTGTGCATGGAGGGCTCCAAAGGACGTTAAAAATTTTCGATGTCCAATGGTACAAAGCGCTCTGATACGGTCTTTTGATTCAGCTCAATGAAACTGTGATGGGGTTGTTTTTAGTGGTCGCTCCGAGGGCCCCTTCGCGAGCAAGCCCGCTCCCCTATATGATTTTTGCATTAACGCAAAACGAATGCGGAAGCGGGCTTGCTCGCGAAAGCTATGAAACAAAAACCACATGACCACCGGATTCACTCCGGCAATTCATACACATAAATCTTGTCCGCCTCCATCTGATACCCGGCATCCGCCAGTTCGCTGGTTGACGCCTTGACCTGCATCGCCCCCTCGATCCAGTACGGCTGATACAGCTCATCCAGCTTCACGCCGACTTCACTTTTCACATGCACGATCTGGTTCGACGGCGGCGGTGGCACGTGGATGCAGGCGCCGAAATACGGCACCAGCAGAAAATCCGTGGTACGCCCGTCTTCACTCACTTCCAGCGGCACGATGTAGCCCGGCAGGCGAATGTTTTGGCCATCCAGGCTTTTCACCACCGGTGCATTCGGCATGCCCTGTTTGGCCGCAGGCGCCGACTCGGCCGCCAGGGTGCTGCTCATCTGCGACAGGTCGTGCAGGGGCGTCATGTTCGGTACTTCCGGCGCGGCGTCCGGCGGGATCATTTCTGACCAGGTCAGGTCTTTCGGCTCGGCCGCCCACAGGGGCAAGGCAACCAGCATCAGCAGCGCAAGTAAGGCGCGGGGCATGTTCAACGTCCTCATAGTCGGATCGACAGGCCATCGGCCAACGATTGGCGATAGGCGCGCCAGGCCGGCACGCTGCCCATCAGCAAAGCGGCGATCAGGATGCCACCGAGCAGCGTCCATTCATACTCGCTCGGCCACGCCAGCGGCAGGTACAAGCCATAATTGGCTTGCACGTAACCTTGGGCGGCGGCGATGCACACATACAGCAACGCCACGCCGGCAATTACCCCGGACAGCGCCAACGCAAACGCCTCCAGCACCAGCAAGGTCGCGATGTGCCACGGTCGGGCGCCCACCGAACGCAGAATCGCCATCTCCCGCCGACGTTCGTTGAGGCTGGTGAGAATCGCCGTGAGCATGCCGATCAACCCGGTCAGCACCACAAACAACGAGACCACGAACAAGGCTTTTTCCGCCGTGCTCATCAGACTCCACAACTCTTGCAGCGCCACACCCGGCAGGATCGCCAGCATCGGCTCACCGCGGAATTCGTTGATCTCGCGTTGCACTGCGAAAGTCGAAATCTTGCTGTTGAGGCCGAGCATGAACGCCGTGATCGCTTGCGGCGTGAGGTCCATGTTGCGTGCCTGATCGGCGCTGATCCGGCCTTCGCCCCGGGCCGGCACGCCGTTGTGCCAGTCGATGTGAATCGCTTCCATGCCGCCGAGGCTGATGTGCAGCGTGCGGTCCACCGGGGTGCCGGTGCGCTTGAGAATGCCGACCACGGTGAACGGTTTATCGTCGTGCTTGACCAGGCTGATCACCGCCACGCCGTGGGACAGCACCAGTTTGTCGCCGAGTTTGTAATGCAATGCATCGGCGACTTCGGCACCGAGCACCACGTCAAACGGGTCGTTGGCGAAGGCGCGGCCGTCGGCCAGTTCCAGGTGCTGTTGATGGCCGTACTGGTAATGCTCGAAGTAGGCCTCGGTGGTGCCCATCACCCGATAACCGCGATGGGAATCGCCGAGGGACATTGGAATCGCCCACTTCACTTTCGGGTTGTTGGCGAAGTGTTCGAAGCTGTCCCAGCGGATGTTGTTGGTGGCATTGCCGATCCGGAACACGGAGTAGAGCAACAGGTTCACCGAACCTGAACGCGCGCCGACGATCAGGTCGGTGCCGCTGATGGTGCTGGCGAAACTGGCTTTGGCTTCGGTGCGCACACGCTCCACCGCCAACAGCAGGCATACCGACAGGGCGATGGCGAACGCGGTGAGAATCGCGGTGAAGCGCCGGTTAGCCAGGCTGGCCATGGCTAGACGAAACAAATACATCTCAGACCTCGGACGGGGTGGCGGCGCGATTGAGCTCGGCCAGCGACAGGTTGCGATCGAACAGCGGCGCGAGGCTCTGGTCATGGCTGACAAACAACAGGCTCGACCCGGCTTCACGGCATTCGGCGAACAACAGGCGAATGAAGTTTTCCCGAGCGTCGTAGTCCAGCGCCGACGTCGGCTCATCGGCGATGACCAGTTCCGGCTGGCCGATCAGCGCTCGTGCAGCGGCCACACGTTGTTGCTGGCCGATGGACAACGAATCGGCGCGACGGCTGAGGAGGCTTTCATCCTTCAAACCCAAATGGGCGAGGAGGGTGGCCGCGGCCTGATCGACGCTGCCGTGGCGCTGCTTCGCCCGTTCGGCGCGCAGTTTGGAGAAGTGGCAGGGCAGTTCAACGTTCTCGCGCACTGACAGGAACGGCAGCAAATTAAACTGCTGGAAAATGTAGCCGGTGTGGTCGACGCGGAAGCGGTCGCGCGCGCCGGCACCGAGTTCGGTCAATTCCTGGCCGAGCAGGCGAATGCTGCCGCGATCAGGTTTCTGCACGCCGCCGAGCAGGCCGAGCAGAGTGGTTTTGCCACTGCCGCTGGGACCTTTCAGGAACAGGGTTTCGCCAGGCTCCAGGCGAAACGCCGGGATGTCCAGCAACGGCGGGTGACCAGGCCAACTGAAGCCCAGGTCGGACAGTTCGATGAGTGCTTGGGTCATGGCGCCGATTTCATGGGTGTTGATGATCTGTAGGAGTGAGCCTGCTCGCGATGGCGGTGTAACAGTCAATGCAGAGGTTGAATGTTATGGCCTCATCGCGAGCAGGTTCACTCCTACCGGGGATTTGCGCTGGATTTAGAATTTAAGGGCTGCAGCCTTGGCCGTCACTTCAACGCCTTGCTGCCCGCTCGGGCTGATCAGTTGTACCTGAATTTTCTGGGTCGCCGGGAACGTGTTGAAAATGTTCGACAAGTCCAGGGTTTTCAGTGCACCCGGCGCTGCGCAGGTGAATTGATAGTGCGCGTGGATTTCGCTGTGGTCGTGATGATGTTCGTCTTTGGCATCTGCATCGTGATCATCGTCGGCGTCCGGCTTGTCACCGAACAGCGGGCTTTCCAGTTCTTGCATGGCGACTACGCAACCAGCGGCTTTCGGCAGGTTGAACAGCACCAACGGTTTCTCCAGTTGGGCGCGGACGGCGGCGACCTTGGCTTTGTCGGCATCCGTGGAGGCGACGTGTTCGAAACCCACCAGGTTCATCGCCGGGCTTTCCAGTTCCAGCTCCAGGGTCTGGCCGTCCAGCGCTGCGTTCAAGCGGCCGACGCCATGTTCGTGGGCGCCGAGGCTGCCGTGCTCATGATCATGTTCATCGGCGGCGTGGGCGACGGCCAATGGCAAGAAGGCAAACGGCAAAGCGAGCAACAGACGACGCATGGCGGGGCTCCGGAAAGTAAAGTGAAGAGTTTGTTATGTAATCTTATAACGTAAGTGCGAGGAGTTTGACCGGCTACTTGGCGTTGCACAAGTCCCATGGGAGCATGCAGCTCAGAAATGTGCAGGAGCGGACGTATGTTGCGAATTCGCGGAAGCATCGGCGACTGGCCGGTGGATCTGACGCTGGAGATGGATGATGGCGATTGGGCGAAGCTCGGTGAACAATTGCAGGGGAGCAAGCCCGAGGCCAGTGTCGCTCCGGTCAAACCGGTGACTCAGGATGAGGCGCTGTGGCAGATCGCCAAGGACCTGCTGCGCAAGGCCGGGCAATTGAGCGGGCCGGATTTGCTCGATCAGCTGGAAGGGCTGACCGGCAGTGCGGCGTCGGGCAAACGCCTGTTGGTGCGCCTGCGCCATAGCGCCGATGTGAAAGTGTCGAGCGGCGGGAATACGCCGCTCTACAGCTGGATCGAACCGGCTTAGTACAGCGCAGCGAACAGCTTGCGGCGATAGGTGGTCACCAGCGGATGATCATTGCCCAGCAGTTCGAATACCTGCAGCAAGGTCTTGTGCGGCAACCCTTCGCTGTAGCTGCGGTTGCGGATGAACAGCTTGAGCAATGCATCCAGCGCCGCGTCGTATTGCTGGCGAGCCAGTTGCTGAATCGCCAGTTGATACACCGCTTCATCGTCCTGCGGGTTTTTTGCCAGACGCGCTTTCAGGTCTGCCGCGTCTGGCAAATCCTTGGCCTGACCGAGAAACTGGATCTGCGCTTTGGCCCCGGCCAGGGCCGCCTTGTGTTCATCGCTCTTGACCGCGTCGAGCACAGTCTGCGCTTCACCCAACTCGCCGCGCTCCGTGAGGCAGCGGGCGTAAAGAATCAGTGCCTTGGCGTTGGTGTTGTCTTCGCCCAGCAGCACTGTGAGCAGGGCTTCGGCGTCGGCAAAACGGCTTTCGTCAAACAGCGCCTGAGCCTGTTCGAACGGATCGGCCGCTGCCGGTGGCGGCATTTTAACGTGCGGCTCAAGCATCGCCCGCACGGCGGATTCCGGTTGCGCCCCGGCAAAGCCGTCGACCGGTTGACCGTCCTTGAACAGCACCACGGTCGGCAGGCTGCGAATGCCGAAGCGAGCAACGATGTCTTGTTCAAGGTCGCAGTTGACCTTGGCCAGCAGCAACTCGCCCTGATAGCTCTCGGCAATAGTCTGCAGCAATGGCATCAGCACTTTGCAGGGCGCACACCATTCGGCCCAGAAATCCACCAGCACCGGTTTGTGGAAAGAGTTCTCGATCACCGACTGGTCGAAATCAGCAGTCGTGGCGTCGAAGATGTACGGCGTTTCCTGACTCATGGGGGATCTCGTAAAAGCGTGAATGGGGCAACTATACGGCTAGGCACGCCGCGCATGGTAGAGGCTCACATGCCGAAACTCTTCAGGCTCAGCCAGATCCGGCAAGGTCATCGCCTCCAGCATTTCAATACGCTGATACAACGGGTGGCGGAAATCCCGGACCCGCGAATCGGCCACCAGTGCCTCTTTACCACGGGTCAAAAATTCGTCGAGCAACGGCAGGTTCGCCCGGTCGTAGAGCACGTCGGCGACCAGGATCAGATCAAACCGGTCCGCCTCGGCGAAAAAGTCGGTCGAGTAGGTGAGCTGGACGTCATTGAGTTGGGCATTCGCCCGGCATGAGGCAATTGCCAACGGGTCGAGGTCACAGGCCACCACTTCCAGTGCGCCGGCCTTCACGGCGGCAATCCCCGCCACCCCCGAACCGGCACCGAAATCCAGCACCCGTTTGCCTTTGACCCACTCGGGGAATTCGGCGAGATAACGCGCCACCGCCAGGCCACTGGCCCAGCAGAAACTCCAGTAAGGCGGTTCATGCAGGATTCGCCGGGTTTCTTCAGGGCTGAACGCGCGGTCCATGTTATCGCCGTCGATCAGCCAGAGTTTCAGGTCGGTATCGGGCAATGCAACAGGCACAAGCTGCGCATCACCGAGCAGTTCACCCAACGCCTGTTGCAGGTCGAGCGGTGCAATCATGGCGCTTTGACGAATTGCAGCTGTCCCAGGGCCTGCGTGGTGGGCTGGGAGATGACCTGCGACGGCAGATGCAGAATCAGCTGACCGGACTGGCTGGCACGGCCGCGCAGTTCAACGCGGGCACCGGTCGGGAATGATTCCGGGTTGAAGCGCACGTGAAACGGCAACGCTTGATTGGTGCCGATCAACGTAGAACTGGCGAGCAATTGTTGCGGGCGATCTTTTTCGTCGATCACCAGCAGCGCCAGTTCGACTTCTGCGCCAGCCGGCACGCCTTGCAAGGTGCCGCTCAATTCTCGCTGGTACGCGGGCAGCGGGCCGAGGTTGGCCGACTCCTGGGCTTTTTTCTGCGCAGCCTGCGGGGCGGGCCCGGGCGTCGGCGGCTGGGGCTTGGGCGCATCACTGCTGCAGGCCACCAGCAGGCTGAAAAGACTGAGCAAAACGAGCGGTCTCAAGGACATTTACGGCTCCAGCAAGGTGAAATCCATGGATCAAGCACTATAGGCGTCTGTATACCGTAAACCCTATGGCTTGTCTTGCCACCGGGATGCGCTACCATGGCCCTCCCTTTTTTTGTTGCCTGCCACCATGCACTGTCCCTTCTGCGGTGCCAACGACACCAAGGTCATCGACTCGCGTCTGGTCGCCGAGGGCGAACAGGTGCGCCGCCGGCGTGAATGCCTGGCCTGCGGCGAGCGTTTCACGACGTTCGAGACCGCCGAACTGGTGTTGCCGCGCCTGATCAAAACCGACGGCAGCCGTCAGCCCTTCGACGAAGAAAAACTGCGTGCCGGCATGCAGCGAGCGCTGGAGAAGCGCCCGGTGAGTGTCGAACGCCTCGAATCGTCGCTGGTGCACATCAAACACAAACTGCGCGCCACCGGCGAACGAGAGGTCAAATCCCTCGTGGTCGGCGAGCTGGTGATGGCCGAGCTGCAGAAGCTCGACGAAGTCGCCTATATCCGCTTCGCCTCCGTGTATCGCCGCTTCCAGGACCTCAATGAGTTCCGCGAAGAGATCGATCGCCTGGCCCGTGAGCCGGTGAAAGAATGAACACGCCCGCCGAACACGCCATCCTCGACGCTCATTACATGGCCCGTGCACTGGAGCTGGCGCGCAAAGGCCATTACACGACGCACCCCAATCCTCGGGTGGGCTGCGTGATTGTGCGGGACGGGCAGATTGTCGGCGAAGGCTGGCACGTGCGCGCCGGCGAGCCGCATGCCGAAGTCCATGCCCTGCGCGCCGCCGGCGATAAGGCCCGTGGCGCCACGGCCTACGTGACCCTTGAACCGTGCAGCCACCACGGCCGCACGCCGCCCTGCGCCGATGCGCTGGTAAATGCCGGGGTCGCCCGGGTGGTCGCGGCGATGCAGGACCCGAACCCGTCGGTTGCCGGTCGTGGTCTGCAACGCCTGGCGCAGGCCGGGATTGCCACCGAAAGTGGTGTGCTGGAAGGCGAGGCGCGCAAGCTCAATCAAGGTTTTCTCAAGCGCATGGAACACGGCTTGCCGTTCGTGCGGGTCAAGTTGGCCATGAGCCTGGACGGTCGTACCGCAATGGAAAGCGGTGAAAGCCAATGGATCACCGGCCCGGCCGCACGCTCGGCGGTGCAACGTCTGCGTGCCCAGGCCAGCGTCGTGCTGACCGGCGCCGACACGGTGCTGGCGGACAACGCCCGGTTGACCGTGCGCGCTGACGAATTGGGCCTGGATGCGGAGCAAACTGCTCTGGCGATGAGTCGTCCGCCGCTGCGCGTGTTGATCGACGGTCGCCTGCGCGTGCCGCTGAATGCGCCGTTCTTCAAGGCCGGTCCGGCGTTGGTCGCCACTTGCGTGGCAGTGGAGGAGCAGTACGCCAATGGCCCTGAGTGCCTGATCGTGCCCGGCGTTGATGGCCAGGTCGATCTGCGCCAATTGCTGGTCGCGCTCGCTGCCCGTGACGTCAACGAGGTGTTGGTTGAAGCCGGGCCGCGTCTGGCCGGCGCTTTCGCGCAGCAAGGCCTGGTGGATGAATTCCAGATTTTCGTCGCCGGCAAGTTCCTCGGCTCATCGGCGCGGCCGCTGCTCGACTGGCCGCTCGCGCAAATGAAGGATGCGCCCGAGCTTAAAATCACCGAAATTCGCGCGGTTGGCGATGACTGGCGGGTCACTGCCATTCCTTCGCCACCTGCCAGCGTATAATTCCCGGCCATCGTTACAGCGCTGGCTTTGTTCTCGAGGAGAACCTCATGTTTACCGGCATCATCGAATCCATCGGCAGTATTCGTGCATTGACCCCAAAGGGCGGTGATGTGCGGGTCCACGTAGAAACCGGCAAGCTCGACCTGAGCGACGTCAAGCTGGGCGACAGCATCGCGGTCAACGGCGTCTGCCTGACCGCGGTTGAATTGCCGGGCAACGGCTTTGCCGCTGACGTCAGCCGCGAAACCCTCGACTGCACCGCCATGAACGATCTCAAGAGCGGCAGTCCGGTGAACCTGGAAAAAGCCCTGACCCCGACCACTCGCCTCGGCGGGCATCTGGTCAGCGGTCACGTCGATGGTGTGGGCGAAGTGGTTGCCCGTACCGAAAACGCGCGTGCCGTGGAATTCCGCATCCGCGCGCCGAAAGAACTGGCCAAGTACATCGCCCATAAAGGCTCGATCACCGTCGACGGCACCAGCCTGACTGTGAATGCGGTCGATGGCGCCGAGTTCATGCTGACGATCATTCCGCATACCCTGAGCGAAACCATCATGGCGTCGTACCAGCCAGGTCGCCGGGTGAACCTGGAAGTCGACTTGCTGGCACGTTATCTGGAGCGTCTGTTGCTGGGCGACAAGGCTGCTGAACCAACGGCCGGCAGCACCATTACTGAAAGCTTTCTGGCCCAAAACGGCTACCTCAAATCCTGAAGCTCAAATTTCAAAGAAAGGGGGTGCCTTGTGGCGCTCAATAGCATCGAAGAACTGGTCGAAGACATCCGCCAAGGCAAGATGGTCATCCTCATGGATGACGAAGACCGCGAGAACGAAGGCGACCTGATCATGGCCGCCGAGTGCTGCAAGCCCGAGCACATCAACTTCATGGCCAAGCACGCCCGCGGCCTGATCTGCATGCCAATGAGCCGCGAGCGCTGCGAACTGCTGAAGCTGCCATTGATGGCGCCACGCAACGGTTCCGGCTTCGGCACCAAGTTCACTGTGTCGATCGAAGCGGCCGAAGGCGTGACCACCGGTATCTCCGCCGCCGACCGCGCACGCACCGTGCAAGCGGCTGCCGCGAAAGATGCCAAGGCTGAAGACATCGTCAGCCCCGGCCATATCTTCCCGCTGATGGCCCAGGCCGGCGGCACGCTGGCCCGCGCTGGCCACACTGAAGCCGCTTGCGACCTGGCGCGCATGGCCGGTTTCGAGCCGAGCGGTGTGATCTGTGAAGTGATGAACGACGACGGCACCATGTCCCGTCGCGCTGAACTGGAAGCCTTTGCCGCTGAACATGACATCAAGATCGGTACCATTGCCGACCTGATTCACTACCGGATGATCCACGAACGTACCGTTCAGCGGATTGCCGAGCAGCCACTGGACAGCGAACTGGGCCAATTCAACCTGGTGACCTATCGTGATTCCGTGGAAGGCGACGTGCACATGGCCCTGACCCTGGGCAACGTGTGTGCCGAAGAACCGACCCTGGTTCGCGTGCACAACATGGACCCGCTGCGCGACCTGCTGATGGTCAAGCAACCGGGTCGCTGGAGCCTTCGCGCCGCCATGGCTGCGGTTGCCGAGGCTGGTAGCGGTGTGGTGCTGTTGCTCGGTCACCCGCTCGATGGCGATGTGTTGCTGGCGCACATTCGCGAAACCGCCGACCAGGCGGCCGTGAAAAAACCGACCACCTACAGCATCGTCGGTGCCGGTTCGCAGATTCTTCGGGACCTGGGTGTACGCAAAATGCGCCTGATGAGTGCGCCAATGAAATTTAATGCGATATCCGGTTTCGATCTGGAAGTTGTAGAATACGTGCCCTCCGAATAATGACCGGTTGTTTCCAGTCCTTGATTCGCGGCAAACAAATCACTGAGGGATGCGTAGAAAACGCATCCCGGCTCTTTAAGAGATCTAACGAATGACCCTGAAGACCATCGAAGGTACCTTCATCGCCCCTAAAGGCCGCTACGCTTTGGTAGTGGGCCGTTTCAACAGCTTCGTCGTTGAAAGTCTGGTCAGCGGTGCAGTGGATGCCCTGGTTCGCCACGGCGTAAGCGAAAGCGACATCACCATCATCCGCGCACCTGGCGCCTTCGAAATTCCGCTGGTTGCGCAGAAAGTCGCTCAAAAAGGCGAGTACGCGGCAATCATCGCCCTGGGCGCGGTCATTCGTGGCGGTACTCCGCACTTCGAATACGTGGCAGGCGAATGCACCAAGGGCCTGGCCCAGGTGTCCATGGAGTTCGGCGTTCCAGTCGCTTTCGGCGTGCTGACCGTTGATTCCATCGAGCAAGCCATCGAACGTTCCGGCACCAAAGCCGGTAACAAAGGTGCTGAAGCTGCCCTGTCCGCTCTGGAAATGGTCAGCCTGCTGGCGCAGTTGGAGGCCAAGTGATTAGCGACGATAGCGATCGTTTCAACCCGCGCGATCCAAAGCCTGCGGATGCCGGCAAGCCATCGAAAAGCGTCAAGCGTCGCGAAGCCCGTCAGCTCGCGACCCAGGCGCTGTACCAATGGCACATGGCCAAGCAGTCTTTGAACGAGATCGAAGCGCAGTTCCGGGTCGATAACGATTTCAGTGATGTCGACGGTGCCTACTTCCGCGAAATCCTTCACGGGGTTCCGGCACAGAAGGACAAGATCGATGCGGCCCTGACGCCTTGCCTGGACATCACCATCGAAGAGCTGGACCCGGTTGAACTGGCCGTTCTGCGCCTGTCCACCTGGGAACTGCTCGAGCGTGTCGACGTTCCTTACCGCGTTGTGATCAACGAAGGTATCGAGCTGGCGAAAGTCTTCGGTTCCACCGACGGCCACAAGTTCGTCAACGGTGTACTCGACAAGCTGGCCCCGCGCCTGCGTGAAGCTGAAGTGAAGGCGTTCAAGCGCTAACCGGCGCTTGAATACTTTGTCTCAGCCATGGGCGAGTTTGAGCTGATCCGCAATTTCTTCGCCGCCGCGCCCTGTGCGCAGGGCGGCGAAGGCGTTGCTCTTGGGATCGGCGATGACTGCGCCTTGCTGGCTGTTCCCCCCGGGGAGCAGTTGGCCATTTCCACCGACACGCTGGTTGCCGGCGTGCATTTCGCAGACCCCTGCGACCCGTTCCTACTCGGTCAGCGCTCGCTGGCTGTGGCCGTCAGCGACCTCGCTGCCATGGGTGCCACCCCCGTTGCCTTTACCCTCGCCTTGACCTTGCCGACAGTGACCGCCGATTGGCTGGAAGCGTACTCCCGTGGTTTGAACCTCATGGCGCAACGCTGTGGCGTGGCGCTGGTAGGCGGAGATACCACCCGCGGACCGCTGAGCCTGACCATGACCGTGTTCGGTCGTGTGCCGGCCGCTCAGGCGTTGACCCGCAGCGGCGCGAAGCCTGGCGACTTGCTCTGTGTGGGCGGTGAGTTGGGTAATGCCGCCGGTGCTTTGCCTCTGGTCTTGGGGCAGCGAACTGCTGACGCAGCCGTTGCCGAGCCGCTGCTGGCGCATTACTGGTCACCGCAGCCGCAACTGGCGTTGGGGCAGGCTTTGCGGGGTAAAGCCACCTCGGCGCTGGACATCTCCGACGGTCTGCTCGCCGACTGTGGGCACATCGCGCTGGCGTCGAAGGTCGGCATTCAGGTTGAGCGGAGTAAGCTGCCAGTGTCAGCGGCGTTATTGGCCTTCCTTGGCCATTCCGGTGCCGAAACGGCAGCCCTGAGCGGCGGTGACGATTACGTGTTGGCCTTCACCTTACCGTCCGTCGAGTTACCGTCATTGCTGGCGGACGGCTGGCCGGTCCATGTGGTCGGGCGTGTCGTGACGGGGCAGGGCGTGGCGCTGCTGGATGCCGATGGACAAGACATCACCCCGCAAACCCGGGGCTATCAACATTTTCGGGAGACACCGTGACAGATCATCCCAAACAGGTCCCGGCGGAGTTCGTACCGCCCTCGGTCTGGCGCAATCCCTGGCATTTCCTGGCGTTCGGCTTCGGCTCGGGCACCTTGCCAAAAGCACCGGGCACCTGGGGGTCGCTGGTTGCGCTACCCTTTATCCCGTTATGGCAAATGATGCCCGATTGGGCCTATTGGCTGATGTTGGGCATCACCATGCTGTTCGGCTTCTGGCTGTGCGGCAAAGTGGCCGACGATTTGCGCGTGCACGATCACGAGGGCATCGTCTGGGACGAAATGGTCGGGATGTGGATCACTCTGTGGCTGGTGCCGGAAGGTTGGTACTGGTTGCTGGCGGGTTTTCTGATGTTCCGCTTCTTCGACATTCTCAAGCCATGGCCGATTCGCTGGATCGACCGGCATGTGCATGGCGGCGTCGGGATCATGCTCGACGACGTGCTGGCAGGAGTATTTGCGTGGTTGGCAATGCAAGGGCTGGTAAGGATTTTCGCCTGACGGGCGAGGCAGGGGACTGGGATGGTTCGGCGCTGGTTGGCGGTGGTTTTCGCAATGCTTTGCTCCCTAGCCCAGGCGGGGGACGTTGCGCCGACGCCGTCCGTGATTCTTCTGGCCAGCGAAGAATGGGGAGACTACACCGCCGCTGATGGGCATGGCCTGGGCTGGGACGTGATGCGAGCCATCTTCGAGCCAGCCGGGGTCAAACTCGACTTGCGTACCGAGCCTTACACGCGCGCGGTGGGCTTGGCCCAGCGCGGTGAAGTGGATGCTTGTGTCGGCTCTTACCGAGACGAAGCCAGCGAGGTGCTTTATCCACGCTGGAATTACGATACCGATCACATCTACGCCCTGGGTCTGGCGAGTAATCCGGCACCGACCCCGCAGACCCTCGGCAGCTATCGACTGGCCTGGGTCCGTGGTTACGAGTTCCAGAAATACCTGCCCAACGTGCAGCGCTATAACGAGGTCGTGCGACGCACCGGCATTTTGTCGATGCTGACTCACAACCGCGCCGATTTTTACATCGACGCGCTGAGCGAGATCGATTACATCGTCAAACGGGCCAAGGATCCTGCCCAGTTCCGTCGCACTCCTATCGCTGAATTGCCGCTGTACCTGTGCTTCGCCGACAACCCCAAGGGCCGCGCCTTGATGGCGTTATTCGATCAGCGCATGGACCTGCTGGTAAAAAACGGCACGCTGAAACCCATCTTCAAACGCTGGAAACAGCCTTACCCGTTCGACGCGAACTGAACACGGCCCGTGTTGCAGAACCTGCACACACCGGGTTGTGGTGGCCTGAGATCTAACATTTTGATCGTTATGCCCCATAATTCAGCCTAAGCGTCTGTAGGAACCTGCTGTTACAATGCCGCGTCTGCGAATATCCAGTAATTATGATCAGGAGCACATCGGTGCCTGTCGTTTTCGTCGCCGCTTCCAAGCTGCCAACGCCTTTTGCGCAATTCACCATGCACGGCTTTCTCGATGAAGAAAACGGGCGCGAGCATGTTGTGCTGAGCCTGGGTGATTTCGCCGACGGTGCCCCGGTACTCGGCCGATTGCACTCTGAATGCCTGACGGGCGATGCCTTGTTCAGCCAACGTTGCGACTGCGGCTCGCAACTTGAAGCCGCGTTACAGGCCATCGCTCGTGAAGGCCGTGGCGTGTTGCTGTACTTGCGCCAAGAAGGCCGTGGCATTGGCTTGCTGAACAAGATCCGCGCCTATGAGTTACAGGACGGCGGCGCCGACACTGTTGAAGCCAACGAGCGCCTGGGCTTTGCTGCCGACCAGCGTGATTACGCCATGTGCCTGCCGATGCTTGAGCACCTGGGCGTTAAATCCCTGCGCCTGATGACCAACAACCCGCGCAAGGTCAAAGCCTTGACCGACATGGGCATTGTGGTCGCCGAGCGCGTTCCGCTGCACACCGGTCATAACCCGCACAACAAACTCTACCTGGCGACCAAGGCGAGCAAACTCGACCACATGATGGGCAACGAGCATCAGGGTGAGGCGGATCCGGCATGACCCGCGGTCAGGTTCGGCGGCGGTTGTCGTTCAGTTGGTGGCAATACCTGGCGTTGGCCTTGTTGCCACTGTTCGTGATCAACGGGGTGTTCGGCCAGGGCGAGGCGATTCTACCGGTGCTGGCGATGCCGTTGTTCATCGCGGGTGTGGCGTCGATGTTTGTCAGCCTGAAGTTTTTCGGTGGCTACAAATACGCCCTGATTGCTACGCAAAAAGCCCTCGATACGCCTGAAGAACCCGCCGCCTGGATTGTCCTGGCTGCCAAGCGCCGTACCGCCTTCCTGGCGGCTGCATTGCCGGCCTGGATTGCTGCGTTGGCGGTGTTTGTCGGCCTCGAAGCCGTTCCATTGGTGCTGCTGGCGCTGTCGACCACAGTGCTGTTCTATCTCTACCGTATTCCGCGTCAACTCGGCTGATGCGTCGGGCCTGGCTGGCGGTTCTGTTGTTGGCCGCCAGCGCCTCGGCGATTGCCGTCGAACGGGTTGTCAGCCTCGCGCCGTCTCTCTCTGAAATCGTGGTTGAACTGGGTTCAGCTGATCTGCTGGTCGGCGTGCTGGATGCCGGTGAGCGTCCCGTCGAACTCAAAAACCTTCCTTCGGTTGGCCGCTACGGTCAGTTGGACATGGAGCGTTTGCTCAGCCTCAAACCCGATTTGCTGCTGCTCTGGCCGGGCAGTGTTGGCCCGGCTCAGCGTGAGCAACTCAAGCGCTTGAACATTCCCACCTACGTCGCCGAACCCCACACGCTCGATCAGCTTGCTGCACAGATTGAAGCAATCGCCACGCAACTCGGCCGGTCCGAACAGGGCGTGAGATTGGCGGCCGACCTGCGGCAAAAACTCGATAGTCTGCGTCAGCGCTATCGACGGGATGAGCCGTTGCGCGTGTTTTATCAGGTCTGGGATCGACCGCTGTACACCGTGGGTGGCGGGCAGATCATCAGTGATGCGCTGCAAGTGTGTGGGGCGCGCAACGTGTTTGCCGATCAGACATTGCCGGCGCCGCAGGTCAGTGTCGAGGCCGTGTTGCAGCGTAATCCCGAGGTGATTCTGGCCAGCGATCAGGCCCAGCTCGATGCGTGGAAGGTGTGGCCGCAGGTGGCGGCGGTGGCGCGGGGACAATTGCTGTTGGTGACGGACAAGGGGCTGGAGCGACCGAGTGGGCAGATGGTCGAGGCGACGGCCAAGCTTTGCCGGCTTATCGCGCCAGGCCAGTGAGACCGAGGTGCGGCCATCGCGGGCAAGCCACGCTCCCACATTTTGAATGCATTCCACTGTGGGAGCGTGGCTTGCCCGCGATGACGTCCGCCCGGATGCAGCCGACTTCAGGTCAGATCTCTGGTGTCCAGGTCACCCCAAACATCAACGCCCGACCTTCCTCGCGATACCCATACTGGCTGCCCTCATGGCTATACAGCGCCCGGCTATAGCCCTTATCCAGCGCGTTATCCAGCTTCAGCTCAAGCTTGATCTCACGATCGAGCTCCCAGCTGCTGCGCAACCCCAACAAGGCGTATCCACCCAGTGTCTGTTGATTGTTCAAGTCGTCGTAACTGCTGCTGACCGCTTGCCAACTGACGCCGAAGCCCAGGCGATCAAATTGTCGATCCAGGTCCAGGCTCAATGTCCGCCGTGCACGACGGGCGAGGGTGTGGCCAGTGTCGCGGTCGCGCGGGTCGATGATCGCCACGCCAAGGTTGCTCTGCCAGCCGAACAGTTCCTGTTTCAGCGCGGCTTCGAAACCGTTGATTCGCGCCGACGCCACGTTCTCTGGCCGCGAATTGCTGCCGAAAATAATCGCATCTTCAAGGTCGGTGCGGTAAAGCGAAGCTTCCAGGCGACTGCTTTCTGTTAATTGGCTGCGCCATTGCAGCTCATAGCTTTTCGACGTCTCGGGTTTCAAATCCGGGTTGCTGAAATCGGGGTAGTACAAATCATTGAAGGTGGGTGCGCGAAAACCCTCGCTGTAGGTCAGCAGTACGTCGTTGTCCGTGTTAACCGGCAAGGTGAGGGTGCCGCTCCAGCTGTTCTGGCCACCGAACTGCTGGTTCTCGTCGTGACGAAGCCCCAGCTCAGTGGAAAAGCTGTCCGCCCGATAGTGATGCTGGATAAACGCCGCACGGTTCCAGCGGCTGTCTTCATCGAACGCTGTGCTGCTGTTGATCCGGTCTTCGTACCAGTCGCCGCCCAGGAGCAGGCTGTTGCGGTCGCTGAGCGTCAGGTCGTTCTGCCAGTTCACCGAGTCGCGGTAGGTGTCGAAGACGCTGCGTTCATCGCTGAGCTTGTCGAGGGTCTTCTCGCGGTTTTCGCTGTGGCCGAATTCGACGCGGGTCTTCCAGGCATCGTTAACCCGCGCGTCGATGTAACTGCTGACGCTGCTCACCTCGAAATCGCTGTAAGGCTGTTGCTGTACGGACTCGAAGGTGGTGGTGTCGAAGCGGCCAAACGGGTTGTCGAACTCGCTTTTGCCTCGGTTATCAAGGACATTGGCGCCGATTTCCAGGTCATCGGTGAGTGCGTGACTGACGCTGAAACTGACCGATTGATTGCGGTATTCATCGTGATCGCTGTCGCTGGGATAGGACTCGTGCGTGCGATTGATCCCGGCCGTTTCATTGAGGCTGGTGCCGAGGTTGAAGCGGGTTTTGTCATCGCCGCCGGACAGTCCGAGGCTGCGCTCCCAAGTCTGGTTGCTGCCAAACCCCACGTGCATCCGCGGTTGCAGACCTTGCACGTCGCCACGTCGGGTGAAAATCTGGATCACCCCGCCAATCGCATCGCTGCCATAAATCACCGAACGGGAGCCGCGCAACACTTCCACGCGCTCGACCTGTTCGATGTTGATGTGCTGCAAGTTGCTGTCGCCCGAGGTCGAATTGCCGATGCGTTGACCGTCTACCAACACCAGGCTTTGCGCCGACTGGGTGCCGCGAATGTAAACCCCCGGCAGACTGCCGCGCCCGCCGGTTTGCGCCACTTGCACGCCCGGCACCCGGTTGAGCAGATCGGTGATGCTGTTGGGTTGCAGGCGGTCGATGTCTTCGCGGGTGAACACTGTGTTGGCGGCGCTGCTGTCGTTGCGCGCTTCGACCTGACGGTTGGCGGTAATCAGCACGTCGGGCAGTTTCAACGCTTGATCGCGTTCGAAGGTATCGGCCAGCAGTTGGCCGGCCGGCAGCAGAGTCAGCGTCAGGGCGAGGGGGGAGAGCTTCATCGGTAGTCCGTTGAATCGTTCTTGCGAACACAATTTTGATAGGTCCACAAAACACTGTGGGAGCGGGCTTGCCCGCGAAGGCGTCGGCACAATCAACATTGATGTTGGATGTGACGGCCTCTTCGCGGGCAAGCCCGCTCCCACAGGGAGAGTGTGTTTAGCGGTTCAGCAGTTGCAAGCGCTCGCGCACCGCGGCTTCGATCCCCGCCTCATCCAGTCCGCACTCGGCCAGCATCTGCGCAGGCTTGGCGTGTTCGACGTAGAGGTCCGGCAAACCCAGGTGCAGGATCGACTTGAGGATGTTCTCGCGGGCAAGGAATTCGCTGACCGCGCCGCCGGCGCCGCCCATGATCGCGTTTTCTTCGACGGTCACCAGCAGTTCGTGGCTGTCGGCGATGTCGCGCACCAAAGCTTCATCCAGTGGTTTGACGAAACGCATGTCGACCACGGTTGCATCCAGCGTCTCGGCGACTTTCAGCGCCTCGGCCAATTGCACACCGAACACCAGAAAGGCAACTTTGCTGCCATGGCGACGAACAGTGCCTTTGCCGATTTCAATCGGTTGCAGGTCTTTCTCGATAGTCGCATTCGGACCCGCGCCGCGCGGATAACGCACCGCCGCCGGGCCGTTGTAGAGGTGGCCGGTGGTGAGCATTTTGCGCAGTTCGTTTTCGTCGCTCGGCGTCATCACCAGCATGCCGGGGATGCAGCGCAGGAACGACAGGTCAAAGCTGCCCGCGTGAGTCGGGCCGTCTTCGCCCACCAGACCGGCGCGGTCGATGGCGAACAGCACGTCGAGGTTTTGCACCGCGACGTCATGAATCAATTGATCGTAGCCGCGTTGCAGGAATGTCGAATAAATCGCCACCACCGGCTTCGCGCCTTCGCAAGCCATGCCGGCAGCAAAGGTCACAGCGTGTTGCTCGGCAATCGCCACGTCGAAGTAGCGCAGCGGGAAACGTTCGCTGAACGCCACCAGGTCGGAGCCTTCCTTCATGGCCGGGGTAATCCCGACCAGGCGTGGATCAGACGCCGCCATGTCGCACAGCCATTCACCGAACACACCGGAATACTTCGGTCCGCTGGCCTTTTTCGGGGCGGCGGCCGGTGCGTCCAGCGGTTCGAGCTTGGTGATGGCGTGATAGCCGATCGGATCGACTTCCGCCGGAGCGAAGCCTTTACCTTTCTTGGTGACGACGTGCAGGAACTGCGGGCCTTTCAGGTCGCGCATGTTGCGCAACGTCGCGATCAGGGTCGGCAGGTCGTGGCCGTCGATAGGGCCGATGTAGTTCCAGCCCAGCTCTTCGAACAGCGTGCCGGGAACCAGCATGCCTTTTGCGTATTCTTCAGTGCGGCGGGCGATTTCCCAGGCGCCGGGCAAGCGCGACAGGACCTTTTTGCTGCCTTCACGCATGCTGGCGTAAGTGCGGCTGGAAAGGATTTTCGCCAGGTAATTCGACAGGCCACCGACGTTGCGCGAGATCGACATGTCGTTGTCGTTGAGGATCACCAACATGTTGGCGTTCACTTCAGGCGCGTGGTTCAGTGCCTCGAAGGCCATGCCGGCGGTCAACGCGCCGTCGCCGATCACGGCAATGGCTTTGCGGTCACTGTTTTGCAGACGGGCTGCGATGGCCATGCCCAGCGCTGCGCTGATCGAGGTGCTGGAGTGGCCGACACCAAAGGTGTCGTACTCGCTCTCGGAACGACGCGGGAAGGCGGCGACCCCGTCCTTCTGGCGCAGGGTGCCCATGCGCGCGCGCCGGCCGGTGAGGATTTTGTGCGGATAAGCCTGATGACCCACGTCCCACACCAGCCGGTCGTCCGGGGTGTCAAAGACGTAATGCAGCGCGATGGTCAGCTCGATGACGCCCAGGCCGGCACCGAAATGCCCGCCGGTCTGACCGACCGTGTAGAGCAATTCCAGGCGCAACTCATCGGCCAGGGTTTCCAGCTCGGCTTCGCCTAACCGGCGCAGGCCGTCCGGCGTGTTGGCACGGTCGAGCAGAGGCGTGGTCGGGCGCTTGCGGGGAATCTCATGAAACGTCGTGGGCATCAGGCGAATCGTTATAGGTATAAAAGATGCGGCAGTTTACCTGATGCATCGCCCCCTGCCCACGCGTTGCTTTTAACTTGGCCGATACGCTGTCAGCTACGCCGGTCGACGATGTAGCGGGCCAGGTCGCGCAAAGGCTCGGCGGCCGCGTCAAACGGTCGCAGCGCGTGCAGGGCCTGATCGCGCAGTTCCAGAGCGTAAGCCTTGGCCGCGTCGAGGCCGAGCAGGGCCGGGTAGGTCGGTTTGTCGCGAGCGATGTCGGCGCCCTGGCGTTTGCCGAGGGTTTCGGTATCGCTTTCAACGTCGAGAATGTCGTCCTGCACCTGAAACGCCAGGCCGATGGCTTGTGCGTAGGTTTGCAAGGCTTTCAGCTCGTCCTTTTCGGCGCGGCCGCTGGCCAGGGCGCCGAGTCTGACGCTGACTTCAATCAACGCGCCGGTCTTGTGCCGGTGCATGTACTCAAGGGCTTTCTGATCGAGTTTGAGGCCGACAGAGCCGAGGTCGATGGCTTGGCCGCCGACCATGCCCGCCGGGCCTGCCGCGACAGCCAGGGCGCTGACCATCTGCAGGCGGATCTCGGCGTCCGCCCCGTTCAGGCGCGGGTCGAGCAGGGCACTGAAGGCCAGGCTCTGCAAGCCGTCACCGGCGAGGATGGCGCAGGCTTCATCGAATTTCTTGTGCGTGGTCGGCTGGCCGCGACGCAGATCGTCGTCGTCCATGGCCGGCAAATCGTCGTGCACCAGGGAATACGCGTGAATCAGCTCCACCGCGCAGGCCGCGCCGTTGGCGTGTTCAGCCTTGCCGCCCAGCGCTTCGCAGGCCGCGTAAGCCAGTAATGGACGTACGCGTTTGCCGCCATTCATCACGCTGTAGCGCATGGCCTCATAGAGGCGGGCGAGCTCGGGACTGGGAGCGATGAACAGGGTTTCCAACGCCGCGTTGACACGGGCCTGGCTGGTCGCCGAATACGCTGCAATCATTCTGGCTGATCCGCGTCGAAGGGTTCCTCGGCCAACGCGCCATCGCGCTCGAGCAGCACTTGAACCTTCTGCTCGGCCTGGGCCAGCGCCGCCTGGCAATCGCGGGTCAGACCGATGCCTTGCTCGAAAGCCGTCAGCGAGTCTTCCAGCGACAGTTCGCCGTTCTCCAGACGCTCTACCAGCGTTTGCAGGTCAGCGAGAGATTGTTCGAAATCCAGTGCAGCTTTTTTGCGGGCCATGGCGGCTATTTCCGGTTGACGTTAAACCGGCGCGACACTAGCAGACATGGGGATTATGGGCAAATGAGCGGGGCATTTCGGCCAGTGCGTCGGCAACCACCGTGGCACCTGCACCGCGCTCTTTGTAGCAGCAGGCTTCGCCAGCTGCTACAGATTCGTATTACGGCTCAACTCAGCGGTTTATTCGGCTCATCTTGTGAGCCGAATAAGGTCGCTATTCGGCTCACGTCCCCACTTCTTCGTGATGCCCACAGCAAATAAAGAGGTATCCGATTGTTAAAAAACTGCCGAATCGCTAACCTTCGCGCCTTCTACGACCCGATAGTCACGGGTCTTTTTGACGAAACGCAGTATTTGGATCTGTAACGCGCCGAGGATCGGGCGCAAGGTTTCGTTATGCATGGCAGGAGGCGTCACATGCGTTCATTACTTTTGCTGCTGATGGGGCTGGCCTGCGCGAGCGCTGCCTGGGCCGAGCCGACGGCTGAGCTGTCGGAACCGGTTGGCGGCTGGCGCTATAACGGCCTGCTCGACCGCAGCGAAAACCCGCAAGTCGCCTACCCCACGCCGCCCATCGACCGCGGTGTGCAGCGCAATCGCACGATGATCGAAGGCCAGCTCAAGGCCATTGGCACGCAACGCGGCCCGCACACCCTGGCGGTCAACGGCAATCCACTGAATCTGTACACCGACGACGAAGGGCGTTTCGCCCGGCCGTATGCGTTTGGCGCGGGCTCTAACAGCGTCGAAGTGCGCAGTGCCGAAGGCCAGTCGCTCAAGCGTGTTCAGTTCTATGAAGCCAATGACCTGCGCACGCCGGCACGGATCCGTGTGGTGCTCGGTTGGGACGACCCGAAAGCCGAGCTCGACCTGCACATCATCACTCCCGACGGCCAGCATGCGTTTTTCGCCCACACGGCGTTGACCAATGGCGGCGGCCTCGACCCGGACGGCGTCGATGGCCCCGGCCCGGAAATGTTCACGATGACCGCGCCGTTGCATGGCACCTACCTGGTTTACGTGAACTATTGGGGCAACTTCGGCAGCGAAGGCTATAACTTCGATGAGACCAGCAACCAGAACGAGGTCATCACCTCGCAGATCAACCTGGTGCTCAACGAAAACACTGTCGACGAAAAACGCGAGACCTTCATCGTGCCCCTGCGGGCCATCGGTGACCTGTTGCTGGTCAAGACTTTCAACTATTAAGCATCCCGCACCACGGATGAATTGGGCGTTGTGAACATGAGCGATAACACTGTATCTCCGGCTGCGCAAACACCGGCCGCCAAAAATCCTCGCCGCTGGCCGGCGCTGCTGGTCGGCCTGGCCCTGGTGGCCGGCGTCGCGGGCGGATTGGGGTGGTTCATGCACAAACCCAAGGCGCCGCCGGCGGAATTGGCCAGCGACAAACTGGGCATGAGCCGGCCGGACGGTCTGCTCGAAACCCACTCCTTGAGCCAATTGCCCAAGGACCTGCTGGCGGTGCCGTTCCTCAAGGAAACTCTGACCGAAGACTTCGTCTTCTATTACGAAGCGCATGTCGATCGCCTCGGCTTGATCGGCAGTCTGCGGCGGATCATTTACGAACATGACCTGAAATTGCAGGACAGCCTGATCGAACAACTTTTCGATCAACCCGCCGACGTGGCGCTGTGGCGCGGGGCGGATGGCCGGCTGAAAGATTTCCTGTTGGTGATGGATCGCGGTGGCTTGGCCAAGGTGCTGGAACCGCTGGCCAAAGTGGCGCTGGACGATTCGCAGCTGACCCAACTCAGCGATGTGAAAGTCGGCGCCGACGACGTGACGCTGTATCAGCTCACCTACAACAACAAAGCGCTGGTGTTCGCCTCCCATGGCGACAAACTGGTGGTGCTGTCCAATCCCGCCAAACTCTATGATCCCGGCAACGGCCCAAGCGATGAGCGCGGCAGTGTCTCGACCACGGCCATCGCCGCGTTGCTCAACGGCGACAAACTGTTCCCCGAAGCCTTCGGCCTGCCACCCCGTGCGCCGGAAGTGAAGCAACGCCTATCGGTCAGTTCCGGCGTCCTGGCCATGGGTTACCAGCGCTTTATCCCGAATTTCGCCGGGCTGCGCTTCGACATGGACGACAAGGGCTGGCACAGCTTCCTCGCCATGGATGAACTGGACGACCAGCCGGATTTCGATTTCAAACCGATCTGGCAAGCCATGCCGATGGGCGCCAGTGCCTGCGTGGCTTTGCCGCTGGCTGCGGAACAGCAGAAACCGTTGTTGGTGAAACTCGGCGCCGAAGAGCCTGTGGCCCAGGCGTTGACCGAACACATGGCCGGCGCGGCGGGCCTGTGCTGGTACGCCGATTCGCGTCTCTATACGCCGTTGCTGGTGGCCAGCCTGAATGACAAGGACAGCGCCAAACTCGATGGCGACCTCGGCAGTTTGTTCGGCTCGATGGTCGGCGCCTATGAGCCGAATGTCGAAGAACATGCGTTTCCGGTGATCGAGAAACAGGACGGCTCCACTCACCAGTGGCAGCGTCAGGTCAGCTCTAACTTTGGTCCTTACAAAGCCAGGGAGGCTGAAAATCCGGACGCGATCTCCGGCAAGGCGTTCATGAAAGTCAGCCTCGCCCGTCACGGTTCGACGCTGCTGTTCTCCCTCGACGACAAACTCGTGGACAAGGCCCTCGGCACCCTCGACAAGCGCTTCCCGCCGATGGCCGAAGTGGTGCCCAAAGATCTTCTGATGCCGTTCTACTTCGGCCCGGAGTCCATGGCGCAGCTGATGCAACAGGAAACCCTCGACAGCCTGCCGCAGGACATGGAACCGGTGTTTTACAACGCCGCGCAAACCTACCTGATGCCGAAACTGCGCCAGCTCGGCGGCTACGGCAAGTACGCCCTGACTTTGCCCGAAGGCAGTGAACCCGACGGCCACTGGCAATGGCTGCCGCTGGAATGGAAAGCCCTGTGACCGCACTCATTCGCGGCCTCGGTCTGCTGGCGATGTTGCTGGGCAGTCGCGCCTTTGCCACTGAGGCTGCGCCGCTGGATCCGCAGCAATCCCAGGTGTTCCGCGCCTGGTTCGTGCGCATCGCCCAGGAACAACTGACCCAAGGCCCAAGCCCGCGCTGGTATCAGCAGGACTGCGCCGGTCTCGTGCGGTTCGCCGCCAACGAAGCGCTGAAAGTCCACGACGACAAATGGCTGCGCAGCAATGGCCTGTCCAATCGCTACCTGCCACCGGAACTGCAATTGAGCGAGGCGCAACGCGGTTTCGCCCAGCAGTGGCAACAGGGCGGTGGCAAGGTCGGGCCGTACGTCAACGCGATCAAACTGATTCAGTTCAACAGCCATCTGGTGAGTCGAGACGTGGCGCAAGCCCGGCCCGGCGACCTGATGTTTTTCGATCAGGGCGACGACCAGCACCTGATGATCTGGATGGGCCGCAATATCGCCTATCACACCGGCACCACCACCCCCACTGACAACGGCATGCGATCCGCGAGCCTGCAGCAACTCATGACATGGAAGGACACCCGATGGATACCCGACGCAGCCAACCCCAACTTCATCGGCGTCTATCGACTGAATTTTCTCTCCCAATGATCGGTGCCCGCATGGTGCGTTTTCTGCCTCTGCTGTTGGTTTTGCTGCTGCCGTTTTCGGCGGTCAACGCCGAAGACACCGTCGAGCCGAGCGGCTATACGCCGGTGACCGGTGAAAGTTTTTTCCTGCTGGCCGACAGCAGTTTCGCCAGTGACGAACAGGCGATGGTGCGCCTCGAAGCGCCGGGACGTGACTATCGCCGCTTCCGCATGGAGCCTTATGGCGGCGCCGACATCCGCGTGTACCGCATCGACAAGCCGCTGGATTTCCTCAAGCGCCAGAAGAACCTGCACCGCGTGGTCAGTGACGGTCAGTTCAAGGGTGAAGGGCTGTCGAATACCCTCGCGTACTTGTGGGACAACTGGTACCGCAAATCCCGTCGCGTGATGCAACGGGCGTTTTCCTACGAGTCGCGTCAACAAGTCACCGAGGAAGTGCCGGAACTGAGGATGGGCACCGCCATCGCCGCGCCAACGCCTTACGACGCGCAGCCGCAATTCTCCCTGATCCCGGGCCTGCCGGTGGTCAGTCAATTCCGCTATCCGCTGTGGCAAGCCAAACCGATCCAGCCACCGGAAGGCGTGAACCTGGCGGGGTCTTCCAGCGAGTTCGTCAGTGTTGCGCCAGGCAATGTGTACATCCCGCTGGGCAACCTGAAACCGGGTCTGTACCTGGTTGAGGCATTGATCGGCAAGTACCGCGCGACCACTATGGTCTTCGTCTCGAACACCGTGGCCGTGAGCAAGATTGCCGGTGATGAGCTGGTGGTCTGGGCGGCGCGCAAACACGAAGGCAGTTCGGTGCCGAAAGTGAATGTGCTGTGGACCGATGGCCTCGGCGTGATGAGCAGCGGCGCTACCGATGCCGATGGTTTGCTGCGTCTGAAACATGTCAGCCCTGAGCGTTCGTTCGTGATTGGCGAGGATGAAGAGGGCGGGGTATTTGTCTCCGAAAATTTCTATTACGACAGCGAAATCTACGACACCAAGCTCTACGCCTTCACCGACCGGCCGCTGTACCGGCCGGGGGATTGGGTGTCGCTGAAAATCGTCGGGCGCGAGTTCAAGAATGCCCGGGATTCCGTCGCGCCGACTGCAGCTGACGTCAACGTGACCGTGCTTGATGCCACCGGCACGGCGCTGCAATCGCTGGCGCTGAAACTTGATTCCAGGGCCGGCACCCAAGGCCGGTTCCAGTTGCCGGACAATGCGGTGGCGGGCGGTTATGAACTGCGTTTCAACTACAAGGATCAGGCCTATAGCAGTGCGTTCCGCGTGGCCGAATACATCAAGCCGCACTTCGAGATTTCGCTGAACCTGGCCAAGCAGGATTACCACACCGGCGAACCGGTGAAGGGCAGCCTGGTGCTGCTGTACCCGGACGGCAAACCGGTGGCCAACGCCAAGTTGAGCCTGAGCTTGCGCGCCCAACAATTGTCGATGGTCGACAACGAACTGCAATACCTCGGGCAATTCCCGGTGGAGCTGACCAGCACCGAACTGACCACTGACGCCAAGGGCAACGCGACCCTCGACTTGCCGGCCGCCGAGAAACCGAGTCGCTACATGCTGACGGTTTTTGCCAGCGATGGCGCGGCGTATCGGGTCAAGACCACCAAGGAAATCCTCATCGACCGCGGCGCGGCGAGTTTCAGTTTGAGCGCGCCGCAACGGTTCAGTGCGGTGGGCGACAAGGTTGCGTTCAGCTACGTCAATGAAGGCGCCAGCGAGCCGAGCAAAACCGTGACGCCGAGCAGCTACAGTTGGGTGCGTCTGGAAGATCAAACCACCGGCGACGGCAAACTGGCTGCCAAAGACAAAGGCTTCACGGTGGCCTTCGACCGTCCCGGCACTTACAACCTGACGTTGAAGGACGACCATGGCCGCGTCATCGGTGCGACCGGTCATTCGGTCACTGGCGATGGCGTCAAAGCGGTGCCGGGCACCGTGGAAATTGTCCTCGATAAACCGGAGTACAAGGCCGGTGATGAAGCCCTGGCCCTGATCACTTTTCCGGAACCGGTCAGCGATGCACTGCTGTCGCTGGAGCGCGACAAGGTCGAGGCCACTGCGTTGCTGTCCAAGGGCGGTGACTGGCTGAAGATGGAAAAACTCAGCGACACCCAATACCGCGCGCGCATCCCGGTGAAGGACAATTTCGCGCCGAACCTGACCTTCTCCGTGCTCTACACCAAGGGTGGCCAATACAGCTTCCAGAACGCCGGGATCAAGGTGGTTGCGCCGCAGATCGACGTGGCCATCGCCACCGATAAAGAGGCCTACCAACCGGGTGAAACCGTGTCGGTCGACCTGACCACGCAGTTCGCCGGCAAGCCGATGCCGGCGCACCTGACGGTCAGCGTGGTCGACGAAATGGTCTACGCGTTGCAACCGGAAGTCGCGCCGACCATCGACCAGTTCTTCTACCACCCGCGGCGTAACAACGTGCGCACCAGCGCCAGTTTGTCGTTCATCAGCTACGACGTGGCACTGCCGGGCAGCCCTGGCGCGCCGGGCAAAGCCAACCGCAGCGAGCGCGGCGTGAAAGTGCTCGAGCGGCCGCGTCGTGAAGACGTCGACACCGCCGCGTGGCAGCCGGAACTGGTGACGGATGCCAACGGCAAAACCCGCTTCACCTTCAAGATGCCGGACTCGTTGACTCGCTGGCGCATCACCGCCCGGGCCATCGCCGATGACGGGCAAGTCGGGCAGAAGAAGCAATTTGTGCGTTCGGAAAAACCGCTGTACCTCAAGTGGAGTGGGCCGACCAAATTCCGCAGCGGTGACAAACCAGTGCTTGGGGTGTTTGCCTTCAGTCAGGCCGAGAAACCGGTCAAGGCTGAACTGGTGATTCATGTCGGCGGCGCCGATCAGCGTGTGCCGGTGACCCTGAACAACGGCATCAACTACATCGCGTTGCCTGAATTCTCGTTGGCGAGTGGCGAGTGGACCGCCGAGCTGGTGCAGGACGGCAAAACCGCTGACGCGCTGGCCGTGCGCCTGACCGCGACCGGTGAAGGTTGGCAGGTCACGCAAAGCCAAAGTCTGGATGTCGCCAGTGGCGATACACCGCTGACGCTGCCGGCCGACGCGACGGATATTCGCCTGCGTCTGGATGACAGCCCGCAAGCGCTGTTCCGTTCGGCGCTGGATGATCTGCTGAGCTATCCGTACGGCGGTGTCGAGCAGACTGCCAGTCGTTTGCTGCCGTTGAGCATCGCCTATCCGACCTTGGCCTCGAACCCGCAAATCCGTGATCGCTTGCGCCTGATCATGCAAAACAGCCGTTTGCGGCTGGTGCAAATGGCCGGTCCTTCCGCGAGCTTCACCTGGTGGGGCATGGACGGCGAGCCGGATGCGTTCCTCACGGCTTACGCTTATTACGCCGACTGGAACGCCAGCAAGGTGCTGGACCTGAGCCTGCCACCGGAGCATTGGCAGCGGGTGCTGGAGGTGTATTCGAAGCAGGCCAGAAACACGCCGCTGTTGCAGCGCGCGCTGATCCTGTCGTTCGCCAAACAGATGCAATTGCCGGTGAACACTTTGCTCAGCGGCTTGATGGATGACTTGGCGAAAGCCGGCGAGGGTAATGCCGCGAACCTGATGGAGGATGGCGAAGACAGCCTTGTCATGAGCGATCCGGATTCGGCACTTGGCCTGGCCGCTGCCCGAGTGTTGACGGCATCGCTGGCGCGTCAATCCAAGGTGACGCTGCCGGAGGCTTTCAATCGTCAACTGGCGGATGCGCAACAGCGTTTGGCGGTCAGCTCCCAGCCGTTTGCCGAAGCGCTGAACCTGTCGCTGCAACCCTTCGCTCAGGCCCACGCGCAAGCGTTGTTGCAGCGCTTGTTGCCACAGCAATCGACGCTGGAACGCGCCCTGGCGCTGACCTGGTTGCAGCGCAGCATCGAACAGGCTTCGCCGACCATCGCATTGGCGCCGGGTGAAGGATGGAAGAAACAGTACGGTGATACGGGTGAGATGTACTGGACATGGCAAGGGGCGCCATCGGTGCCGGCGGTGTTGTCGTTGGCCGGGACCCAGGAGCGTCCGTTGCGAGCCGCGTTGAGCTTCCAGACCAAACAATCGCCGGTCGATCCGATGGCCGTGACCATCACCCGTCGCCTGTCGCGTCTGGTGCCGGGTGACGAAGCCTTCACCTTCAAACTCGAAGCGGTCGGCACCCAGCCGTTGTCCAGCGACAGCCTGTACCTGGACGAAGTGATCATCACCAGTAAAGCGGCGAAACCGCTGCGTTACGGCATGCTCGAAGTGCCGCTGCCGCCGGGCGCGGATGTCGAGCGCACGACGTGGGGCATCAAGTTGATGGGCAAGGCCGGCACCGAACCGACTGCGCTGGAGAAGGCGCGTTTTGAGCCGGGCCAGATGGCTTATGCGATTCCGGTGGATGCCTTGAGCGGCGAATTGCGCCTGCGTCATCTGGTGCGCTTCTCGCAGAAGGGCCAGTTCAAACTGCCGCCGGTGCGATTCACTCAGGTGTATGCGCCGCAACATCAAGCGCAGGAACAGAAGCCGGCCCTCGGTCAGGTCACGGTCAACTGACATGACCCGGCCTCTGGTCTGGCTGCTGCTGTGTTTGATGCCTGCGCTGGCGACCGCGCAGGACGAACCGCTGCGGCTGGGCTTCAAGGGTGAACTGATTTCGTTGAACCGGACGCAAGTGATTTCACGCGAGCCGTTGCCTGCTGACTTACAGTCGCCGTTGGGCAGTGTGTGGAAGTTGTTTGTGTACGGTTGGCTGGTGGATACCGGCGCCCGTGAACCTGCTTATGAGTGTCGCGGGCAGTCGAAGGAAGAGGTTTATTGCTGCACGGCTGGCGGCAAGATCGAGCGCGATCAGGCGTTGGTGAAATCGTGTGGTTTGTATTTTGAGCCGGCACGTTTGGGCATCACAGGCGCTGACTGGCGCGCGTATTGGCAAGCGCGACAGGCACCGGAGTGGCTGCTGAATCTGCCGCTGTTAAAGCCCTCTACGCGAGTGTCCGTTGCTGAATTGCTCAAGGTAATGGCCGCAATGCCGGCGCAGGATCAGGCGCGCCGGGTGTTGCTGGACGTGGTGTTGAATGCCGCCGACGGCAATGTGGTCGGCGAACTCGGTGGCCGGTTGCGGGTGAAAACCTGGAGCTGGCTGGGGGATCAGGATCCGTCGTCACGGCAGGGCGGGTTTGCCGGTTGGACCGCGGATGGCACGCCGATCTGGGCCGGTGGGCGCGGGACCAGTCAGAGGGTGCTGCGTCATTACGCTGAGGCGTTAGCTTCGGTGTTGCCGACTGATTGGCCGGCGGATTCGGGCCGCTGCGTCGAAGTCGGACTGTTTTCTCGCTATCCGATCGAGCGCGTTCTGGCGGGAGCTCGTGTTGTATCTTCCGGGCCATTGCAGGGCGACTACCGCGTCGAATTCGTCAACGGCAATCAGCTGGATATCCACAGCGACGGCGAATTGTTTTTGGTGAAGGACAAACTTATCGCCCGGCTGGACCGCGAAGAATACGTCGCTCGCGTCCTTGAGCGCGAAGCCAAATCCGAGCCCGCCGAAGCCGCCAAAGCCCTGGCCGTCGCCATCCGCACCTACCTGCTGCAAAACGCCACCCGCAGCGGCGACTGCCTGAGCATCGACGACAGCAGCAGCCGCCAACGCGTCGCCCCGCGCCCGGCCACGCTTGAATCACGCAACATCGCCGCATGGACCAGTGACCTCGTATTGGCCGGCAGCACCGTCACCTACCACTCCGACCAACCCGGCCCGGACAAACTCTCCTGGCAGCAAGCCGTCGAACAAGCCAACGCCGGCCAGCGCTACGACGCCATCCTGCTGCACGCCTACCCGCGCGCCAGCCTCAGCCGCTGGGACAACCCCGTCGCCTCCTGCGAAGCATTGCCCGCCGCGCAAGACTGGCTGCAAACCCAACGCCGCAGCTGGCGTGTGCGGTTGGAAAACGAGGTCGGCTACAACGACGTCAGCACCTTCGCCGTCTGCCGCCTGGCCTTCGGCCGCCCCTACGTCGACCGAGAACGGCAGCGCATCTACGTGCGCGGCGTGCTGACGCTGCAAGACCGCCTCGACCTGACCCACGAATACCTGCACCTGGCCTTCGAAGCACACCCCAATGGCCAGGATGAAACCTACATCGAAGGGCTCGCCCGCCACCTCTTGCTGGAATAGGCCATGAAACTCCGTTATCCACAGGTCTTCCTGTTCCTAGGTTCTTTTTGCGTACTGCCGACGGTGTTTGCTGCTGCTGCCGTCAACCTTGACACCCCCGTCGGCGGTTGGCGCACGGGCGCAGTTGAAGGCGAAGGTGAACATTTTCGCCAGACCGTCAACTACCCCGCTTCGTCAGTCAACACCCCGGTGGGCCAAGCCGATACTGCGCGCATCAGCGGCCAGATCAAATCCACACCCAAGTCGACGGAGCCGGGTCGATTGATCGTCAACGGCGTGAGCATGCCGCTGAAGATTGATCCCGCCGGGCGTTTTGATCGCCCTTTCTCGTTTCCCAATGGCAGCAACAGCGTCGAAGTGCGCAGCCCCGATGGGCAACAGCGACATCGCACGCAGTTCCTCAATGCCAGTGGTGGCGCCACCCCGGCCAAGTTGCGGGTGTTGTTGTCGTGGGACAGTGACGGCACGGACCTCGACTTGCACTTGATCACGCCGGATGGGGCGCACATCTGGTACGGCGACCGGGTTGCGCCCAATAGTGCGGCGCTGGATGTGGATGTGACGACCGGGTATGGGCCGGAGATCTTTGCCATGCCAGCGCCGATCAAGGGGCAGTATCTGGTGTATGTGAATTATTTTGGCGGGGGGTACCGCAGTGATGAGGAGGGGCAGGAGGATGCGGTTCAGCCGTTGACGACCGCGCAGGTGACGGTGATTACCGAGGAGGGAACGCCGAGCGAGAAGATGGAGACGTTTCTGGTGCCGATGCGGGCGGTGGGGGAGTTGACGTTGGTGAAGTCGTTTAGTTATCCGTGATTCTGAATTGGGCAGCAGCGTGCTGTCTAATTGCACGAAGGTGGTCTTCCCAAACCGCAGGCATTAAAAAGCCGGCTTGTGGCCGGCTTCTCGGGGACTGGCTTGGTTCATTTTTGGTAAACCGCGCCAGCCTTCAAAACGTACACCCGGATCTTGCGTCCGGCTGTGGAACTCGGCGAGAAAATTATCTGCCTTGTCGGTGCGATCTGAGCCGCGGGGCGGGTCGATGCGCAAATGTGGGGCGCAGCATACTGATTTTTTTGGGGAATTCCCAGTGTGGTGTGTGGTGTAGAGCCATCGGGCACTGAGGTCAGTAACTCGTCCGGGTTTGTAGGGCGAATGTTCTGCCGCCATCGCGAGCAGGCTCGCTCACACATTTGATCCCATTTCAATTTGGGAGCGACGGTGCAAATGCGGTGCCCTCTCACAGAAACGGCACCGCCGGTCGCCGTTTGTTGAGTGTCGACCACCAGAACACCCACCCCAGCACCCTGATGTTCTGCTTATCGATCTGCTCGGCACTGAAGACCTCATCCGGGTGCTCGGTTTTGTTGTAACTGCGCAACCGCAGCGCATTCCCCGGCATCCGGTGCAGGTATTTGATGCGCAGCATCCCGTCATGGTCGATCGCATAGATCTCCCCATCAATCACCTTGGTGAGCCCGCGATCAATGGCGAGTGTTGAGCCGTCCTCAATCCTCGCGCCCATGCTATTACCGAGCATGTAAACGCAGATCACATCCGTATGGTTGATTTCCAAGGAGTCGAGGTGGCTTTTGGGCAGGCGGATGAATTGGCCGATGTCTTCCACGATGTGGGTTTTATGAGACCCCGGGGCGATGGGTGTTTCTTTGTAGAGGGGCAGTTCGACGTCGGTCGGCTCGATGACCGTGTAGATGCCACGAATCGCCTGGGCGTCGAAAGTGTTGCCGGACTCGTCGAGCAGGCGCAGGTGTTTGGCGTCTTCCGGGCCTTCGCCGGTTTTGAGCCAATGGCTGTTGACCGAGAGTAATCTGGCGACCTCTTCCATGCGGTAGGCGGGCACACCGCGGGTGTACCAGTTGTGGATGTTTTGAGCTTCTGTGTCGAAAAAAGCGGCAAATCCTGTCGTCGTGATCTTGGCTTTTTCGAGCAATGCTTTGAACCGTGGGCCGCTAGTGTTCTTTTTCATAAACACGAGTCTACGGGCGCAGGGCGGGGGTTTGAATAAACGAACCGTTCAAATTTCGAGGGAAATTTACGTCTGGATGTAAGACGTATTGGGAACAAATTAAACAGGAAAAACCGCATCGGCGAAAAGATAAACGCGCTGTTTAAATCTCGTTATGAGCGCCCACAAAAAACCCCGGATCAACCGGGGTTTTTTCAAGTCGTCAGTGGCGCAAGGCCATTGGCGTCTCAGCCTTTGTAGGCAGCAACCGACTTGGTGATCGCTTCGCGGGCGGCATCGGCGCCGGCCCAGCCTTCGATCTTCACCCATTTGCCTTTTTCGAGATCTTTGTAGTTCGCGAAGAAGTGCTCGATCTGCTGGATCAGCAGCGGTGGCAGGTCGGTGTATTCCTTCACGTCGACGTACAGCTGAGACAGCTTGTCGTGTGGGACTGCGATGACTTTGGCATCGCCGCCGCCGTCGTCGGTCATGTTCAGGATGCCGACTGGACGAGCGCGGATCACCGAACCTGGCGCAACCGGGTAAGGGGTAACAACCAGCACGTCGAGGGGATCACCGTCGTCAGCCAGGGTGTTCGGGATGTAACCGTAGTTGGCCGGGTAGAACATCGGGGTGGCCATGAAACGGTCAACGAACAGGCAATCGCTGTCTTTGTCGATTTCGTATTTGATCGGCGCGTGGTTGGCCGGGATCTCGATCGCGACGTAGATGTCGTTCGGCAGGTCTTTGCCAGCCGGAATCTTGCTGTAGCTCATTGGGCGGTGCCCCCGTTAGTTGACCAAAAACACTTGGCCGGATTGACCAAAAAGTGGCGGCGATTATAGGCATATTCCGCCGATGACGCCATGTACCAGAAGTCGTGTAGACCTTAGTCGCGTGCCTGATAGACCGGGTCTTCGGCCAGAAGTTGCTGCAACCGGCTCAGAGGATCTTGTCGGTAAAACAACTTCAGCTGCTCATACACCTTGGGATACGCCTCATGCAGCAAATCCGGAGCGCTAAAGAAGTATTCACTGGTGACGGCAAAAAACTCGGCAGGATTTTCCGCAGCATAAGGGTCGATCGCGGTGTCGGCGTCCGGATTGCGTTCCAGTTGCCGGTCAAGGTCATCGTAGGCCTCTTGCATCACCTTGGCCCAATCGCTCACCCGCATGTCCGGGTGCAGCGGTGGCAGGCCGTTGGCGACGCCATTGAGCATGTCGAGTTTGTGCGCGAGTTCGTGGATGACCAGGTTGTAGCCTTCCCAGCCACCACTGGCCATCACGCCCGGCCAGGCAAGGATGATCGGGCCTTGCTGCCACGCCTCGCCACTGTGTTCGCCGTCCCACTCGTGTTCGACGCCGCTGGCATCGCGATGACGCTGGGGGCTGAGGAAGTCGTCCGGGTAGAGGATGATTTCGTGGAAACCTTGATACCAGTTCAAATCGCCCAGGTTCAACAGCGGCAATGCGCCTGCACGGCCAGCAACAAGCGCTGCTCCTGGTGCAGTTCGACACCGGGCAGGGCGGTCAGGTGTTTGTCTTCGAGGAACAGCACGCAAGCCTCGCGCAGCCACTGGTCTTCAGTGGCGCTGATGCCGTCGAGAAAGCTCAAGTGATGGCGCACCCGCTGCCACATGTCGTCGGCAATCGGGTGCTTGGCCAGGGTGCGCCGGCGACGCCAGGCGCTAAGCGACCACATCGAAGATCAGCGCGATTGCGCTTTGGACGCGGCGTTGCCGAGGCGGCTGCGGACCATGCCAATGATCATTGGCACCAGCGACAGCAGGATGATGCCCACTACCAGCAACGACAGATTTTTCTTGATAAACGGTACGTTGCCGAAGAAGTAACCGAGGGTGACCAGACCACCGACCCAGAGGATCGTGCCGAGCACGCTGAAGAAAAAGAAACGTGGGTAAGGCATATTGCCGACACCGGCGACGAACGGTGCAAAGGTGCGGATGATCGGCAGGAAGCGCGCCAGTGTTACGGTTTTACCGCCGTGTTTGTCGTAGAAGTCGTGGGTTTGTTGCAGGTAATCGCGGCGGAAGATCTTCGAGTTCGGGTTGCTGAACAGTTTTTCGCCAGCCGTTCGACCAATGAGGTAGTTGGTGCTGTCGCCGAGAATCGCCGCGAGCATCAGCAGGCCGCCCAGCAATACCGGGTCCATGCCGCCACCGGCCGCAACGGCGCCGGCAATGAACAGCAAGGAATCGCCGGGCAAGAATGGCATTACCACCAGACCGGTTTCACAGAAAATCACCAGAAACAGGATGGCGTAGATCCAGGTTCCATAGTTGGTGACCAGCATGTCGAGGTAAACATCGAGATGCAAAATAATGTCGATCGGGTTGAAATCCATGGGGGCACCTGTGGTAACGGCCCGACTCAGCAGGCCTGTGCGAATGACTGCGCATAAGACTACACGAGGGCGTAGTTTTTCTTACAAGTCGGAAAGCTCGGGATTATACGGACTGAAAAGTGAAAAGAGCGTTCAGTTTGTAGCGGGGGATGTCGCAGTAGACCGATGGTCCAGGCAGGTTTTCTGTGGGAGCGAGCTTGCTCGCGATAGCCGCACCTCGGTGAACCAGTCGTACCGAGTCGATGCTATCGCGAGCAAGCTCGCTCTCACTGTGGACGGGGGGTCAGAGCTCGTCGCTGATCGGCAACACGTAGTTCTTGAACTCGGTGTCTTCCTTGAAGCCGATGGATTCGTAGGTTTTGCGCGCGACTTCGTTGTTGCTGCTGGTGGAAACGCGCATACGCACGGCATTGGTTTCCTTGGCCATTTTCTTCGCTGTACGGATCAGGTTGTCGGCCACCAATTGGCGGCGGGCGTCTTCGGCGACATAAATGTCGTTGAGGATCCATACACGTTTCAGCGAAAGGGACGAAAAGCTCGGGTACAACTGACAGAAACCCATCAGTTTGTTGCTGTCGTCATCGGACAGCGCCAGATAAATCACCGACTCCTTGCGGCGCAGGCGTTTTTCGAGGAACGCTCGGGACGAGTCCGGGTACGGCAGGGATCCGTAAAATTCACGATATTTCACGAACATGGGCGCCAATAGGTCCAGGTGTTCGAGGGTCGCTTGAATAATCCGCATGGTAGGTCTCGTCTTCAAGTGGCTGTCTTGCTGCATTTGACGGCGATGGGAAACCCGTGGCGGCCGTTCGTCGATCCTGCCTGAAACCCATTCGCAAACGCAATGCGGAAACGGTTCAGGAATCCGTTTGACCTAACAGGAAGTTTCGTTTCATGTCCGCACCGGCGTCCGATTCCAGTGTCTGAAGCTGCGCTTCATCCTTTAGATTGACCCCCGACAGCTGTCTACGACAGGCCTCGCGCATCAAATACAGCAAACGGTGCGCGGCCATGCCGTAACTCAAGCCTTCAAGCCGAACGTTGGAGATGCAATTGCGATAAGCATCCGTCAGGCCAATCTTTGGATTGTAGGTGAAATATAAACCCAGACTATCAGGAGAGCTGAGCCCCGGGCGTTCACCGATCAGGATGACCGTCATCTTCGCGCCCATCAGTTCACCGATCTCGTCGGCCACCGCGACGCGGCCCTGTTCCACCAGCATCACCGGTGCCACGGACCAGCCTTCGGCCAGCACCTGTTCTTCCAGACGCGCGAGAAACGGCAGGGTATGGCGATGCACGGCCAGCGCCGACAGCCCATCGGCCACCACAATCACCAGATCGACACCGCCGGGATTGGCCGCCGCATGCGCGCGAAGCGTTTGCGCCGATTCATCACTGAGCTTTCGCCCCAAATCAGGGCGCTGCAAATAACTGTCCCGGTTCGTGGCGGCGCTGTGCAGTAACAGACTGTCGCGCCCGTTTTCAGCCAGTTGTGATCTGAGCCCCGCCGAGTCGAACGGCAAATGCACCGCATCCCGCGCCTGCGCATGGGCGTACTGGAAATCCAGTTGGGCGCTGGTCGGCATGCTGGTGCCCGTGCGCCCCAAGGCAATACGCGCGGGAGTCAGCCGGCGCAATTCCAGCAACGGATTCTGTGGATCAACGGGTGGTTTTTCCATGAAAGCACTCATCCCAATTGCGCCATTGCCTGGCGGAAGGCCGGGGGCAGGCTGTCGCCGAAGTGAATTTTGCCGTTCGCCTGGGTAAAGATGCCCATTTTCGTCAGCCACTGCTCGAATTCCGGCGCGGGTTTCAAGCCCAGCGTCTGGCGGGCGTAGAGGGCGTCGTGGAACGAGGTGGTCTGGTAGTTGAGCATGATGTCGTCGGAACCGGGGATGCCCATGATGAAGTTGATCCCGGCCACGCCCAGCAGGGTCAGCAGGGTGTCCATGTCGTCCTGGTCGGCCTCGGCGTGGTTGGTGTAGCAAATGTCGCAACCCATCGGCACGCCCAGCAACTTGCCGCAGAAGTGGTCTTCGAGGCCCGCGCGAATGATCTGTTTACCGTTGTAGAGGTATTCGGGGCCGATGAAACCGACCACCGTGTTCACCAAAAACGGCTTGAAGTGGCGCGCCACGGCGTAGGCGCGGGTTTCGCAGGTCTGTTGATCGATACCGTGGTGGGCGTTGGCGGATAGCGCGCTGCCTTGGCCGGTTTCGAAATACATCAGGTTCTGGCCGAGTGTGCCGCGATTCAGGCTCAAACCGGCGTCATATCCTTCCTTCAAGACATTCAGGTTGATGCCGAAACTGGCGTTGGCCGCTTCGGTGCCGGCGATCGACTGGAACACCAGGTCCAGCGGCACCCCGCGATTGATCGCTTCGATCGACGTGGTGACGTGGGTCAGCACGCAGGCCTGGGTCGGGATTTCGTAACGCTGGATGATCGCGTCGAGCATTTCCAGCATGGCGCAGATCGAGGCGATGCTGTCGGTGGCCGGGTTGATGCCGATCATTGCGTCGCCGTTTCCATACAACAGGCCGTCGAGGATGCTTGCCGCGATACCGGCGGGTTCGTCGGTGGGGTGATTGGGTTGCAGGCGAGTGGATAAGCGCCCGCGTAAGCCCATGGTGCCGCGAAATTTGGTGACCACGCGGATTTTCTGCGCCACCAGCACCAGGTCCTGGACGCGCATGATCTTCGACACGGCGGCGACCATTTCCGGCGTCAGGCCGGGGGCCAGCGCGCGCAGGGTCTGTTCATCGGCGGCATCGCTGAGCAGCCAGTCGCGGAAACCGCCGACGGTGAGGTGGCTGACCACGGCAAACGCGTGTGTATCGTGTGTGTCGATGATCAGTCGGGTGACTTCATCGGACTCATAAGGAATCAGTACTTCCTGCAGGAAGTGGCTCAGCGGGATGTCAGCCAGGGCCGTCTGCGCGGCCACACGCTCGCCATCGTTGAGCGCAGCGACGCCCGCCAGAAAATCTCCGGAGCGCGCCGGACTGGCCTTGGCCATGACGTCCTTGAGGCTCTCGAAGCGATAGGTCTGAGCGCCGACGGAGTGGGCAAATGCGGCCATGGGATGGTGTCCTCTTGATTCTCTGAATAGCTAAAATTCACCACGTGCCCCCTTGTGGGAGCGTGCACTTCTATATGGCAGGCGCCGGGGGATTGGCCCGGCGCCGGTGCAACTTAAATGCCTTCGAGCATCGCATCGGCCGGCGCATCGGCGCGTTGCTTGGCCGTCAGCTGGAAATACAGGTAACCGGCAGCCATGAAGCCGAGGAACACACAGCCGATCAGCGTATTGAACCAGGCCATTGCCACCAGGCACACCACCGCCAGGAACAGCGCGATGCCCGGAACAATCGGGTAGCCCGGTGCGCGGAAGGTGCGCTCAAGGTTCGGTTCGGTTTTACGCAACTTGAACAGGCTCAGCATACTGATGATGTACATCACGATGGCGCCGAATACCGACATGGTGATCATCGCTGCCGTCAGTGTCATGCCTTGCAGATTGACCAGGCCATCGCTGTAAATCGCCGCGATGCCGATCACGCCGCCGGCCAGAATGGCGCGGTGCGGGGTCTGGAAGCGCGAAAGTTTGGCCAGGCCACTCGGCAGGTAACCGGCCCGTGCCAGGGCGAAGAACTGGCGCGAGTAGCCGAGGATGATCCCGTGAAAGCTCGCCACCAGGCCGAACAGGCCGATCCAGACCAGCATGTGCATCCAGCTCGAATTGTTGCCGACCACTGCTTTCATTGCTTGGGGCAGCGGGTCATTGATGTTCGACAGTTGGCGCCAGTCGCCGACGCCGCCGGCCATCACCATCACGCCGATGGCCAGGAACACCAGGGTCAGAATGCCGCTGACGTAAGCCTTGGGGATTGTGCGCTTAGGGTCCTTGGCTTCTTCAGCGGCCATCGCCGCGCCTTCAATCGCGAGAAAGAACCATATCGCGAAGGGAATGGCGGCAAAGATCCCGGGAATGGAGGCGACGGTGAATTCGTTGGCGCCCGACCAGCCATTGAGCACGAAGTTGCTGAAGCTGAAGCCCGGCGCCACGACGCCCATGAACACCAGCAACTCGGCGACCGCCAGTACGGTGACTACCAGTTCGAAGGTGGCCGCGATGCTGACCCCGAGGATATTCAGGCCCATGAACACAAAATAGGCGCCAACCGCCGCAATCTTGGGGTCAAGCTCCGGATATTGCACGTTGAGGTAGGCACCTATCGCCATGGCAATGGCCGGCGGCGCAAACACGAACTCGATCAGAGTGGCGATCCCTGCGATCAGTCCGCCTTTCTCGCCAAACGCGCGCCGGCTGTAGGCAAACGGCCCTCCTGCGTGGGGAATCGCGGTTGTCAGTTCGGTGAAGCTGAAAATGAAGCAGGTGTACATTGTCGCCACCATCAGTGCGGTGACGAGAAAGCCCAGCGTGCCGGCGGTGCCCCAGCCGTAACTCCAGCCGAAATACTCGCCGGAAATCACCAGGCCGACGGCAATACCCCATAAGTGCAGGGTGCCGAGTGTGGGTTTGAGCTGTGTAGAAGAAGTCATAAGTCCTCGCTGTCTTTTTTATTGTTTGATCTTTTGGACTTGCGGTACGACGTTTCAGGTGTGAAGCGGACACGCAAAGCCCGTGCCAGAGCGGCCAGGGCAGTTATGCGGTGTTTTCAAGAGCGCCTTCGCGAGCAGGCTCGCTCCCACAAGGGAACGCGGTGCAAATGCAGGAGTGAGCCTGCTCGCGAAGGCGATAGAAAGGGCGACGCAGGAAAACCTGCATCGCCCCCGGTTTTTAGAAGAAGCCCAGCGGATTGATGTCGTAGCTCACCAGCAGGTTTTTGGTCTGCTGATAGTGATCGAGCATCATCTTATGGGTTTCACGACCGACGCCGGACTTCTTGTAGCCACCGAACGCGGCGTGCGCCGGGTACAGGTGGTAGCAGTTGGTCCACACACGACCGGCCTTGATGGCGCGGCCCATGCGGTAGGCGCGATTGATGTCGCGGGTCCACAGGCCAGCACCGAGGCCGAACTCGGTGTCGTTGGCGATGGCCAGGGCTTCGGCTTCGTCCTTGAAGGTGGTGATGCTCACCACCGGGCCAAAGATCTCTTCCTGGAACACACGCATTTTGTTGGTGCCCTTGAGCAGGGTCGGCTGGATGTAATACCCGGTCGCCAGGTTGCCCTCGAGTTTTTCGATCTTGCCGCCGGTCAGCAGCTCGGCGCCTTCGCCCTTGGCGATTTCCAGGTACGAAAGGATTTTGTCGAATTGCTGCTCCGACGCCTGGGCGCCGACCATGGTGTCGGTGTCCAGCGGGTCGCCACGTTTGATCGACAGGACTTTTTTCATCACGACTTTCATGAAGTCGTCGTAGATCGACTCTTGCACCAGCGCGCGGGACGGGCAGGTGCAGACTTCGCCCTGGTTGAAGAACGCCAGCACCAGGCCTTCGGCGGCTTTCTCGATGAAGGTCGGCTCGGCTTGCATGATGTCTTCAAAGAAGATGTTCGGCGACTTGCCACCCAGCTCCACGGTGGACGGAATGATGTTTTCGGCCGCGCATTTCATGATGTGCGAGCCGACCGGGGTCGAGCCGGTAAAGGCGATTTTGGCGATGCGTTTGCTGGTGGCCAGCGCTTCGCCGGCTTCTTTGCCGAAACCTTGCACAATGTTCAGCACTCCCGGTGGCAGCAGGTCGCCAATCAGCTCGACCAATACGGTAATGCCCAGCGGGGTTTGTTCGGCAGGCTTGAGCACCACGCAGTTACCGGCGGCCAGGGCCGGGGCGAGTTTCCAGGCGGCCATCAGGATCGGAAAGTTCCACGGGATGATCTGCCCGACCACGCCCAGCGGTTCGTGGATGTGATACGCCACGGTATTGCCGTCGATTTCGGCGGCGCTGCCTTCCTGCGCGCGGATGCAACCGGCGAAGTAGCGGAAGTGGTCGGCCGCCAGCGGGATGTCGGCGTTGAGGGTTTCGCGCACGGCTTTGCCGTTGTCCCAGGATTCGGTGATTGCCAGCAGTTCCAGGTTCTGTTCGATGCGGTCGGCGATTTTCAGCAGCACCAGCGAGCGCGCCTGGGCGGAAGTGGCACCCCAGGCATCGGCGGCGGCGTGGGCAGCGTCCAGGGCCTTGTCGATGTCTTCGGCGGTGGAACGTGGGAATTCGGCAATCGGTTGGCCATTCACTGGCGAGGTATTGGTGAAGTACTGACCTTTGACAGGCGCGACGAACTCGCCGCCGATGTAGTTACCGTATTTGCTCTTGAACGAAACGATAGCGCCTTCAGTACCGGGGTGAGCGTAACGCATGGTGAGATTCTCCTTGGCTTTTGTGCTTATAAGGGAGAGCGCATGTGCGCTTGTATAAGCGTAGAGCAAAGGTCGGGCCAGTGCCTTGCAGGTCAGGCAAATCAAGGCCTTGCGTAATTTTTGTCGGACCGGCGGATGCGCGTTGTGATGCTTTCGGTACAGCCCCCGTGACACTTTGTACCGAATGTGGCACAGCGCGTGACTGACGAGTCTTGCCAGCATTGCAATGCGGGCCAGGCTGGAGGATGCTCGGACTCGTGTTCCCTGTAGCAAGCCGCCGAAAGCTGCGTTCGAAGGCGCAGCGCTCGTCTCGTTTTCTGCCATGCATGTGGGGCACAGGTTTTACGACTGCTTCGCGGCCGGACGCCGCCGCCGGCAGCTGCTACACGGAAGCGAGCCAGACTTTGTGGGGAGAATAATAAGAAATGCACGACAACCATTTGAGTCGCCATGCCCGGCAAGTCCTGACCGTCACTCAGGGCAAGTCGCACCTGCATGGCCCCGGCAGCGATCCCTCCATTGCCCGTTCCTGGCTGCGCTGTCTTGAGGACTATCACCTCGACCCGGCCCTGACCATGGCGCCAACGGTGCTGGAGCATGGCCGGGTGCTGGAAAGCCGTGAACGTTTGCAGCAAGTACTGCACATCGCCGGCAATGAGATGACCAGCCTCCACCAACAACTCTCTGGCGCCGGGCATGCGGTGCTGCTGACAGATGCCCGTGGCGTGATCCTCAATTGCGTCACCGCCCCCGCCGAACGGAAGATTTTCGAGCGCGCCGGCCTCTGGCTTGGCGCCGACTGGAGCGAAGCCTGCGAAGGCACCAACGGCATCGGCACCTGTCTGGTAGAGCGTCAGTCGCTGACCATCCATCAAGACGAGCATTTTCGCGGTCGTCACACCGGGCTGACCTGCTCGGCGAGCCCGGTGTTCGATCCTCATGGCGAACTACTGGCGGTGCTCGACGTGTCTTCGGCGCGCCACGATGTCTCGCGCCAGAGCCAGTTTCACACCATGGCTTTGGTCAATCTGTCGGCGAAGATGATCGAGAGCTGCTATTTCCTGCGCTACTTCGACAATCAATGGCTGCTGCGTTTTCACTTGCAGGCCGAATCTGTCGGGCTGTTCAGCGAAGGGCTGCTGGCGTTCGACGGGGAAGGGCGGATCTGTGCGGTCAATCAAAGCGCGCTGAACCTGCTCGCACACATTCGCGGCGGCTTGCTGGGCAAACCCGTGGAAGCGTTTTTCGATTGTTCGCTGGATGAGTTGCTCGGTCGCGCCAGTGTCAATGCCAGCGCCAGTTGGCCGCTGCGCACCCGTGACGGTCGTAGCCTGTTTGCCGTTTTACGCGGGCAACCGCGCAGTATCCCGATGCCGGTGGTGCAAAGCCCAGCGATTGCGGAGCGTCCACGGCTGTCGGGCATCTGCATCGGTGATGCCGCGCTGCAGGAAGATTTTCGCAAGTCGCTGCGGGTCTTCGAGCGCGATGTTCCTCTGCTGATCAACGGCGAAACCGGTTCCGGCAAAGAGGCCTTCGCCAAAGCCGTGCATCAGGCCAGTCAGCGGTCTGACAAAGCCTTTGTTGCCCTGAACTGCGCGGCCATTCCCGAAAGCCTGATCGAGAGCGAACTGTTCGGTTATCGCGGCGGCAGCTTCACCGGCGCGCGCAAGGAAGGCATGCGAGGCAAGCTGCAGCAGGCCGATGGCGGGACCCTGTTTCTCGACGAAATCGGTGACATGCCCCTGGCCTTGCAGACCCGGCTGTTAAGGGTGCTGGAAGACCGACAGGTGGTGCCGATTGGCGGCGAGCCCGAGGCGGTGAACGTCCGGATCATCAGTGCCACTCACCGTCATCTGCTGGATCGGGTGCAGGACGGCAGCTTCCGTGAGGATTTGTATTACCGGCTCAACGGGCTGGAAGTGGCGTTGCCGGCGTTGCGTGATCGCAGTGATAAGTCCCAGTTGCTCGATTTCTTGCTGGCGGAAGAGGCGGGCGGGGAAGCAGTGCTGATCGACGGACCGGCGCGGGACGCCTTGTTGGGTTTTGCCTGGCCGGGCAACGTGCGGCAATTGCGCAATGTGCTGCGTACGTTGGCCGCGCTGTGTGAGGGTGGGCGGATCGGGCTGGAGGAGTTGCCGGCGATGATTCGTCAGGCGCGGCCGGCGGTTGCAGTGGCGGTCGAAGAATCGTCCGAGCATCCGTTGGACGATGCCGAGCGGCTGGCGTTGTTGAATGCGCTGGAGCATACGCGTTGGCATATGACGCATACGGCTGAGCAGTTGGGGGTCAGCCGCAATACGCTTTATAGAAAGCTGCGTAAGCACGGTATCGCCCGGTAAGCCGTGTCGCGGCCATTCGCGAGCAAGCCCGCTCCCACATTAGATCTTCAGCGGACACACATTATGTGAACACCGCTGAACCACTGTGGGAGCGAGCCTGCTCGCGAAGGCGGTTTCAAATCCGAAACACAAGGTGCGATTTTCCCTTCCCTACGCTAACCTGCGGCCATGTTTTACGAGGTCGACTAATGCACATTCATATTCTGGGTATCTGCGGCACTTTCATGGGTTCGATGGCGGTTCTGGCCAAGGAACTGGGCCATCACGTGACGGGCTCCGATGCCAACGTCTATCCGCCGATGAGCACTCAGCTTGAGGCCCAGGGCATTGAGTTGACCCAAGGCTACGATCCTTCCCAGCTCGATCCGGCCCCGGACCTGGTGGTCATCGGCAATGCCATGTCCCGCGGCAACCCGGCCGTCGAATACGTGCTGAACAAGGGCCTGCCTTACGTTTCCGGCCCGCAATGGCTGGCGGATCACGTGCTGCAAGGTCGCTGGGTGCTGGCTGTCGCCGGTACTCACGGCAAAACCACCACCAGCAGCATGCTCGCTTGGGTGCTGGAGCATGCGGGCATGAGCCCGGGCTTCCTGATCGGCGGCGTGCCGCAGAACTTCTCGGTGTCGGCACGCTTGGGCGGTACGCCGTTCTTCGTGATCGAAGCTGACGAATACGACAGTGCCTTCTTCGACAAACGTTCCAAGTTTGTTCACTACCGTCCGCGCACCGCGATCCTGAACAACCTTGAGTTCGATCACGCAGACATCTTCCCCGATCTGCCAGCCATCGAGCGGCAATTCCATCATTTGGTGCGAACCATTCCAAGCGAAGGCCTGGTGATCCATCCGACCACCGAGCCGGCGTTGCAGCGTGTCATCGAAATGGGTTGCTGGACCCCGGTGCAAACCACCGGTGCCGGCGGTCAGTGGCAGGTCAAACTGCTCAGCGAGGACGGTTCGAAGTTTGAAGTGATGTTTGAAGGCGTCGCCCACGGCGTGGTCGAGTGGGACATGACCGGTCAGCACAACGTAGCCAATGCTTTAGCGACATTGGCGGCCGCGCGTCATGTCGGCGTGGTGCCTTCCATGGGTATCGCCGCGTTGAGCGCGTTCAAAAGCGTGAAGCGCCGCATGGAGAAAGTCGCCGAAGTGCGCGGCATCACCATTTACGACGATTTCGCGCACCACCCGACCGCCATCGCCACCACCCTGGATGGCTTGCGCAAACGTATTGGCGATGCGCCGTTGATCGCGATCATCGAGCCGCGCTCCAACTCCATGAAGCTCGGCGCGCACCGCGACGGCTTGCCGGAAAGCGTGGTCGATGCCGATCAGGTGATCTGGTACGCACCCGCCAACCTCGGTTGGGATCTGGCCGGCACGGCTGCGTTGTGCACCGTACCGTCGATTGTCAGCGATTCGCTGGAAGGCATTATCGAGCGAGTGAAAAGCCAGGCCCAGCCCGGCACCCACGTGGTGATCATGAGCAACGGCGGCTTCGGCGGCCTGCACGGCAAACTCGCCGAGGCGCTGCAATGAGCAGCGGCCCGGATCGCATCACGCTGGCCATGACCGGCGCTTCCGGCGCCCAGTACGGTTTGCGCTTGCTTGATTGCCTGGTGCGTGAAGACCGCGAAGTGCATTTCCTGATTTCCAAGGCGGCGCAACTGGTGATGGCGACCGAGACTGATGTCACGCTGCCGCCAAAACCGCAGATGATGCAGGCTTTTCTCACCGAATATACCGGCGCCGCGGCCGGGCAAATCAAGGTGTATGGCAAGGAAGACTGGATGTCTCCGGTGGCCTCGGGGTCCGGTGCGCCGGCGGCGATGGTGGTGGTGCCGTGTTCCACGGGGACGCTGTCGGCCATTGCGACCGGTGCCTGTAACAACCTGATCGAACGTGCTGCCGATGTGACCTTGAAGGAGCGCCGCCAGTTGATTCTGGTCCCGCGTGAAGCGCCGTATTCGAGCATCCATTTAGAGCACATGCTCAAGCTGTCGAACATGGGCGTGACGATATTGCCGGCGTCGCCGGGCTTCTATCATCAGCCGCAGACCATTGATGACCTGATCGACTTTGTCGTGGCGCGAATCCTCAATCTGCTGAATATTCCGCAAGACATGCTGCCACGCTGGGGCGAACATCATTTGAGCAGCGATGAATAAGCTACTGACCCTTTTGCTGGTGTTGCAACTGACCGGCTGCGCCACGGCGCGCACCCTTGATGCGGCCAAACCCGGGGCACCGTTGGTGTATGCGGGGACGCGTCTGGATGTGTATGCGATGAACGGTGGGTGCTGCGCCAAGGACCACTTTGGCGCCGAGGCGCCGAGTTACCCTGGCGTGGACCTGCCAGCCAGCGCGTTGCTCGATACGCTGCTGTTGCCGTTGTCGCTGTTGACGGTGCTCGGGGTAAGTTTTCAGGCGACGGGCGGGTTGTAGCGTTCGGCTAATGTGGCGGGGGGCAGCCGGTTACTTGCCCAGCTTACGCAACTCATCCGACTCAACAATCCGCACGCCATCCTGCTCTTCCAGCGCCAGGCGCCACATCGCCCGGGCCAGTTGGCAGGCTTCGATGCCGTGGTATTTGCCCGGAATCAGGCGTGACAGCGGGCCGGCGACTTTCTCGCTCAAGCGGGGTTCGACGCGATCTCCAAGTAGCAGAGAAGGGCGGCAAATGGTCAGTTGCGGCCAGTTCTGCGCGCGCAATGCATGCTCCATTTCGCCTTTGACCCGGTTGTAGAAAATCGAAGATCTACGATCAGCGCCCAAAGCACTGATCACGATCAGGTGACGTGCACCCATTTCCCGTGCGCGTTTGGCAAATGCCACCACCATTTCCAGGTCCACCGCACGAAACGCTTCTTCGGACCCCGCCTGCTTGATAGTGGTACCGAGGCAGCAGTAGGCAATGTCGACGCGACCGTTCAGCTGCGGCAGAAACACTGCCGGATCGCCAACCGGGTTTTCCAGGTGCGGGTGTTTGGCGAGTGGTCGGCGTGAGGGGGCCAATACTCTTGAAATCGTTGGTTCATTGAGCAGGCGATCAAGCAAACGTTCGCCGGTCAAACCGGTAGCTCCGGCAAGCAATACATGCTGAGGCGTCAAGTACATAGTGTTTCTCCCTTGATACTGTTCAGCTTAGTTGCTCTTTAAATCCTTGCTGTCGATAGAGACACTTTGTAGTGCTTTTCGTGCCTGCTGCTTGCGTAACAACTGCCAGCGCGAGATGACCGTTTTCGGCGCCCAGACCTGTGGTTCAGAGGCTTCGAAGCTGTCCGCCAGTTCACGTTCGGCGACGGTGGCCTTAGCCAGTTTGAAGGCTTGTTCCAGATCGTCGGTCTGGTTCAGCGCCTGGGCGAACAGCGCGTCGCCGAAGTAGGTGAAGTTGGCTTCTTCCGAGCAACCGAACGACACGCGGTCCGCGCGCGAAGCCGTCATGATCAGCGTGCGTTCGTCTTTCAATGCGGGAATGAAACCGCCGGAGTAACAGGCCGAAATCACAATGATCTTGTCGCGGTTTTTCAGCGGCGCGAGCACGGTGGCGAGTTCGTCGGCCGACAGATCGGACAGTTCCATGCGCGGCTGGTCGAGCACCAGTTCGTGTTCGGCAGTGCCGTGGCTGGTCAGGTAGATGAAGATCAAATCTTCCGGGCCACTGCGTTCAGCCAGGGTCAATGCTGCGCGGCGCAGGTTTTCGCGGGTGGCCATCGGCCGGTCCATGAGGTGCTCGCGATGGTTCACCAGCCGGATCTGGCCGTAAGCGCCGAAGCGGCTGCTGAGCATGTTGCTGACGTAATCTGACTCGCGCAGGAACACGCTTTGTTTGCCGTCACCGCCCAAGGTCAGGGTGTACAGCTCGACGGCCGGGGTCGAGGCCGGCACGTTGAACAGGGCATCTTCGAGCAAGCGGCCCTGAGCCAGCAAGCCGAGCTCCAGACTGTCGGGCAGCAACTTGCCCTCGGCGTCACGCACACGTTGGCCATTGCTCCAGATGCCACTTTGCACGGTGCCGTCAGTCAGTACCAATGTGCCGCGGCCCGAGTAACTGTCGCTGTCGAAGTGGCCGGTGTAGAAGCTGCCATCGGGCAGGTTCAGCCGCCCTGGGCCACTGAATCGCCAGTCGCTGAACTGGCCGATGTAGTGGCTGCCATCAGCGCCGATCAACTCGCCCTTGCCGTTCAGCGAGCCTTCCTTGAACTGGCCGAGCCAGACATCGCCGTCGGCATTCTCGTAGCGACCCTTGCCGTGCAACTGATTGTTCTTGAAGCCGCCCACATACATGTCGCCCTCGGCGCTGTTGAAGGTGCCGTTGCCTTCCAGTTGCCCGTCGACGAAATGCCCGGTGAATTGATTGCCGCTCGCGTCACCGCGTTGGCCCTCACCGTTGGGTTTGCCATGGGCGAACTGGCCTTGATACGAGCTGCCGTCATCGAGTTCGAGACGACCGAGCCCTGAATATTGATCGGCCTTGAACTCGCCGCGATAGGTCATGCCGTTTTCTTTGAGCGTGCCTTCACCGTCGCGCCGACCAAGCTTGAAACCGCCGCTGTAACTGCTGTCTGGTGTGGTCAGCGTGCCCTGGCCGTCGAACAGGCCCTGGTTGAAATTCCCGCGAAAAACCTCGCCGTTGCTGCCATGCCATTCACCCTGGCCATGCCATTGCCCCTTGTCGAATTCGCCGGCGTACCAGCTGCCGTTCGGATAATCGATGCGACCCTGACCTTGCAGCAAGCCATTGACCAGATCACCGCGATAGCGCCCACCATCCGGCAAGCGGGCATCGGGAGGCAGCAGCGATTCGCCATCGCCGCAAGCGGTGAGCAACAGGGTCAAGGCAAGGAGTGCAAGTGAGCGCATAGCAGGATCCGGGCAATTAGGCGAGGGAGTATGCCGCAGCTATGTGTCGTATATATATAGAGGGTCGCGAAACAGCGTGAGCTGCTTCGCATCCGGGCGAGTTACACGAAACAGAGGGATAGGGATTCAGCGATATAGGCCGGTTTGTCCGAGCCTTCTATCTCAAGGGTGCAGGTGGCTTTGAGAAGCCATTGGCCAGGTTTTTTCTCGGTGGCGTCGCTGAGATCGACCTTCAGACGCACTTTCGAATTGACCTTGACCGGTTGAATGAAACGTACGCTGTCGAGACCGTAATTGACCACCATCTTCGCGCCTTCGGGGAGGATGAGGATGTCTTCCATCAGTTTCGGGATCAGTGACAGCGACAGGAATCCATGTGCGATGGTGCTGCCAAATGGCGTTTGCGCGGCTTTGACCGGGTCGACATGAATAAACTGATAATCACCTGTGGCTTCAGCGAACAGGTTGATGCGTTCCTGATCGATGGTGAGCCATTCGGAACGTCCGAGTTCCTTGCCGACATAATCTTTGAGCTCTGCAACGGGAACATAGGGCATTGAGACTCTCCTTGGGTTTCATCGGATTTATAGTTTTTCGAGTGGGGGGATTTGACCTCCCTGTGAACCACTTTAGATCAACATGGCAAATGGCTCCGGTCAACTGTCCATGCTGTTGGCGAATGCCGATACATAGCGGCCACGTGCTTATAATGCTCGGCCCCAGCTTTGTGGGGCGAACGCGGGAGATGCCAGATGTTGTTACGTGGCCTGACCTGGCTGGTGCTGTTCCAATTGCTGGGCACCGCCATCAACCACCTGTTTTTACCGGTGCTGCCGGGGCCGATTATCGGTTTACTGTTGTTACTGGTGTATTTGATTTCACGCGGACAAGTCGGCGAGCCGCTGAGCCTGGCGGCCAGCAGTCTGCTGCGTTACCTGCCTTTACTGCTGGTGCCGCCGGCCGTGGGCGTGATGGTGTACTTCAAGGACATCGCCGCGGACTTCTGGGCCATCGTCGGCGCGCTGATGTTGTCGCTGCTGCTGTCCATGGCCTTCGCGGGGGTGCTGATGCAGCGCATGGTCAGGCGCCACGCCCATCGTGGAGATGACCAATGATCCTGGATTGGCACGGTGCGATCGATTCGGTGATTCATCATCCGTTGTTCGGCATCGGCATTACGTTGGGCGCTTATCAACTGGTGTTGGCTGCCTTCGAGAAAACCCGCTGGATCTTTTTGCAACCGGTGCTGGTCTCGATGCTGGTGGTGATCGGAGTTTTGGTCACCTGCGGCGTGACGTACGCCGAGTACCGCAAGAGCACCGAGATCCTCAGCATCTTGCTCGGGCCTGCGACGGTGGCGCTGGCCGTGCCCCTCTACCTCAATCTGCGACGGATTCGGCAGTTGTTCTTGCCGATATTTACTACGCTGGTGATAGGTGGCGTGGTCGCCACGGGCATGGGCGTGTTGCTGGGCTGGTGGTTCGGTGCCGAGCACATGATCCTGATGACCATGGCGCCCAAGTCGGTGACGTCACCGATCGCCATGCTGGTGGCCGAGCAGATCGGCGGTGTCGCGGCGCTGGCCGCAGTGTTCGTGTTGATCACTGGCGTGATCGGTGCGATCTTCGGCCCGAGTCTGTTGACCCGGCTCGGTGTGCACAGTCCCGAGGCGCGCGGCATGGCGCTGGGCATGACCGCCCATGCGGTCGGCACCTCGGTGGCGTTGCAGGAAAGTGAAGAATGCGGCGCCTTCGCGGCGCTGGCGATGAGTCTGATGGGCGTGGCCACGGCGGTGTTCCTGCCGTTGGCGGTGTCGATGGTGGTGTAAGGAAATGTCTATGAGCTTGCCGCTTTTCCCGCTGAACACGGTGCTGTTTCCTGGCTGCATCCTCGACTTGCAGATCTTCGAGGCGCGCTACCTGGACATGATCAGCCGCTGCATGAAGCAGGACGGCGGCTTTGGTGTGGTGTGCATTCTCGACGGCGAGGAGGTCGGCCTCGCGCCGGCGGGTTACGCGCTGGTCGGGTGTGAAGCGCTGATCACCGATTTCAAACAGCAGGATAACGGCCTGCTGGGCATTCGGGTGCAGGGTGGGCGGCGTTTCCACGTTTTGCGAACCGAGGTGCAGCGCGATCAGTTGACCCTCGCGGAAGTCGAATGGCTGGAAGACGAGCCTGAACAGCCGCTGCAGGATGAAGATGCTGATCTGGTTGCGCTGCTCAAGGCGTTGGCCGAACACCCGATGGTTGAAGCCTTGAACATGGGCACCGAAGCGACCGGCCAGCAGTCGCTGGCCAATCAGTTGGCGTACCTGCTGCCGTTTGCCGAAGCGGACAAGATTGACCTGCTGCAACTCGATGATCCGCAGCAGCGGCTCGATGCAATTCAGGCGCTGCTGGATGAATTGCAGGGCGAGCTGTTTGCCTGATCAGTACGCATATCTCAACATCGCATGCGGCAAATGCCGCAATGCAAAGAACGTAAACAAAGCCATCAGCGCCGGTAGCAACAGCCACCAGACTTTAGGTGGCATGGCGTTCAGTGGCGTCTGGCGCTGGCTCGCCCACAAGCTCGCTGCGCACACGCACGCAGCCAGCATCGCGCCGGCCAGTATATCCGTCGGCCAATGCGCGCCCAGGTACACCCGCGACAAGGCAATTGCCAGCGCGGGCAAACATCCCAGCAGCAACCAGGTCAGGCGCATGCGCGGTGGTTGCCCTCGGCCCGCCAGCACGGCTAAGGTCAGGAACAGCGCAAAAGAGCCTGAGGCGTGGCCGCTGGGCATGCTGTAGCTGGTCAGCGGATCGCTCAGCACTTCCGGGCGCAGGCGGGCGAAGAAATGCTTGGACACGGTGTTGCCCAGTGCTGTGAGCAGCAGTGCGCTGCCAGCAAAGATCGCTTGCCGCCATTGCCGGGTGATCAGCAGAAGCGCGACCAGCAAGGCGCTGAAGATCAGCATGTTGCGGAACTCACCGATCAGCGTGAAAAGCACGGCCACTTCATCGAGCACCGGGCTGCGGTGTTCCTGTACCAGGGTCATGACGCCCTGATCGAGCGCGGTCAGGTGCGGATAGCCGATAAACAGTGCCAGCAGAATCAGAAAGCTCATTCCGGCAATCAACATCGTCGCCTTGCGATGGCGGCGCATGCTGCTGGTGATGCTCAGGCCGACCATGGCCGCAATAGCGCCAGCGACGACGCCCGCCTCCGGCCAGAAACCTTCCGGCAATGGCAAACGAATCGCCGCTCCCGTGGCCCAGCCGGGTAGCAGGTACGCCACACTCCAGCCAGCGGCAGCCAACAGACTGACGGCAAAAAAACGTGGGAAGGGCATGTCAAACATCCCGGCGACCATCGGCAGCATCGGACGCAGCGGTCCAATGAAGCGCCCGACCAACAGGCTGGCGATACCATAACGCTGAAAATACGCCTCGGCCCCGGCAATCCATTCCGGATGATGACGCAAGCCGGGCAGGCGCCGGATGTTCTGGTGGAAATGTCGACCGATGAAGTAGGACACGACATCGCCCAGTACTCCGGCGAGGAATCCCAGCAGCAACGTTTCACTCAACGACAACGCGCCGCTGCCAGCCAGTACCGCCACGGCAAACAACATAACCGTACCAGGCACGATCAACCCGGCAATCGCCAGGCATTCCACAAAGGCCACAATGAACACCGCTGCCGCCAGCCATTGCGGGTTGATCGTCAACCAGTCGGTCACGCTATCGAGCCATGGGCCCATAAAAACAACTCCATCAAATGTTCATTAGTCCCATGGGGGGACGAACGCAATCTTCCAGACACCCCTCAAGGGAGCAAAAAATAATCGCGACCTTCGACTTGCCCCCGTCGCAACGGGTTCCGCGTGCAATATGGCGCGTAAGCGGCATCGACGAAGCGGTACATCAAGTGTTCGTCGCGCCCATGGGGGATGCCCAGGCGCGTGGTTTGAATGACGTGGGCAGGCGCCGGACCGACATCCTCGACCAGCAACACTTCATGATCAAAACGCTTGGCATCCCACACCGGCACCTTCAGCCCCAGCGCCTTGCACAGCAATGTCTGTCCGGCGCACAGCTTTTGCGAAGGGCGAGGGCGGCCTTGGGCGTCGGGATTGTTCAATAACATCTGCGCCAGGCTCGCCGGCCCGCTCAATTCATCGACCCACGGGTAGGCTGATTTGATCAGTACCGCATTGCCGGGGCCTTGAGCGCTGAAATTCAGGGAGTCGCCACCACGGGCGTAATACATATAGATGTGACCACCATCCAGAAACAACGCCTTACGCTTTTCTGTATAGCCGAGGGAGGCGTGGCTGCCTTTTTCTTCGAAGTAATAGGCTTCAGTTTCAATAATCCGGGCGCTGAGCCACAGGTCGCCAACCCGGTGACGGATCACTTTGCCAAGTAAATCCCGGGCCAGCGTTTGTGCGTCGCGGTCGAAAAACGCATCCGGGAGCCCCGTGGGCAGGCTCGTGGCGGACGCTCGAACAGTCAGGTTGGACATGATGAACGGCGTTTATCAGGGCTGATTGAGCGGTGATGATAACAATTTGCAGCTTAATCCCGGCTGAACGTCGGCAAATTGCCCTCGATTTCGACCATCCGCCCGTCACCGCTGTTAGTCGGGAGACGCGACAGCTATAATCTGCCGCTTTACTCTTTACCAAGACCTTAGCAAAGACCACCACAGACAATGACTGAGTCCGTTCTTGACTACATGACCCGCCTGGGTCGCGCAGCCCGCGAGGCCTCTCGCGTCATCGGCTACGCCAGCACTGCGCAGAAAAACCGTGCGTTGCAGGCCGCTGCCAATGCGCTGGACGCTGCACGCGTCGAGCTGACGGCTGCCAACGAACTGGATTTGGCCGCGGGTCGCGCCAATGGTCTTGAGCCTGCGCTGCTGGAGCGTCTGGCGCTGACGCCGGAACGCATCGACGGCATGATCGTCGGCCTGCGCCAGGTGGCTGCTCTGCCGGACCCGGTTGGCGCGATTCGCGACATGAGCTTCCGCCCGTCGGGTATTCAAGTGGGCAAGATGCGCGTGCCGTTGGGCGTGATCGGGATCATCTACGAATCCCGGCCGAACGTGACCATTGACGCCGCCAGCCTGTGCCTGAAGTCTGGCAACGCGACGATCCTGCGGGGCGGTTCCGAAGCCATTCATTCCAACCGCGCCATCGCCGCCTGCATCCAGCGCGGCCTGGCCGAAGCCGAACTGCCCGCCGCCGTGGTGCAAGTGGTCGAAACCACCGACCGTGCCGCCGTCGGCGCGCTGATTACCATGCCGGAATACGTCGACGTCATTGTGCCCCGTGGTGGCCGTGGCCTGATCGAACGTGTCAGCCGTGACGCCCGCGTGCCGGTGATCAAACATTTGGATGGCATCTGCCACGTCTACGTGAGTGAGCACGCCGACCTGGCGAAAGCCCAGCGTATCGCGTTCAACGCCAAGACATACCGTTATGGCATCTGTGGCGCGATGGAAACGCTGCTGGTGGATCAAACCGTTGCTAAGGATTTCCTGCCGTCGATGGCTGCCCAGTTCCGCGAAAAAGGCGTTGAACTGCGTGGTTGCGAGCGCACGCAGGCGATCATTGATGTGGTTCCGGCCACCGAAGAAGACTGGGCCACCGAATACCTGGCGCCGATTCTGTCGATCCGCGTGGTCGACGGGCTGGACCAGGCCATCGAACATATCAATAAGCACGGCTCCCATCACACCGACTCGATTGTCAGCGAAAACCTCGGTGACACGCGGCGTTTCGTCGCCCAAGTCGATTCTTCGTCGGTGATGATCAACACCCCGACGTGCTTCGCCGATGGATTCGAATACGGATTGGGTGCCGAGATTGGCATTTCTACTGATAAGCTGCACGCCCGCGGCCCGGTGGGCCTCGAAGGCCTGACCTGCGAGAAGTACATCGTGGTCGGTGATGGCCAGTTGCGCGGCCAGGCGTCGGTCTGACTTGGGCGACCTCGACCCGACAGTCCCAGCCACCGCCAGCGAGCCTCAACCTCGCCGCATAGGCATGCTGGGCGGCACGTTCGACCCGGTGCACATCGGCCATCTGCGTGGTGCGCTGGAAGTCGCCGAGTCGCTGGCGCTTGATGAGTTGCGCCTGACACCCAGTGCCCGGCCGCCGCATCGCGGTACGCCGCAGGTGTCGGCCAAAGACCGCCTGGCCATGGTCGAGCGCGCGGTGGCCGGTGTGGCGCCGTTGGTGGTGGATGCCCGCGAATTGCAGCGGGACAAACCGTCCTACACTATCGATACTCTGGAACTGATGCGCGCCGAACTGGCCGTCCAGACCCAGGTTTTTCTACTTTTGGGCTGGGACGCATTTTGCGGCCTGCCCACTTGGCATCGCTGGGAAGAGTTGCTCCAGCATTGCCACATCCTGGTGCTGCAACGCCCGGATGCCGACAGCGAACCGCCGGATGCCTTGCGCAACCTGCTGGCGGCGCGCTCGGTGAGCGACCCGCTGGCCCTAAATGGGCCGAGCGGACAGATTGCATTCGTCTGGCAGACACCGCTCGCGGTATCCGCCACCCAGATCCGTCAACTGCTGGCCAGCGGTAAGTCGGTACGTTTCCTGGTGCCCGACGCGGTCCTGGCCTACATCGATGCGCACGGACTTTACCGTGCGTCGAACTGAAAAGAGGCGCGCTTCAAGCACGTGATCACGTGTATCGAAGCCCCCGAACATACGAGCAAAACGAGTTTTATATGACTGACAAAGACGTAGCTAAAGTAAAGCGCAAAGGCACATTCAAAAGCGCGCCACTGCCAGTAGAGGCTCCAACCGGGCCGGAGCTGCGTGGTGAAGAACTGGTCAAGGTTGCCGTAGCCGCCCTGGAAGACGTCAAGGCCCAGGACATCCAGGTGATCGACGTTCGTGAAAAGCAGAGCATCACTGACTTCATGATCATCGCTACCGGTACCTCCAACCGTCAGATCGGCGCGATGCTGGACAAGGTTCGCGAAGCCGTCAAAGCCCAGGGCGTCAAGCCATTGGGTGAAGAAGGCAAGGGCGACAGCGACTGGGTCCTGCTGGACATGGACGACGTCATCGTTCACATGATGACCGCCTCCGCTCGCCAGTTCTACGACCTGGAACGTCTGTGGTCCGGCGCTGAACAGAGCCGTGCGCTGAACGCGGCTCACCACAGCCCGGAAAACACCCACGAGCATTTCATCAAGCTCAACAAAGACCAGCAATAAGGGCCCGCTGTGCGACTGCGACTGATCGCCGTCGGTTCACGGATGCCCAAGTGGGTGGAAGAAGGCTGGCATGAATATGCCAAGCGTCTTCCGTCCGAGCTGGCGCTGGAACTGGTGGAAATACCGCTCAACACCCGTGGCAAGAACGCCGACGTGGCGCGCTTCATCCGTCAGGAAGGCGAAGCCATGCTGGCCAAGGTCGGGCCAAATGAGCGTGTTGTCACCCTCGAAGTCCACGGCAAGCCCTGGAGCACTGAGCAGCTGGCGGTCGAGCTCGATCGTTGGCGCCTGGACTCGCGCACGGTGAATTTCATGGTCGGCGGCCCCGAAGGGCTGGCGCCGGAAGTCTGTGCCCGAGCCGATCAGCGCTGGTCATTGTCGCCGTTGACGTTGCCGCACCCGCTGGTGCGTATTCTGATCGGCGAACAGCTGTATCGTGCCTGGACGGTCTTGTCCGGCCACCCTTACCACAAGTAGTTCTGCCCTCATGTCTCAGCCGATCCGTATCAAGGACCACGAAAAAGACGCCCGTCTGGTGCGTGGCCGTGTCGTGTTCGGTGCCATTGCAGTCGTGACGCTGATTTGCGTGCTGATCGCGCGGCTGTATTTCCTTCAGGTCATCCAGTACGAGTACCACTCGACCCTGTCGGAAAACAATCGCGTGCATGTGCAGCCGATTCCGCCCACGCGCGGGCTGATTTTCGACCGCAATGGCGTGGTAATCGCCGACAACCGGCCCAGCTTCAGCCTGAGCATGACCCGCGAACGCTCTGGCGAGTGGCAACAAGTGCTCGACGTGATCGTCCAAGTGCTGGAGTTGACTCCAGAGGATCGGGTGATCTTCGAGAAACGCATGCGTCAGGGGCGTCGGCCGTTCGAGCCGGTGCCGATCCTGTTCGAGCTGACCGAAGAACAGATCGCACGTATCGCGGTGAATCAGTTCCGTCTGCCGGGCGTGGAAGTGGTCGCGCAGTTGGTTCGTCACTATCCGCAAGGTGCGCATTTTGCGCACTCGGTGGGATATATGGGGCGGATCAACGAGAAAGAGCTCAAGTCTCTGGATCCGGTGAGTTATAGCGGCACCCATCAAATCGGCAAAACCGGCATTGAACGCTTCTACGAACCCGAGCTGCACGGACAGGTCGGTTACGAGGAAGTCGAAACCAACGCTCGGGGCCGCGTATTGCGCGTACTCAAGCGTACCGATCCGATTCCTGGCAAGGACATTGTCCTGAGCCTGGACATCAAATTGCAGGAAGCCGCCGAGACCGCACTTGGCGGACGTCGTGGCGCCGTCGTGGCACTGGACCCGAAAACCGGTGAAGTGCTGGCGATGGTCAGTCAACCGAGTTTCGATCCGAACCTGTTCGTCACCGGCATCAGTTCCAAGGCCTATTCGGAGCTCCGCGACTCCATCGACCGGCCGCTGTTCAACCGCGTGCTGCGTGGTCTCTATCCGCCGGGTTCTACCATCAAGCCGGCCGTGGCGATTGCCGGTCTGGATTCTGGTGTGGTTACCGCGTCGACGCGCGTGTTCGACCCCGGCTACTACCAACTGCCCAACTACGATCACAAATACCGTAACTGGAACCGTACCGGCGACGGCTATGTGGATCTGGACACGGCGATCATGCGCTCCAACGACACCTACTTCTATGACCTGGCCCACAAGCTGGGGATCGATCGGTTGTCGGCGTATCTGGGCAAGTTCGGCATTGGCCAGAAGGTCTCGCTGGACATGTTCGAAGAATCGCCAGGCCTGATGCCGTCCCGCGAATGGAAGCGTGCGACCCGTCGCCAGGCCTGGTTCCCGGGTGAAACCCTGATTCTCGGGATCGGCCAGGGCTACATGCAATCCACGCCGCTGCAACTGGCCCAGGCCACGGCGCTGGTGGCCAACAAAGGTGTGTGGAACCGTCCGCACCTGGCCAAGACCGTAGAAGGCGAGAGGCCCAAGGATGAAAACCCGATGCCGGACATCGTCCTGCGCGATCCATCGGACTGGACCAAGGTCAATCACGGTATGCAGCAAGTGATGCACGGCGCTCGCGGTACGGCGCGCAAGGCCTCGATTGGCGCGCAATACCGGATTGCCGGTAAAAGTGGTACGGCCCAGGTGGTCGCGATCAAGCAGGGCGAAAAGTACGACCGCTCCAAGGTTCAGGAACGTCACCGTGACCACGCCTTGTTTGTCGGTTTTGCGCCGGCCGATAACCCGCAAATCGTGGTGTCTGTGATGGTCGAGAACGGCGAATCCGGTTCCGGTGTCGCCGCGCCAGTGGTGCGTCAAGTCATGGACGCTTGGCTCCTGGACCAGGACGGACGCCTTAAAGCCGAGTACGCCAGCCCTATCAGTGCAGAGGCTACAGCCCGTGATGAATAATTTCGATCGCATGCTCTCCAGCGAGGATGTGATGCGTCGCCGTGCAACGCTGTTGCAGCGCCTGCACATTGATGGTCCGTTGTTGATTCTGCTGCTGACCCTCGCGGCCGGCAGCCTGTTCGTGCTGTATTCGGCCAGCGGCAAAAGCTGGGACCTGCTGGCCAAGCAAGCGACTTCGTTTGGCATCGGCCTGGTGTCGATGATCGTCATCGCGCAGTTCGAGCCGCGATTCATGGCGCGCTGGGTGCCGGTCGGTTATGTGCTCGGCGTGCTGTTGCTGGTGGTGGTGGACGTCATGGGTCACAACGCCATGGGCGCTACGCGCTGGATCAACATCCCCGGCGTGATCCGCTTCCAGCCCTCGGAGTTCATGAAGATCCTGATGCCGGCGACCATCGCCTGGTACCTGTCCAAGCGCACCTTGCCACCGCAACTCAAGCACGTAGCGGTCAGTCTGTTCCTGATCGGTTTGCCGTTCATCCTGATTGTGCGTCAGCCGGACCTGGGTACATCGCTGCTGATCCTGGCAGGCGGTGCGTTTGTGCTGTTTATGGGTGGCTTGAAGTGGCGCTGGATCATCAGCGTGATCGCCGCCGCCGTTCCGGTGGCCGTGGCGATGTGGTTCTTCATCATGCACGACTACCAGAAACAGCGAATCCTGACCTTCCTCGACCCGGAGAGTGATCCGTTGGGGACTGGCTGGAACATCATTCAGTCGAAAGCCGCCATTGGTTCCGGCGGTGTGTTTGGCAAAGGTTGGCTGCTGGGCACCCAGTCGCACCTTGACTTCCTGCCGGAAAGCCACACTGACTTCATCATTGCGGTATTGGGCGAAGAGTTCGGCCTGGTCGGCATTTGCGCCTTGCTGCTGATCTACCTGCTGTTGATCGGACGAGGGCTGGTGATTACTGCCCAGGCCCAGACATTGTTCGGCAAATTGCTCGCGGGTAGTTTGACCATGACGTTTTTTGTTTACGTTTTCGTCAACATCGGTATGGTCAGTGGCCTGTTGCCGGTGGTGGGGGTGCCGTTGCCGTTCATTAGCTACGGAGGAACTTCGCTGGTAACGCTGCTGTCAGCGTTTGGGGTTTTGATGTCGATCCATACCCATCGTAAGTGGATCGCACAGGTTTGAATAAGGTGAAGATTTCAATGCAAGTAATGCGTGGCTGGGCGACTCGATACGCGCCGTGGGTCGGCCTGGTAAGCATCCTTGGCACAGCGCAGGACGCGTTGGCCGGCGATTACGAAGGCTCCCCCCAGGTGGCCGAATTCGTCGGTGAAATGACCCGTGACTACGGTTTCGCCGGTGAGCAGCTGATGGAGGTGTTCCGCGAAGCCGAGCGCAAGCAGTCGATTCTGGACGCGATCTCGAAACCCGCCGAACGGGTCAAGCAGTGGAACGAATACCGGCCGATGTTCATTACCGACGCGCGCATCGCCCGCGGAGTGGACTTCTGGCGTCAGCACGAAGCAGTCCTCGCGCGTGCCGAGCAGGAATACGGCGTACCGGCGCAGGTGATTGTCTCGATCATCGGCGTTGAAACCTTTTTCGGCCGTAATACCGGCAATTACCGGGTGATCGATGCGTTGTCGACTCTGGGTTTCGACTATCCTCCCCGTGCCGAGTTTTTCCGCAAGGAACTGCGTGAGTTCTTGCTACTGGCCCGGGAAGAACAGGTCGATCCGTTGACCCTCAAGGGCTCCTATGCCGGCGCCATGGGCTTGCCGCAGTTCATGCCGAGCAGCTTTCGCGCTTATGCAGTGGACTTCGACGGCGATGGCCACATCAATATCTGGAACAACCCGGACGATGCCATTGGCAGCGTCGCCAGTTACTTCAAGCGTCACGGCTGGGTGGCCGGCGAACCGGTGGTCAGCCGCGCCGATGTGCGAGGCGAGCAGGTGGATGAAGGTTTGACTACGGGTATCGAGCCGGTAAAAACCGTAGGGGAGTTGCGGGCGCTGGGGTGGTCAAGTCATGATGCGCTGCGCGATGATATGCCGGTCACGGCTTTCCGCCTGGAAGGTGACAATGGCCCCGAGTACTGGATGGGCCTGAAGAATTTCTACGCGATCACGCGTTATAACCGCAGCGTGATGTACGCCATGGCCGTACATCAACTGTCTGAACAGCTGGTCCAAGCACGGGGCGTCAAGTAATGCGGGCATTGCCTATGAATAAACCCCTGAAGCTCATGGCTTTCACCGCGTTGGCGGTGCTGCTTGCCAGTTGCTCGACCGGTCGTGCGCCGGCTCAGAAAACCTCGTCCACTGCCGTGCGCTCGGCGCCGGGTCTGGACATCAACCGCGCCCACAAAGATGGGGCGCCGTGGTGGGATGTCGACGTATCGCGCATCCCGGATGCCACGCCGACCCTGCACAGCGGTCCTTACAAGGCCAACCCGTACACGGTGCTGGGCAAGACCTATTTCCCGTTGCAAGAATCCAAGACTTACGTTGCCTCGGGCACGGCGTCCTGGTACGGCACCAAGTTCCACGGCCAGAACACCGCCAATGGCGAGGTGTATGACCTGTACGGCATGAGTGCCGCACACAAGACATTGCCACTGCCAAGTTACGTCCGGGTGACCAACCTGGACAACAACAAGAGCGTGATCCTGCGGGTCAACGACCGTGGGCCGTTCTATTCGGACCGCATCATCGACTTGTCCTATGCCGCCGCCAAAAAACTCGGTTACGCCGAAATCGGCACCGCGCGGGTCAAGGTCGAGGGGATCGACCCGCAACAGTGGTGGGCACAAAAAGGCCGTCCGGCGCCTTTGATGCTCAACGAGCCGCAAGTCGCGCAAAATAGCGCCCCGGTGATTACGGCCTCGGCCGGCACCGTCGAGCAATGGACGCCGCCGCCGCAGCAACACGCCGCGGCCGTCGTGCCTGTTCAGCTTGATGCAAAAAAAAACGCTTCTGTACCAGCCTCTGGCCAGTATCTGCAGGTGGGCGCGTTCGCCAACCCGGACGCTGCAGAACTCCTGAGATCGAAGCTCAGCGGGATGGTGAGCGCTCCGGTGTTCATCAGCTCGATAGTGCGCAACCAACAGACACTGCATCGGGTGCGTCTGGGGCCGATCGGTTCTCCGGGTGAAATCCAGCAAGTGCAGAACAGCGTGCGCATGGCCAATCTCGGTTCGCCGAGCCTGGTCACCGCCGAATAATACGTAGTACCTGATTGACGGTTCGCTTGCGGTTTGGGGGGCGGACCTGGTTGTTGGCTCATGAAGAACAAAAGCCCGGCAAGGGTTATAGAGTGAACGACTGAATACGCGACAGCTCGTTAGAAAGCTGTCTGATTAGTTTTGCCTTCGGGCAGTTTCCATTAGCGATTTCGAGAGACGGATGAACATCACCACCTTTGCCAAACGCCTGTTCCTGTTAGTCCCGCTGCTCCTCTCGCCCGCCGCGTTTGCGGTCGAGGTGATGCCATCACCCCCACAACTGGCCGCCAAGGCCTATGTGCTCATGGATGCCAGCAGCGGCAACGTGCTGGTCGAGAACAATGGTGATCAGCGTTTGCCGCCCGCCAGCCTGACCAAGCTGATGACCGCGTACATCGCGACCCTGGAAATCCGTCGTGGCCAGATCGGCGAAAACGACCCGGTGACCGTCAGCGAAAACGCCTGGCGCACCGGCGGTTCGCGGATGTTCATCAAGGTGGGATCGCAGGTCACTGTCAGCGACCTGCTGCACGGCATCATCATTCAGTCGGGTAACGACGCCAGTGTTGCGCTCTCCGAGCACATCGCCGGCAGCGAAGACGCTTTCGCCGACGTGATGAACAAAACCGTGGCCGACCTGGGCATGACCAACACCCACTTCATGAACCCGACCGGTCTGCCAAACCCTGAGCACTACTCGTCGGCTCACGACATGGCCGTGCTGGCTCGCGCGATCATCCACGAAGACCCGGCTCACTACGCGATCTACTCGCAGAAAGAGTTCTTCTGGAACGGCATCAAGCAGCCAAACCGCAACCTGCTGCTGTGGCGTGACAAGACCGTCGACGGTCTGAAAACCGGTCACACCGACGAAGCCGGCTACTGCATGGTGTCTTCGGCTGTACGTGATGGCATGCGCCTGATCGCCGTGGTGTTCGGCACCAGCAGCGAAGTGGCTCGCGCCGCCGAAACCCAGAAGCTGCTGACTTACGGTTTCCGCTTCTTCGAAACCCAGACCTTCTATCAGAAAGGCGCCGAGCTGGCTCAGGCCCCTGTCTGGAAAGGCGCGACCAATCAAGTCAAAGCCGGCCTGGCTGAAGACCTGACCATGACCCTGCCAAAAGGCCAGCTGAAAAAGCTCGCCGCCAGCATGACCATGAACCCGCAACTGGTTGCGCCAATCGCCAAGGGCGACGTGATCGGTAAAGTCGAAGTGAAACTGGACGACAAAGTGGTGCACAGCGCCGATCTGATCGCTCTGGACGCTGTCGAGGAAGGTGGTATCTTCCGCCGCATGTGGGATAGCATCCGTCTATTCTTCTACAGCATCTTCAACTGAATACAGTGTGCACCTGCATGACTCCGCGCTGATCCGGCGCGGGGCATGCCCGTCGCCACGGCTTACGCTTACGAGGCCGTTACGCCATGACCGATACCGAAGTAAAGGCGCCAAAGATCGAATTTCCGAACGTTGATTACCCGGTCAAGGTGATCAGCGATACGGGTGTGGGCAACAAGGACAAGATCATCGAGATCGTCAAGAAGCATGCGACGATCAACCATGACCGCGTTGATGAGCGCCAAAGTACCAACGGTAAATACACCACGATTCAGTTGCACATTGTCGCCACCGATCAGGACCAGCTGTACAACATCAACAGCGAACTGCGGGCTACCGGCTTCGTGCACATGGTGTTGTGATGTCTGGCACGCTGGGCTTTCGTGAGCTCGGCCAGATGGCTTACGAGCCGGTCTGGCATGCCATGCAACGCTTCACCAACGAACGCGGCACCGAGGCTGCCGACGAAATCTGGTTGGTCGAACACCTACCGGTGTTTACCCAGGGGCAGGCCGGCAAGGCCGAGCACTTGTTGCTGCCGGGAGATATTCCGGTGGTGCAGGTCGACCGAGGCGGGCAGGTGACTTATCACGGCCCCGGCCAATTGGTGGCTTATCTGCTGCTGGACGTACGCAAACTGGGGTTTGGCGTACGTGACCTGGTCACACGCATGGAACTGTGCCTGATCGAACTGCTGGCGAGTTACGGCGTCACTGCTGTCGCCAGGCCGGACGCGCCGGGTGTCTACGTCGACGGGGCGAAAATCGCGTCCCTGGGGCTGCGGATCCGCCACGGTTGTTCCTTTCATGGCCTGGCCCTGAACGTGGACATGAACCTGGAACCGTTTCGACGGATTAATCCCTGCGGCTACGCCGGGCTGGCGATGACCCAGCTGAGCGATCACGCAGGACCGATTGAATTTGCCGAGGTAAGTGCCCGGCTGCGCGCGCAGCTCGTCAAACACCTCGACTATGCTGAGCAGACGACCCTAACGGGCGGAATCGACTGATATGACTACTGATGCAGTGCAAACCATGATCCCGACGCTCGATGTCACCGAGCGTCCGGCCCCGCGTGCCAAGGTTGAAGCCGGCGTCAAGCTGCGCGGCGCCGAGAAGGTTGCACGTATCCCGGTGAAGATCATTCCGACCACCGAACTGCCGAAAAAACCTGACTGGATTCGCGTGCGCATCCCGGTTTCCCCGGAAGTCGACCGCATCAAGGCCCTGCTGCGCAAGCACAAGCTGCACAGCGTGTGCGAAGAAGCGTCCTGCCCGAACCTGGGCGAGTGTTTCTCCGGCGGCACCGCGACGTTCATGATCATGGGCGACATCTGCACCCGTCGCTGCCCGTTCTGCGACGTCGGCCACGGCCGTCCGAAACCACTGGACGTCAACGAGCCGCAAAGCCTGGCCATCGCCATTGCCGACCTGAAGCTCAAGTACGTGGTGATCACCTCGGTCGACCGCGACGACCTGCGTGACGGCGGTGCCCAGCACTTTGCCGACTGCATCCGCGAGATCCGCAAGCTGTCGCCAAACGTGCAGCTGGAAACCCTGGTCCCGGATTACCGTGGCCGTATGGACGTGGCGCTGGAAATCACCGCCGCCGAGCCGCCAGATGTATTCAACCACAACCTGGAAACCGTTCCACGCCTGTACAAGGCCGCGCGTCCGGGTTCGGATTACCAGTGGTCGCTGACCCTGCTGCAACGCTTCAAGCAGATGATGCCGCACATTCCGACCAAGTCCGGCCTGATGCTGGGTCTGGGCGAAACCGACGAAGAAGTCATCGAAGTCATGAAGCGCATGCGCGAACACGACATCGACATGCTGACCCTGGGCCAGTACCTGCAACCGTCCCGCAGCCACTTGCCGGTGCAGCGTTTCGTGCACCCGGACACCTTCGCCTGGTTCGCCGAGGAAGGTTATAAGATGGGCTTCAAGAACGTCGCGTCGGGCCCGTTGGTACGCTCCTCTTACCACGCCGACGAGCAAGCGAAGCTGGTTAAAGCCGAGCTGATATCGTCCTTGTAATGTGGCGATGACATAAAAGGCGCCCGCATGGCTTTTCAGGCTTTGCGGGCGTTTTTTTGCCTGGCCTGCGCCAGCCAGTGTTTTTTCCTGCAACCGGCGGGCGACTGAGCCTCTTCTGTTTGTCCCCGTTCCTGACTACTGTGTGCTGAAGATTTTCGCGCAGGGAGATTCATGGATGACCGTTCGACCGACCCACACGTTGTATCCGCATAAACCTGTTCCGGCCTTGCCGTCGGAAGGGCTGATCGGCGTGATTGCACCCGCCGGCCCTGCCGGGCTGGACACTGACAAAGCAATCGCCTGGATGCGCGCCCGCGGCTATGCGTTGCGGGTGTTTCCAGGGGTGTATGAGCAGGAGGGTTATCTGGCCGGCAGTGACGAGGTGCGGCTCAAAGATCTGCACGCGGCGTTCGCTGATCCCGAGGTGGATGCCATCATTTGCCTGCGCGGTGGTTACGGCACGCCGCGGTTGCTCGATCGTATAGATTTTGAACTGCTGCAAAACAACGCCAAACCGTTTATCGGGTACAGCGACATCACGGCGCTGCACCTGGCGATCAGTCGATATGCCGGTTTCGTGACCTTCCATGGTCCGCTGCTCAATGCCGATTTGCTGGGCGACAAACAGCAGCCTACCGAGTCGTCGTTTTTCAACATGCTCAGGGGGCAGGTAAAGGCCGGTAGCGTCATTGCGCACCCGGTTGCCTGGCCGTTGACCACGATTGAGCCTGGCATCGCTCACGGTCGTTTGCTGGGCGGAAACCTGTCGATGATTGCCGCGACCATGGGCACGCCTTACGAATTGGAAGCCGAGGGCGTGATCCTGTTGATCGAGGACGTCAACGAGCCGTTGTATCGCATAGACCGGCTCCTCACCCATTTGCGTCTGGCGGGTGCGCTGGGCAAGCTGCGAGGCGTCCTGGTAGGGGACGTGGCGGGGGTTGATGCGGTCGCGCTGGAACGGTTGCTCAAGCAGACTTTCGAGTCCTTGCGGATTCCGGTGCTGTCCGGGTGGCGCAGCGGGCATTGTGATCCGAACCTGACGTTACCGATGGGGGCGTTGGTTCGATTGGATGCGGGGAAAAAGGAGTTGGTGTTGGAGCAGGATGTGGTGGTCAGGCGCTAGCGTTTCGTCGTCTGATAGTCAGTCATCGTCGGAACGCCGCAGGGAGCAAGCTCCCACATTAGTTCCGTGAACGACACAAAACCTGTGGGAACCTGCCTTGCTCCGGGCGGCGTTCCGATGATGCTTTTAGCGGTTACGCAGTCCTTCCAGCAGTTTGTGCGTCGGGTACCCATCCGCCGGCCAGCCAAACGACTGCTGTGCGCTGCGGATCGCTTTGCGGGTGTTGGCGCCGATAATGCCATCCGGGGTGCCCGCGTCGTAGTTCTGCGCACTCAAAAGGCTTTGCAATTCCATGCGCTCGGTTCGGCTCAACGGCAAGTCATCTTTTGGCCAGGTGCCGCTGATCAGCCCCCCACCATTGAAGCGTTCTGACAACAGGCTTACCGCCAACGCATAGGACGACGAGTTGTTGTACTTGAGAATCGCGCGGAAGTTGTCGAGGACCAGGAACGCCGGGCCGCGATAACCGGCCGGCAGCAGCAGGGCCGCGGAAAGGTGTTCCGAGCCTGGCGGCACCTGAGCGCCAGCGGGCAGCGAAACCCCCAGCTGTAACCATTCGGCGACGCTTTTGCGAATCGTGCCATCGGCCAGAACGTAGTTGAAACTGCCCGGTAGCTGCACTTCAAAGCCCCATGGCTGGCCTTTCTGCCAGCCGGAGCTCTGCAGGTAGTGCGCGGTCGAGGCCAGGGCGTCAGCGGGGCTGTTCCAGATGTCACGGCGACCGTCACCATCGAAGTCGACAGCGTGGGTGTTGTAAGTCGTCGGGATGAATTGGGTCTGGCCCATGGCACCGGCCCAGGAGCCGAGCATTTTCTCGGGGGTGATGTCGCCCTGTTGCAGGATTTGCAGGGCGGCGATCAGTTGATCGTGGGCAAAGCCCGGGCGCCGGCCTTCATACGCCAGAGTCGCCAGCGAGTTGATGACCGACTTGCTGCCCTGGAACTGACCGAAGTTACTTTCCATGCCCCACACTGACACCAGTGCCTGGCGGTCGACGCCATAACGCTGTTCGATGCTTTGCAGGATGGCCGCGTTTTCACTGAGCAGCGTCTGGCCTTTACGTACTCGCAGCGGAGAAAGGGCGCCGTCGAGATATTCCCACACCGGCCGGGAAAATTCCGGTTGGCTGCGGTCGGCCCGGATTACGCTCGGGTCGAAGCTAACATTGGCAAAGGCGCGGTCGAACAGATCGGCGCGGATACCGGCAGCCAGTGCGTCTTTGCGGAAACCCGCTTGCCATTCGACGAACGTCTGGGTGGGCTGGATGTCGAGGTTTTCTCCGGCCGGCACCACGGGCGGAATGACCGCGGGGGCTGTCGCGACGGGAAGGGTTTGCAGCGGCTGGGCGTCGGCGGCGGTTGGTTTTTCCGCGCAGGCGACAAGCAAAATGAGGCTGGAGGCAGCGATCAGTTGGCGAACGGGCCAACGACGGGAAAGACTAAGGGGCATGCACAGGTCCAGAAGGTACGAATCAGGTACAGACCTTAACATGTCGAAGGGGCTTTCTGCTTTACGCAGCCAGAAAGTAAGAAGCCTCCCAGCTATTAGACTGGAAGGCTTCGCGGCGGTAGCTGCCTTTGCCCTTGCCGGCTCGTTCCTGACGGCTGCGGAACAGTGGCTGGGCGATGATGGACTTGGCCTTGTTGGGGCCATGCTTTGATGGCTTTTTGCTCATGATGATTCTCGCAAGTGGGTGGGTTTTGCGGGGCAAATCATCGGCTGAAGTGGGGGTTCTGTCTAGTCCCACATTATTCGGCGGGCAAGGTCAGGCGCTGGCCGGCCATCAGCAGTGACAATCGGCTGAGGCTCATCCACGGCGAGCCTGCCGCCTGACCCTTGATCTGCGCATCAATGCGCTGTGCTTCCAGCAACAACTGCGCCCAGCGTTGCGCCGAGTAACGTTGCAGGGCTTTGCTCATCAGGGGTTTGCGCTTGTCCCAGATGGGCGGTCGGGCCGAGCTGAACGCCTTCTCCAGCGGCACGCCCTGGCTGTATTGCAACGACAGGTTGGCCAGCAGACGCAGCTCGCGGGCCAGCGCCCAGAGAATCACCGGCGGTTCGACACCCTCGCCGCGCAGCCCCTCGAGCATGCGCAGCGCATGGGCCGCTTCGCCATTAAGGATGGCGTCCGTCAGGCCGAATACATCGAAACGTGCGCTGTCGGCCACAGCGGCCTGAACGGTTTCGACGGTGATCTGCCCACCTTCGGCCATCAATTTGAGCTTTTCGATTTCCTGCGCGGCGGCGAGCAGGTTGCCCTCGACGCGGGCGGCAATCAGTTCGACCGCGTCCTGGCTGGCCGACAACCCGGCCTGTGACAGGCGTTGGCGGATCCAGCTTGGCAACTGATTGGCATCCACTGGCCAGATTTGCACGAACTGAGTGTGCTGACCTTCGACCAGCGCCTTGCCCCACTTGGTCTTTTGCGCACTGCCATCGAGCTTGGGCAAGCTGATCAGCAATATCGTGTCTTCGGCCGGTCGCGAGCAGTATTCGATGAAGGCGGCAGCGCCCTTGTCACCGGGTTTGCCGGAGGGCAGGCGCAGTTCCAGCAGGCGCTTTTCGGCGAACAACGACATGCTCGCACCCGCCTGCAACAACGTGCCCCAGTCGAAACTGGCATCGGCGGCGAAGACCTGGCGTTCATCGAACCCCTGTTGGCGTGCGGCGGCACGAATGGCGTCGGCCGCTTCCTGGCACAACAACGGGTCATCGCCGCTGATGATGTAGACGGGCGCCAGGGCACCTTGCAGGTGTTTACCGAGTTGGGCAGGGGCAAGTTTCATAAGAGAGGGCCAACGGGGTGCCGAAGCACCCCGAAAGTCTTACTGTTGCGGAATCTGGACAGGCGACTGGCGCGGAGTATTCGCTTCAGCCTTCTGTGCAGCTTCCAGCGCCTGCGCTTCGGCCTTGGCCTTGGCTTCGGCGGTCTGCTGCAACTGGTCCAGTTGAGCCGGAGTGATCTGTTGCAGACGCAGCATCATGCGCTGAATCAGCTCGCGACGGGTTTCTGTGCGGGCGGTGACGGCGTCCTGGTCGGAGCCCGCCAGATTGTTGCCGTCATGCATGTAGATCTTTTGCACTTCGAGCTTGTCGCTTATCAGCGGCAGGTCGTGTGCGCCACGAATGTCGTAATTCAGAACGGTGGTTAACTGGTATTCGCCAGTATGGCCGCCACCTGCGTAGCTGATGATGCGCTGGCTTTCCTGCTCATCGGTCAGCACCAGTTTGTAAGGTGCACCGGCGTAGACCTTGACGCCATTGCCTTCCAGTACCTGACGCATTTGCTTCACGGTTTCGCCGTAGGCGTTACGGGCGCTCAGGTCGAGTTCCTTGATCGCCAGTTCAGTCGTGCCGGTGCCGCGCAGCTGGAAACCGCAGGCGCTCAACAGGACCGCAAGGCCCATCACCAGCAGATTGCGTTTGATCATTTTGTTGCTCCCCTTGAAACCATGTGGGCCGATCTTTCGGCCCGAAAGGTTTTACTCGGCGCCGGGCATGGCCCGGCGCCTGATCCAATTAGCTGGCGACGATGTTGACCAGTTTCCCGGGCACGACGATTACTTTGCGAATAGTCAGGCCGTCGACAAAGCGAAGCACGTTCTCGTTGATACGGGCCGCGGCTTCAACTTCTTCACGCGTCGCGCTGGCGGGCATTTCGATCTGGCCGCGCAGCTTGCCGTTGACCTGAATGACCAGCGTCAGGCTGTCCTGCACCAAGGCGTTCTCGTCCAGCACCGGCCAGGTGGCGTCGATCACCGGATCAGCGTGACCCAGTTGATTCCATAGCTCATGGCTGATGTGCGGCGTGATGGGCGCCAGCAGCAGCGTCACGGTTTCCAGACCTTCCTGAACCAGTGCGCGATCCTGTTCGGTGCCTTGAGGGGCTTTTTCCAGCACGTTCATCAACGTCATCACCTGGGCGATGGCCGTGTTGAATTTGTGGTTCTGGCCGACGTCGTGGCTGGCCTGCTTGATGGCCTGGTGGATCGAACGGCGAATGACTTTCTGCTCATCGTTCAGGCCGGCGACGTCCAGTTTGCCCGGCAGGCCCTGAGTAACGTGGGCTTGAGCCAGACGCCAGACGCGCTTGAGGAAACGGTGCGAACCTTCCACTCCGGAGTCGGACCATTCCGCGCTCATGTCAGGTGGCGAGGCGAACATCATGAACAGGCGGCAAGTGTCTGCGCCGAACTGATCAATCATCGACTGTGGGTCAACACCGTTGTTCTTGGACTTGGCCATCTTCTCAGTGCCGCCGATTTCCACCGGCAGGCCGTCTGCGATCAGCTTGGCGCTGATGACCTTGGCCTTGCTGTCGCGTTCGAGTTCGACGTCCGCCGGGTTGAACCAGGTGTAGGCGCCGTTGGCTTCGCGACGATAGTAAGTTTCGGCGATCACCATGCCTTGGGTCAGCAGGTTCTTGAACGGCTCGTTGGAGCTCACCAGGCCTTCGTCGCGCATCAGCTTGTGGAAGAAGCGCGCGTACAGCAGGTGAAGAATCGCGTGTTCGATACCGCCGATGTACTGATCCACGGGCAGCCAATGGTCAGCTGCCGATTTTTCCACCAGGCCGCCCTCATAGTGCGGCGAGGCGTAACGGGCGTAGTACCAAGAGGACTCGACGAAGGTGTCCATGGTGTCGGTTTCACGCTTGGCAGGCTGGCCACATTTAGGGCAGCTGCATTCGTAGAACTCGGGCATGCGTGCGAGTGGCGAACCGGCGCCGTCGGGTACGACGTCTTCCGGCAGCACAACAGGCAGTTGATCTTCCGGCACCGGCACATCACCGCAAGTAGTGCAGTGGATGATCGGGATCGGGCAACCCCAATAGCGCTGGCGGCTGATGCCCCAGTCGCGCAGACGGAACTGGGTGCGCGAGGCACCAAGGTTTTTCTTGATCAGCGCAACTTCAATGGCGTCGAACGCGCCGGCGAAATCGAGGCCGTCGAATTCCGCGGAATTGATCAGCGTGCCGTGCTCGCCATAAGCGTCCTGCCACGGAGCCGGATTGGTATCACCTGCACTGGTGCGCACCACGGACTTGATCGGCAGGTTGTACTTGGTGGCGAACTCGAAATCACGTTCGTCGTGCGCCGGGACAGCCATGACTGCGCCATCGCCGTAGTGCATCAGCACATAGTTGGCGACCCACACCGGCAGTTTCTCGCCCGTCAGCGGATGCTCGACAAACAGCGAGGTCGGCAGGCCTTTCTTCTCTTGGGTGGCGACGTCAGCTTCAGCGACGCTGCCGCCCTTGCATTCAGCGATGAACGCTTGCAGCTCAGGATTGTTCTGCGCGGCCAGGGTGGCCAGCGGGTGTTCAGCGGCCACCGCAACGTAGGTCGCGCCCATCAGCGTGTCAGGACGGGTGGTGAATACTTTCAGCGCGCCGGCTTCGCCGATGGAATCGACGTTGTACGGGAACTGCACTTCCATGCCGCGGGACTTGCCAATCCAGTTGCGTTGCATGGTCTTGACCTGTTCGGGCCAGCCAGTCAGTTCGTCGAGGCTCTCCAGCAGCTCATCCGCGTAGGCGGTGATCTTGAAGTAGTACATCGGGATTTCGCGCTTTTCGATCAGCGCGCCGGAACGCCAGCCGCGACCATCGATCACCTGTTCGTTGGCCAGAACGGTCTGGTCGACCGGGTCCCAATTCACGGTGCCGCTTTTTTTGTAGATCACACCTTTTTCGAACAGGCGAGTGAACAGCCATTGTTCCCAGCGGTAGTAATCCGGCTTGCAGGTGGTCACTTCGCGGGACCAGTCCACCGCCAGGCCCAGGCTGCGCAGCTGGGTTTTCATGTAGGCGATGTTTTCGTAGGTCCATTTCGCGGGCGCTACGTTGTTCTTCATCGCGGCGTTTTCCGCCGGCATGCCGAAGGCGTCCCAACCCATGGGTTGCAGGACGTTCTTGCCTTGCATGCGCTGGTAGCGGGAGATCACGTCGCCGATGGTGTAGTTGCGCACGTGCCCCATGTGTAGCTTGCCGCTGGGGTAAGGGAACATCGACAGGCAGTAGAAGGTCTCCTTGCCTGGCTGTTCACTGACTTCAAAGGACTTTTGCTCGTCCCAGAACGACTGGGCGGCGGCTTCGATTTCACGGGGCTGATATTGTTCGTGCATGGCTACTTTTGAACTGAATAGGGGTGGCCTAATCCTCTTCAATGCGACGCTGGACGGTGATCACGCCAAATCGGCGTTTCGGTGCCCAGACGAGCTGGAAGTGGAGTTACAGGAAGCGCCGTAGCATACATGACCGCACTCTACCGAGGGAAACCCTGATTAAGGTCGCGCGTCTTGCAAAAACGGCCGCGAGGGCCGTTGGTCGCAGTGTTCAGCCGGTTTGTTCATGGAAGCTAAGCTCTAAATGGGGAGCGAGTCTTATCTTTAATGAGGTGAGGGATGGTTGAATCACAGCAAAAAGCCACAAAACCGGAGCTGTACGAAAGACTGATCGATCGTCTGGGAATGGCTTTGGACGCTGCAAAAACGGCTGGCCGGCTGCGCGATGAGCGCCCCCTGGAGCTAGAGCTGCGCGGCCTTAGCCCCGCCGAGTTTGAGTTGGTCAAAGCCTATCTGGATCGCAGTGAACGTGAAACGCACGGATGCTTATCAGCAGCAGTGAAGCAACTCGACGCACCACGTTCGGCCAAAGTCATCTGGCTCAAGGACAAAGTACCAGGCAGGGACGCTGTAAAGGTCCGGTCTCTGCAGTTCAAGTAAGGGCACTTGAGGTCATGGCCCGACTTCTTTTTAACGTCTGTGAAGCGTAGTTTTTCCATATCTGTTGTCGCATTGCGTCAACCCACTTAGGCTTCGGGCATCTCTGGAGATGCTCGATGCCTTTTCGATATTTTGTAAAACAACTTCTGCTGCCCCCCGGCATTCTTTTGCTGTTGCTGGGCCTTGCGTGGTGGTTGCGCCGCTCAAGGCCAAGGCTTGCGGGTGTGTGCTTTGCCCTGGGTTTCGGTGGCTTCTGGCTGATGAGTTTGCCCGTGGTGGTGCAGTGGAGTGCCAAAGCGCTTGAGCGCGAACCGCCGCTGCCACGCGACGAATGGGCGATGCTGGGCCAGCGTGCGGACGCCATTGTGGTGTTGGGTTCCGGGCGTGAGCGCGGCGACGTGGCGTGGGGCGCCGACCAGCCGACTGGTGTGGGGTTGGAGCGCGAGCGTTATGCGGCGCGTCTGGCCAAGGTGTCCGGATTGCCGATTCTGACCAGTGGTGGCCTGCATTACGGCACGCCACCTACCGAGGCGAAGATGATGGCGGACTCGTTGCTCGATGATTTCGGCGTGACGGTGCGCTGGCAAGAAGGGCGCAGCCGCACGACGTGGGAAAACGCGCAGTTCAGTGCCGAAGTGTTATTGCCTCAGGGCATCAAGCGGGTAGTGGTCGTCACTCAGGCGTGGCACATGCCGCGGTCTGTCTGGAGCTTCCAGAAGGCCGGGTTTGAAGTAGTGCCCGCGCCAGTGGGGTTTTTAGGTGTGGACAATGCCCGGCCACTGGGCGGCTGGATGCCGGAATTCAAATCGATCTGGCAGTCCGGGCAATTGCTGAATGAAGCGGTGGGGCAGATCGGGTATTCGCTTTTCTATCGCTGATCCCTTGTGGCGAGGGGGCTTGTCGGAGCGCCGCACCGCCTCGCTGGGTCGCGTAGCGGCCCCCTTACCCCCAGGGCCCAGGAGAAATGGGGCTGCTACGCAGTCCAACGGAGGCAGGCCCCCTCGCCACATTCAGACAGTTTTTGCCATCCGGCTGGCAATCAGCGCCCAGCCAAACAACAGCACGCAAACAATGATCAGCGGCCACGAACGCCATTGCAGGTACGGCGTCAGGTTGTGCATCGGCACCACTTCGCCGTAGAGGATGCCGCGTTCGAATTGCGGGATCTGCGCAGTTATCTGGCCAAACGGGTTAATCAGCCCGGATACGCCATTGTTGGTGGCGCGGATCATCCAGCGGCCCGCCTCAAGCGCACGCATCTGCGCCATTTGCAAATGTTGCAGTGGGCCGATGGAAGTGCCGAACCAGGTGTCGTTACTGATGGTCAGCAGCAAATCGCTGCGGGCCGCGAGGCTGGCGGCAAATTCCGGGTAGACCACTTCGTAGCAGATGAACGGCGCAATCTGATAACCCTTGGCCTGCAGCATCGGTTGATCGGCCGGCCCTCGCGCGAAATCGGACATGGGCAGGTCGAAGAACGCGATCAGCCCGCGCAGCACATCCTGCAGCGGCACGTATTCGCCGAATGGCACCAGCTTCTGCTTGAGGTAAGTGCCATCGCCTTCACCGACGACCGTAATGCCGTTAAAGAAGCGTTTCTCGTGACGTACTTCCTGGCGAATCGGTACACCGGTAATCAGCGCCGAATCCCGCTCGGCGGCGAAGTTGCCCATCATGGTCAGGTAGCCCTCGGCGGACGACTTGAGCACTGGCACGGCGGTTTCCGGCCAGATCAGCAAGTCGACGCGTTTGGAGCTGAAGCTCATGTCGCGGTACAGCTCCAGTTGCGCGTTGAGCTGCGCCGGGTCCCACTTCATGCTTTGTTCGATATTGCCTTGAATCGCCGCAACGCTGAGCGGTGGGCCCGACGGGCTGGTCCAGGCGTGTTCTTTCAAGGCCAGGCCGGCCACCCAAGGGCCAACGAGCAGCAATGCACCTGCCGCGATAAACCCTTTACGACCGGTGCGCACCAGGCGCAATGCGTTGTAGATCAGCGCGGCCGTCAGGGCGAGGGTAAAGGAGATCAGCCACATCCCGCCTAAAGGCGCGAGCCCGGCCAGTGGACCGTCGAGCTGACTGTAGCCGGAATAGAGCCACGGGAAACCGGTCAGGAACCAGCCGCGGAACGCTTCCTGGCCGACCCACAAGGCTGCAAACGCCATGGCATCTGCCAGCGGCGCTTCGTTGCGACGCAACCAGCGCGCCCAAATCCAGGCGGGCAGGGCAAAGAACCAGGCAATCGCTGCAGTGAACGCCAGCATCAGCAAGCCCGCCAGCAACACCGAAGCGCCACCGAAGTTGTGAATGCTGTAGTAGATCCAGCTGGTGCCGGCGCCGAACAGACCAAAACCGAAACACCAGCCACGACCCAGGGCCTGACGTGGGCTCAGTTCGCGTAAACCGGCGTAAAAGAAACCGACCGCCAGCAACGCCAACGGCCAGATATCGAACGGTGCCAGCGCCAGGGTGGTGAGTGCGCCGGCCGCCATGGCCAGCAGATTACCGGGCCAGCCGGGGCGGGTTATCCAGCGCATTTCAATCCTTAGAATTACCGAGCGATAGGGGTCAGGCGCAGCAGGTGAATCCGACGGCTGTCGGCGTTCAGGATGCGGAAGCGATAAGGGCCGATTTCCGTGATTTCGTTGCGTTTGGGCAAGTGCCCGAACGCGCTCATCACCAGGCCGCCGACGGTGTCAAACTCATCATCGGAGAACTCGCTGTCGAAAAACTCGTTGAAGTTTTCGATTGGCGTCAGCGCCTTGATCAGGAAGTCGCCGCTTGGCAGTGGCTTGATATAGCTGTCTTCCTCGACGTCGTGCTCGTCTTCGATGTCGCCGACGATTTGTTCCAGCACGTCTTCGATGGTCACCAGGCCCGCCACGCCGCCGTATTCGTCAATGACGATGGCCATGTGGTTGTGGTTGGCGCGAAATTCGCGCAACAGCACATTCAGGCGCTTGGACTCGGGCACGAACGTGGCCGGGCGCAGCAGGTCCTTGATGTTGAAGCTGTCGCCGTTCTCCTTGAGGATCAACGGCAGCAGGTCCTTGGCCAGCAACACACCCATCACGTCATCGTGGCTTTCGCCGATCACCGGGTAGCGCGAGTGGGCCGAGTCAACCACGGCGGGCAGGAACTCGCGAGGGGTCTGGGTCGCCTTGATGCTGACCATTTGCGAGCGCGGGACCATGATGTCCCGTACTTGCAGGTCCGCAACCTGGATGGCGCCTTCGACGATGGCCAGCGCTTCGCTGTCCAACAGTTTGTTCTGGTGTGCGTCGCGCAGGAGCTCCAGCAGCTCCTGACGGTTTTTCGGCTCGTGGGCAAAAGCCTGGGTGAGCTTACCCAGCCAAGACTTCTGCCCGTTGCTCGATCGATCTTCGCTCATAGCGATTACTCTGAATCCTTTGTTGTAACGATAGGGGATGTTTCGGTTTCGTCGTCCACATAGGGGTCTGGATAGCCCAACTCTGCAAGCAACGTTCGTTCCAGTGCTTCCATTTCTTCGGCTTCGTCGTCATCTATATGGTCGTAACCCAGTAGATGCAAGCAACCGTGAATCACCAGATGTGCCCAATGGGCCTTCAATTCCTTGCCTTGTTCGGCGGCTTCGCGCTCGACCACGGCCACACAGATCACCAGATCGCCCAGCAGCGGGATATCCAGAAATTCGTCGGGCACGTCGGCGGGGAACGACAGAACGTTTGTGGCGTAATCCTTTTGCCGCCAGGTGTGATTCAGTTCGCGGCCTTCTGCTTCGTCGACCAGGCGAATGGTCATTTCGGAGTCGGCAGTGCGCTGGCGCAGGGCGAGTTCGCACCATTGGCGGAACTCGGCTTCGCCGGGGGCGGACGCTTGTGTCGCCAGTTGCAGATCAAGCTCAAGCATCGCGGCGATTGTCCTTGGGTGCTTCCTCGGTCACGCGATTTTCGAAGCGCTCGTAGGCTTCGACAATGCGCTGCACCAATGGATGGCGTACAACGTCCTTGGGCATGAAGTGGGTGAAGCTGATACCCGGCACGTCCTTGAGCACCTCGATCACATGGTGCAGCCCGGATTTGGTGCCTTTCGGCAGGTCGACCTGGGTAATGTCACCGGTGATGACCGCGGTGGACCCAAAGCCGATACGGGTCAGGAACATTTTCATTTGCTCGACGGTGGTGTTCTGGCTTTCGTCGAGAATAATGAAACTGTTGTTGAGCGTGCGACCGCGCATGTAAGCCAGCGGTGCCACTTCGATGACCTGGCGCTCGATCAGCTTGGCAACGTGTTCGAAGCCGAGCATTTCGTAGAGCGCGTCATAGAGCGGGCGCAGGTACGGGTCGATCTTCTGCGACAAATCGCCGGGCAGGAAACCGAGCTTTTCGCCAGCTTCAACCGCCGGGCGAACCAGCAGGATGCGGCGAATCTGCTCGCGTTCCAGCGCGTCTACCGCGCAGGCCACCGCCAGATACGTCTTGCCGGTACCGGCAGGGCCGATGCCGAAGTTGATGTCATTACCGAGAATTTCTTTCACATAGCGCAGTTGATTCAAGCCGCGAGGGCGAATCATGCCTTTTTTGGTGCGCAGCGCTACGGAGGGTTCGGAGGGGGAGACGTTATCCAGCTCTTCGACGGCTGATTCCTGCAGGAACAGGTGAACCATGTCCGGCGACAGCTCGGTACCCTTGGTTTCCCGGTACAGACGGCGCAGGAGGTTTTCCGCGGAGGTGGTGTGTTTAGGTTCGCCGATCAATTCGAACTGGTTTCCGCGGTTGCGGATCTCAATGGTCAGGCGCTGTTCGATCAAGCGCAAATGCTCGTCGAATTGCCCGCACAGATTGGCGAAGCGGCGAGCCTCAAAGGGCTCAAGGATGAAACGATGCGGTTCTATGGGTGCGTTCAAGGTCGTATTTAGCCGCCCTGGGGCAATTAAGATGAAATCAAGGATAACGCCAGTGGCGCGGGTGCGAAAGCTCTTAAATATCGCAAGGTCAATCACAGCTCCTGCAGGAGCCGAGCAGGCTCACTCCTACAGGTGGAATGTGGCGTTATTGAATGAGCGAGCCCCGCAGCGAGTGCGGTTGTGCGGCATCAATGTGCACGTCGGCGAACTGGCCAATCAAGGTTGGATTGTCGCAACGGAAGTTGACGATACGGTTGTTTTCGGTCCGGCCTTGCAGCTCGCCGGGGTCTTTTTTCGAGTAATCGGTCACCAGGATCCGCTGGATCGAACCGACCATTTGTCGGCTGATTTCGAAACCTTGCTGATTCAGGCGATGTTGCAGGGCATTCAGGCGCTCTTTCTTCAACTCTTCCGGTGTCTCGTCAGCCAGGTCGGCCGCCGGAGTACCGGGGCGTTGGCTGTAGACGAACGAGTAGGAGAAGTCGAAACCGACGTCTTCGATCAACTTCATGGTCTGTTGGAAGTCTTTCTCGGTTTCACCCGGGAAGCCGACAATGAAGTCCGAACTGATGCAAATACCCGGCACGGCGGCCCGCAGTTTGCGCAGTTTGGATTTGTATTCCAGCGCGGTGTGGTTGCGCTTCATCGCCGAGAGAATCCGGTCCGACCCCGACTGCACCGGTAAATGCAGGTGTTTGACCAGTTCCGGCACATCGGCATGGGCCTGGATCAGGCTGTCGGAAAACTCCAGCGGGTGCGACGTGGTGTAGCGAATCCGGTCGATGCCATCGACAGCTGCCACGACGCGGATCAGCTCGGCCAGATCGGCCAGGCGTCCATCATGGGTAGTGCCGCGATAACCGTTGACGTTCTGACCCAGCAGCGTCACTTCGCGCACGCCGTTTTCTGCCAGGTGGATGATCTCGGCAATCACATCGTCGAACGGGCGGCTGACTTCTTCACCGCGGGTATAGGGCACCACACAGAAAGTGCAGTACTTGCTGCAGCCTTCCATCACCGACACATAAGCGCTTGGGCCATCAATGCGCGGCTCGGGCAAGTGGTCGAATTTTTCGATTTCCGGAAACGAGACGTCGACTTGCGGCAGCTTGGTGGCGCGCGCGGCGTCGATCATTTCTGGCAGGCGGTGCAGGGTTTGCGGGCCGAAGACCACGTCGACATACGGCGCGCGATCACGAATGGCCGCGCCTTCCTGACTGGCCACGCAACCGCCGACGGCGATCACCATGTCCGGGTTGGCGAGTTTCAGTTCACGCCAGCGGCCGAGCTGGGAATACACCCGGTCCTGGGCGCGTTCGCGAATGGAACAGGTGTTGAGCAGGATCACGTCGGCGTCTTCAGCCCGAGCGGTGACTTCCAGGGCCTGGTGTTCACCCAGCAAGTCGACCATGCGCGAGCTGTCGTACTCGTTCATCTGACAACCGTGGGTTTCGATGTAAAGCTTCTTGGCCATGGACAGAGTCATCACGTGATTCAAAGAACCGCGCATTATAGGGAACATGTCTCAAGGTTCCTACCGCTGTGCGTCCGGCGGCTATGCTATAGTTCGCGCCCTCATTTTTATCCCCAAATGTGTTGCTCGCCCGCCATGACCAAACGTGAAGCTCCAATCTACAAGGTGATTTTCCTCAACCAGGGCCAGGTGTACGAAATGTATGCCAAGCAGATCTATCAAAGTGATCTGTGGGGCTTTCTGGAAGTGGAAGAGTTCGTCTTTGGCGAGCGCACGCAAGTGGTCGTCGATCCGAGCGAAGAAAAGCTCAAGGCTCAGTTCGAAGGCGTGGTGCGCAGTTTTGTGCCGATGCATTCGATTGTGCGCATCGACGAGGTAGAGCGTCTGGGTACGCCGAAAATCAGCGAAGCTCGTGGCGCGGTCGGCAACGTCATGCCGTTTCCGATGCCGATGCCTGAGAAGTAAGTCTTAAAACCGAGTTGCCAGAAAGTTCGGCGCAGGAATCAGGGTAAAGGTGCAAAAGGCGTTCGCCCATCCGCACTCTGCAATTCCATCAGGTATTTACGAAAGATTTGCCCCAGTACCTGAGTCGCCACTTCCAACTCTTCGCGCGGCATTTTCTCGGTGACTTCGTCGGCGGTGTCCAGCGCATCTTCAGCACCGTTGACCGCAGCCATTTTCAGCAGAATGTAAGCCTGAACGTTATTGGCCTGAACGCCTTCGCCTCTGAAGAACATGGTGCCCAGTTTGAATTGGGCCTGGGCGTGGCCTTGCAGCGAGGCTTTTTCGAAATAGCTGAGGGCCTGATTGAGGTCGCGTGGCGCGTTTTTGCCTTCGTAGTAAAACTCACCCAACTCGTATTGCGCTTGCGCATCCCCTTCGTCCGACGCTTTCTGGCAGGCAGCGAGGGCTTGCGTCAGGTCTTGCGGCTGAGTATTGAGGGTGCAGCGACCCATCGCTGGGATTAACAACGAGTTGCCGCCCGCTTGTGCGTTCGCGAGCAGGGGCTGAAGGAGCAACAGGCAGCCCAGTGCAAGGGCGCGGCCGGTGCGGTTCATGAGAATCGACTTACCTCTGAAGGGCGCGCGGACCCATCGAGGGATCCAATAAGCGCGCATTATGAAATAAGCAGGGCCAACCTTACAAAGTCTTTACTCGTTTTTCTGCTGCGCGGGGAATATATCGCCCAATTTGCGGGAGATTCTTGGCAGTAGCGTAGGAATAATGGTGCAAATGTAGGTGAAAGCTGACGCTGGCAGACGCCAACGTCAGCGGCACTGCGTTATTTCAATGCTGCGAATGCGCGTTCGGCAGCATCCAGCGTCAGTTTCAATTCGGCTTCGCCGTGAGCGATCGAGGTGAAGCCGGCTTCGAATGCGCTCGGCGCCAGGTACACGCCGCCTTCGAGCATCAGGTGGAAGAATCGCCCGAACAGGGCGGCATCGCTGGCCATCACGTCATCGAAGGTCACGATGTCGTCTGCACCACTGAAGTACAGGCCAAACATGCCGCCCGCTTGTGTGGTCACGAACGGAATGCCCGCCGCATCGGCGCGTTGTTGCAGGCCATCGAGCAGGCGGCTGGTGTATTCGCTCAGCTCGGCATGGAAGCCTGGACGGCTGATCAGGCGCAGGGTGGTCAGGCCGGCGGCCATGGCCAGCGGGTTACCGGACAATGTGCCCGCCTGGTACACCGGGCCCAGTGGCGCGATGTGCGACATGATTTCACGTTTGCCGCCGAAGCAGCCGACCGGCATGCCGCCGCCGATGATCTTGCCAAAAGTGCTCAGGTCCGGCGTTACGCCGAAGTGAGCCTGTGCACCGCCGAGGGCCACGCGAAAACCAGTCATCACTTCGTCGAAAATCAGCACCACACCGTGCTTGTCGCAGAGGGTCCGCAGGCCTTCGAGGAAACCTGGCGCCGGGGGTACGCAGTTCATGTTGCCGGCCACTGGCTCGACAATAATGCACGCCACGTCCTGGCCGACTTCGGCGAGCATGGTTTCCACCGCGTCGATGTCGTTGAACGGCAGGGTCAGGGTGTGTTTGGCGAAGTCCGCCGGCACGCCGGCCGAGCTCGGCACGCCTTGGGTCAATGCGCCGGAGCCGGCCTTGACCAGCAGGCTGTCGGAGTGACCGTGGTAGCAGCCTTCGAACTTGATGATGCTGTCGCGACCGGTGAAACCACGGGCCAGACGGATCGCGCTCATGGTCGCTTCGGTGCCGGAGCTGACCATGCGCACCATTTCCATCGACGGCACGATCGAGCAGACCAGGTCCGCCATCTCGGTTTCCATTGCGGTCGGGGCACCGTAGGACAACCCGTGTTCCAGCTGTTTACGCACCGCGTCCAGCACGTCCGGATGGCTGTGGCCGAGGATCATCGGGCCCCAGGAGCCGACGTAATCTACATAACGCTTGTCGTCTTCGTCGGTGACGTAGGCGCCTTCAGCGTGTTTGAAAAACAACGGGGTGCCGCCAACGCTTTTAAACGCGCGCACTGGCGAGTTCACGCCACCGGGAATGTGTTTCTGGGCATTGGCAAACAGGGTTTCGGAACGAGACATGGTCGGGCTCTCAAATCAGACTTTAAGTAATTCGTTAAAGGCGCGGGCACGGCGTGTCACCTCAGCCGGGCTCTCGGCGCCAAACAGGCCGTGGACAACCGCCAGCAGGTCAACCCCATGGGCTACCAGTGGCGCGGCGTTTTCCAGGGTGATGCCACCAATCGCGCAGATCGGCAGGTGCAGTGTGCGGCGGGCCTGGTCAAGCAGTTCGAGGCTGCAAGTCGGTGCGCCGGGTTTGGTGTTGGAATTGAAGAAACGGCCGAAGGCGACGTAGCTCGCACCTTCTTTGGCAGCCTGTTCGGCGAGTTCGAGTTGTGCGTGGCAGGTCGAACCGATGATGGCTTTGCGACCGAGCAGGGCGCGGGTCGGAGACAACGGACCATCGGTCTGCCCCAGATGCACGCCCACGTTCAGGCGCGCCGCGAGTTCGGCATCGTCGTTGATGATCAACTGAGTCTTATAGCGATCACACAAATCGCGCAGTGCCTCGGCCTCACGCAGGCGCCGGGCCTCGTCGCTGGTCTTGTCGCGGTATTGCAGCAAGGTGACGCCGCCTTCCAGCGCCGCCTCCACGTACGAAAGAAATTTACCGGCCAGCAACTGGCTATCGGTAATGGCGTACAGGCCACGTAGTTTCATCGGACAAGCCTCGGCGCTTTACGCATCAAAAGTTACGAACAGAAATCCAGCGGCAGACGCCGCGGCACGAACTGGCCTTTGCCCAGTTGCTCCGCATCACGCAGGGTTCGCCATGTGTAGTTAAGCGCGGTCTGCACGGCGCTGGCGAGGTTTTCCCCTTGGGCCAGACGACCGGCCAGGGCGCTGGCCAGCGTGCAGCCGGAGCCGTGATAACTGCCGGGCAAGCGCTGGCAGGTAAAGGTTTCGCGGTGACCGTCACGGCTGTACAGGCGATTGTGGATTTCGTGTTCGTCACCATGGCCGCCGGTGATCAGCAGGTGTTTGACGAATGGCAGGAGTTTTTCGGCGCATTCGTCGGCCGTGCCTTCTGGCAGTTCGGCGAGGATGCGCGCTTCGGGAAGGTTAGGGGTGGCGATGATGGACAGGGGCAGCAGGCGTTCGCGCATGGCGTAGCCGACTTCATCTTTGCCCAGTCGTCCGCCACCGCCGGCGCGCAGCACCGGGTCGCAGACCACTGGCAAATGCGGGTGTGCCGTGAGCAGTTCGACAACGGTGTCGACCATCTCCAGGGAACCGAGCATGCCCAGTTTCACCGCGGCGACGTCGGAATCGTTGAGCACGGCATTGGCCTGGGCCAACACCCACTCACGGTCGAGGACGCGAAAGTCAGTGACGTTGACCGTGTCTTGCACGGTCAGGGCGGTGACGGCCGGGGCCGCATGACAACCCTGAGCGAGCAGGGCTTCGATATCTGCCTGCAAGCCGGCGCCACCACTTGGGTCGTGGCCGGAGAGACAGAGGACAACGGGGCGAGAGCTGTAGATATTCATGGTGCGCGAGCTTACCACCAGTCGACCAACGAGTCATGAGACGGACCCTGTAGCCGCTGGCGAAGCCTGCGTCTGGCTGCTACAGGAATGAACAAAACGGCCGATGCATTGACATAACCTGAGCAGGTCGGCAGGTCTTTGGCAAAATTTATCGCTGGAACACCTGTGCTAGAGCCTTTTAAGTAAAACTTTCAATGGTGTTCAATGGCCATCAACGGCTATGCTAGAGTGGATCCAAACCAATAACAGGTAATACCGGTTTTATGTCTACTCAAAGGGAATGAGGGGCTTTTGAGATAACCGGACAGGCCACGCTGGGGCTTAAATGCGCTATTTGCTGATGTTGCTGCTTTGCTTGCCCCTCATGGCGAGCGCCGTCGAGTTCGACGAATTCACCCAGAGCCTTCCCCTGGGCCGAGTCATGCAAGTGTACGAAGACGCGGGTGGTCAGGCGACCATCGCCGATGTTCGTGCGCAGGCGGCGGCCGGAAACTTCAAACCTCACGACAACGCCACGCTCAACGCCGGTTATTCGCGTTCGGTGTTCTGGCTGAAAATCGATCTGCATTACCGCCCGACCAACCCCGCTGCGCAACGCACCTGGTTGCTCGAACTGGCTTATCCGCCCCTCGATCACCTTGATCTGTACTTGCCCGATGCTACCGGCAGCTACCAATTGGTGCGGCAGACCGGCGATGCCTTGCCATTTGCCAGTCGCGAGATCCGCCAGAACAATTACCTGTTCGATTTGAATTTCACCCCTGACCAGGCGCAAACCGTCTACTTGCGCCTGCAAAGTGAAGGCTCGATCCAGGCACCGGTCACCTTGTGGTCGAGCACCGCGTTCCTCGAAGAACAACCGGTGCGCCTCTATGTGTTGGGGTTGATCTACGGCGTGTTGCTGGGAATGCTGGTGTACAACCTGTTCATCTACCTCAGCGTGCGTGACACCAGTTACCTGTATTACATCTTCTACATCGCCTCGTTCGGCCTGTACCAACTGTCGGTCAATGGCGCGGCGGTGCAGTATTTCTGGCCGAACAATCCATGGTGGGCGAACGCGGCCACGCCGTTCTTCATCGGCTGCGCAGGGCTCTTCGGCAGCCAGTTCGCCCGTAGCTTCTTGCAAACCGGCTCTTACGGGCGCTGGCTCGACTGCTTGTTGCTGGCGTTGATTGCGTTCAGCGCGGTGGTGATCGGGCTGTCATTGATGGCCAGTTACGCCCTGTCCTTGCGCCTGGCCACGGCGTTGGCCTTGACCTTCACCGTGGTGATTTTCGCCGCCGGGTTGTGTGCCTGGCTTCGCGGCCTGCGGGTGGCGCGCTACTTCATCATTGCCTGGTCGGCGTTTTTGCTCGGCGGCATCGTCAACACGCTGATGGTGCTGGGTTACCTGCCCAACGTGTTCCTGACCATGTACTCCAGCCAGATCGGCTCGGCGATCGAAGTCGCCTTGTTGTCGCTGGCCCTGGCCGACCGCATCAACGCAATGCGCGAGCAGCAAGCGCAAACATTGTTCGACGCCGGGCAAAAGCTTGAAGTACTGAACCAGCAACTGGCCCACAGTAACAAGCTAAAAGACGAATTCCTCGCCACGTTGACCCACGAATTGCGCACCCCCATGAATGGCGTGATCGGTTCGCTGGAGTTGATGCAAACGGTCGAGATGGACCCAGAGCTGGAGCAATACCAGCAAACCGCCGCCGGCTCGGCGCGAGACATGATGCGCATGGTTAACGGCATCCTGACCCTGACCGAGTTGCAGGCCGGCAAACTCAAAGCCACTGCGGCAACATTCAGTTTGCGCGGTGTGGTCGACGCCTTGCGGACTCAGTTCGAGGGCAATGCCTCGAGCAAGTCGCTGGACTTCAAAGTCGACGTCACTTCGGGGCTGCCGGACCGCTTGCACGGCGACAGCGTCAAACTGGCGCAGTGCCTGGAATGCTTGCTGGACAACGCAATCAAGTTCACCCGGGTCGGCGGACTCGCGCTGCGGGTGACGGGTAAACCGGTGAAAAACGGTCGGCTGCCGTTGTCGTTTGCGGTGATCGACACCGGCATCGGTTTCACCGATCTGGGGGAGGCGACTATGTATCAGCGTTTCTTCCAGCTCGACGGTTCAATGACGCGCGAGTACGGCGGTTTGGGCGTGGGCCTGGCGATTTGTCGGCAACTGGTCGAATTGCTCGGTGGGCGCCTGACGCACCGTTCGGAGCCGGGTAGCGGTAGCCGCTTCCAGCTGGATGTCGAATTTGAAGTGGCCGTGGTAGAGCGACCGCCGATACCGATGATGAGTGGCGACCCCACGCGTTTGCGCTTGCCTCAGGATTGCAGCGTGTTGCTGGTCGACAATAACAGCGTCAACCAGTTGGTGATGCGCGGCATGTTGCTCAAGCTCGGGTTTCGGGTGCGTTCCGCGGATAACGGCGTGGCGGCGCTCGATCAGTTACAGCGTGAAACCTTTGATGCGGTGTTGCTTGACTGCCAATTGCCCCCTCTGGATGGCCACTCGTTGTGCTGCCAGATCCGCGACCTGCCGGGCTGCGCCGAGTTGCCGGTGTTCGTGGTCGCACTCAGCGTCGATCGCGAACGCTGCCCGACCGGTGACATGATCGATTACTTGAACAAACCGGTGAAATTCGAAGATTTGCAGGCTGCGCTGTACCGCCGGGTGTTGTGCCCTAGACAGGGCGAAAGCGCCGACAGTTAGGCGCATATGCCACTTTGTTCAGCCACGGGGCAGTGCTTAACTGAATTCCTTGGCTGATCCGAAGGAGCCCCGTCATGAACCTGCATCAGTTCGCCGAAACCCACGAAGTCACCAACCAGCCACCGTCGCTGGACGGCACCAACCTCTACCGCATTGACCTGCCGCTGCAGGAGTGGTCGCGACGGTTCGGGGCCGGTTGGGCCGAGTCGCGGATCGACGCCTATGGCGCACTGGCCGGCGGGTCCCTGATGGAGGCCGGGTTCCTCGCCAATCAGAACAAACCCGTATTCGTCAGTCATGACCGTTATGGCCATCGCATCGATCTGGTGGAGTTCCACCCGGCCTATCACCAATTGATGCGCACCGCCGTCGAGCACGGACTGACGTCGTTGCCCTGGACGCATCCGCAATCCGGTGCGCATGTCGCCCGCGCGTCCATGAGCTATCTGCACAGCCAGGCCGAGGCCGGTAGCGGTTGCCCGTTGACCATGACCTTCGCCAGCGTCCCGGCGATGCGCTTGCAACCGGATCTGGCCGAGCAGTGGCTGCCGAAAATCCTGTCGACCGAATACGACCCGCGTAACGTCGGCATGGCCCACAAGGCCGGTGTAACCATTGGCATGGCCATGACCGAGAAGCAGGGCGGCACCGACGTGCGCGCCAACACCACCAAGGCGTATCCGGTCGGCGCCGGTGGTCCGGGCCAGGCTTACGAACTGGTGGGGCACAAGTGGTTCTGTTCGGCGCCGATGTGCGATGCCTTCCTGACCCTGGCACAAACGGACAAAGGGTTGACCTGTTTCCTGCTGCCGCGCCATCGTCCCGACGATACGCGTAATCAGTTCTACATCCAGCGCCTGAAAAACAAACTGGGCAATTGCTCCAACGCCTCCAGCGAAGTGGAGTTCCGTGGGGCACTGGCGTGGATGATCGGCGAGGAAGGGCGGGGCGTGCCGACCATCATCGAGATGGTCGCCATGACCCGCTTCGATTGCATGGTCGGCTCCAGCGCACTGATGCGCCAGGCCCTGACCCAAGCCAGCCATCACTGCGCTCACCGTTTGGTCAGTGGCAAGCTGCTCAGCGAACAACCGTTGATGCAAAACGTTCTCGCTGATCTGGCACTGGAAAGCGAAGCCGCCCTGGCCTTGAGCCTGCGCATGGGCAAGGCGCTGGATCACCAGGGCAATAGCCATGAAGCGAAATTCGCCCGGCTGGTGACGGCGGTGGGCAAATACTGGATCTGCAAACGCGCGCCCGCGATGATCAACGAAGCGGCGGAATGTATGGGCGGTGCCGGGTATGTCGAAGAAAGCATCCTGCCGCGCCTGTATCGGGAGGCGCCGGTCAATTCGACGTGGGAAGGTTCCGGCAATGTGCAGTGCCTGGATGTGTTGCGCGCCTTGTCGAAGGAACCGGGCGTGCTGGATGTGTTGTTCAACGAACTGGGTGATGGCCATGGCGACAAACGCCTGGCCGCGCACATCAGCCAGTTGCAGGCGGCGTTCAAGGACACCCGCGACATCCAATACCGCGCGCGGCAATTGACCGAAGACATCGCGCTGGGGCTTCAGGCCAAGCTGCTGCTGGAGGCGGGAAATGCGACGGTCAGCGATGCGTTTATTGCCAGTCGTCTCGGCTCAGCCGGTCGGGCGTATGGCGCGTTGCCGCGTGGGCTGGATGTGGAAGCGATTGTGGCCCGGTCGACCCCACATATGTGATCGACTCAGAACCCTGTGGGAGCGGTGGTGTGCTCAGGAGCGGTGAATCAGCATGCCACTGTTCCCGTGAAGCGACGATGCAGGCAAGATGAAGGTCTGCAAGTCAGAACACAGGATGCTGATCGTGACCGAAGCTTTTATTGTCGTTCAAACCGCCGAGCAAGCCGTGGACCGGCTTGCGCTCTTGCACAATCGTGCAACCACCGCGCTGAACCAGGCGCTCAAGCGTTACCTCAAGGATCGTGTCGAACCGGACGCCGAACAGCGTGCGATGTTTCGTTATCCCGAACTGCGTCTGACCTATCACTGCCAGGGCGAAGTCCCGCAGACCACGCGCGCTTATGCCAAGGTTCAACTGCCCGGGACCTACAGCGTCACCGTCACCCATCCGGCGGCTTTCCGTAAATACCTGCTGGAACAGCTCGTGCCGCTGATGCACGACTTCACCGTGACCGTCGAAGTCGGCGTCAGTCAGCAGAACATTCCTTATCCGTATGTGGTCGAGCAGGGCGATGAGCTGGCCGGCTCCGGCGTAACTGCGGCGGTGCTGGCGCGGGTATTCCCGAGTACCGACTTGTCCGCTGCGACCGATGGCATTGCCGATGGTTTGTACGATTGGGAAAACACCGATCCGCTACCGCTGGCACTGTTCGACGCCGCGCGGGTGGACTTTTCCCTGCGTCGGCTGGTGCATTACACCGGCAGTGACTGGCGTCATGTGCAGCCGTGGATCCTGCTGACCAACTACCACCGCTACGTTGACCAGTTCATCGTCCATGGCCTGGAGCAATTGCGCAGCGACCCGCGTTTTGTGCGCATGGTCTTGCCGGGCAATGTGATTATCGAAAAGAGCATGGACCACGGCGAAGCCTCGGCGATTGCGGCGGGTGTGGTCTGGCACCGTTACCAGATGCCGGCCTACCACCTGATCGCCAGCGATGGCCACGGCGTGACGCTGGTCAACATCGGCGTCGGCCCGTCCAACGCCAAGAACATTACCGACCACCTGGCGGTGTTGCGCCCGCATTGCTGGCTGATGATCGGCCATTGCGGCGGCTTGCGTCAGTCACAGACCATTGGCGACTACGTGCTGGCGCACGCTTACATGCGCCGCGACGGGATTCTCGACCGGGTCGTGCCGCCGAACATTCCGATTCCGGCCTTGGCTGAAGTGCAGATGGCGTTGCAGCAAGCGGCGGCCAACATCACCGGCGAAAAAGGCGACGAGCTGAAGAAACGCCTGCGCACCGGCACGGTACTGACGTATGACGACCGTAACTGGGAACTGCGCTGGGCGCAGGAACGCCCGTTGATCAACCTGTCTCGCGCTGTCGCCGTGGACATGGAAAGCGGCACTATCGCCGCCCAGGGCTATCGGTTGCGGGTGCCTTACGGCACGTTGCTGTGTGTTTCGGACAAACCGTTGCACAGCGAAATCAAGCTGCCGGGCTCGGCCAACGCCTTCTATGAGCGCGCGGTCAGCCAGCACTTGAAGATCGGCATTGAAGCGGTGGATCTGTTGCGCACCGAACTCAACTCGCTGCACTCGCGCAAACTGCGCAGCTTTGACGAGCCGCCGTTCCGCTGATTCGTGATGGTCATTTGACGGTCAGGGCACTAGCATTGGCAGCCCTGACCGTTAGATGTTTCTTTCCTCATGCCCCGTCCACCACGTCTCGCAACTCGCCGTCCTGGCGCTCATACTCCGACCTCGGCACCGCGCCGTGTCGCCAAAGCGCCGCCAGCCGAGCCGAAGCTGATCCTGTTCAACAAACCGTTCGACGTGCTGACCCAATTCAGCGACGGAGATGGGCGGGCGACGCTCAAGGATTACATCGAGATTCCGGGGATCTATCCGGCGGGACGGCTGGACCGCGACAGCGAAGGTTTATTGTTGCTGACCAACGATGGTCAACTTCAGGCGCGGATCGCCGACCCGAAACACAAACTGGCCAAGACCTATTGGGTGCAGGTGGAAGGCGAGCCGAGCGCCGAGCAATTGCAGCGTTTGCGTGATGGCGTTGAACTGAACGACGGCATGACGCTGCCGGCCCAGGCGCGGCAGCTTGAAGAGCCGGCGCTGTGGCCACGCAACCCGCCGGTGCGCTTTCGCAAAAGCGTGCCGACGAGCTGGCTGGAACTGGTGATTCGCGAAGGGCGAAACCGTCAGGTGCGGCGCATGACGGCGGCGGTCGGCTTGCCGACATTGCGTCTGGTGCGGGTCAGAATCGGAGACTGGACGATCGAGGGGCTCGATCAGGGCCAGTGGAAGGAAGTGCCGGCGCGCTTATAGCGTGCCGGATTCGATCAGGCCGATCACCACGCTTTTGATCACGAACGCGGCCACGCCCAGCCCCAGCACAAAGAACAGAATCATCGAGCCAAAGCGTCCGGCCTTGGACTTCTTCGCCAGATCCCAGACGATGAAGCCCATGAAAATGATCAGGATGCTGACCAGGCCAGTCATCATCCACTCTTCAAATACTGCAGGATCCATCGAACATCTCCAGCGCAGGCGCGGCTAAAAGGGCGCGGCGAGTATACGCCACGGGGGATTGGCGAAGTATTGACCTGCGTCGGTGTGTCGCAGTCATTCGTCGCCTGTGCCGTCCCTATCGCGAGCAGGCGTCCTCAGCTGCGCAAATGAGTCAGCGGTAATTCAGTGCTATTGAGCACCTGATTCAACACAAAACTCGACCGCACACTCGTCACCCCTTCAATCCGGGTCAGGTGCCCCAGCAACAGTTTCTGATAGTGATCCATGTCGGGCACCACCACCTTCAACTGATAATCCGCATCCATCCCCGTTACCAGGCTGCATTCCAGCACCTGTGGCAGCGTACGAATCGCCGCTTCGAAGTTCTCGAACCGTTCCGGCGTGTGTCGGTCCATGCCGATCAGCACATAGGCCGTCAGACTCAAACCGAGCATTTTGCGGTCGAGCAGGGCGACCTGACGGGTGATGTAGCCGTCGTCTTCCAGTTGCTTGACCCGGCGCGAGCATGGCGAAGGTGACAGCCCAATGCGTTCGGCCAGTTCCTGATTGGAGATGCGCGCGTCACGCTGCAATTCCGCCAAAATGCTCAAGTCGTATCGGTCCAGTTTGCTCATCAATCAGGCCTTTGTCGTAACTATTGCGGCAGATTATCTATCCAGGGTTAAAAATTGCGCAAGTGATGTTTATTTGAGCAATCTTCGCAATCCTCTGCCGGCGCGCCAAGCCTATTCTTATCACCAGAATCACTGCTCGGACAAACAGTCCACAGCGACTCGCCCAATCAGGCCAGTCGCGGCCGCCACCCCCACCGGGGATGTGTCGGCCCCGAGCTGCACACTGTCCAGAAGACGGCGTGAGGTGAGCCGGCGTCATAAACGTCGAGCACGGACGAAGTTCTCAAAGGGAGGCCGACGGGTCTCCCTTTTCTTTTGCCGGCGATTTCTCTTCTGCCCTCAATAAATAAGTTTCGCGACTGATAACCTGTTGCAGAACCGGCCTGTGCTTTTCCAGTCTTACGTACAGGCCCTAACCCGCAGTGAGGAAAAGCATGAAGTCGCGCATCTGGCGGTTGGCCGGTGTTGGTTTGCTGTGTGTCGGTGTCGCTGCGCAATCGCTGGCCGATGATCAGCAAAACCGTGGGCCCGATGGCGGGCAGCATGGGTCGGATGGCCATCAGGGCAACGGTCAGGGGCATGGCAACAGTCAGCAACGCCCGCAGAACGATCAGCAGAATAATCAGCCGCGTCCGCAGAGCAACGAGATCATACGTGGCGAAAACAGCCGCCAGTTCGAACATAACGGCCAAAATCAAAACAACGGTCAATGGCAGAATCAGAACCAGCCACGGCCGCAGCACGACTACAACAACCCGGTTCGCTCGCCGCCACCACCTCCGCAATTACCCGCCAATGACCTGCCGATACAAGGCCGGCCCGACACCGTGCGCCAGACCCAACAGCCGCAGCGTGGTTATTATCAGGACAATCCGCACAACAACGGATACAACCAGCAGTGGCAAACCGGCGGTATGGGCGCACGGCCCAATGATCATTACTGGGCCGGTCGCCCGAATGGTCGCGGCAACGGTTGGGGACCCGGTCCGCAGTATCGGCCCGGTCAGGTGATCGATCGCTTCCCGGATCGCGATTACCGCGTTCCTTACGGCGGTCGGGATTACTTCTATTCCGGCGGCTACTGGTATCGCCCGCAAGGCCCGCGTTACGTAGTGGTGCAGCCGCCGCGCGGGATCCGTGTCAGTTACTTGCCCGATTACGCCCGTGAAGTGTGGATTGGCGGGGCATTACTGTTCCTGGCAGCCGGGTCGTATTACGCCTATCAAGAAAACACTCAGGATTACGTGGTGGTCGAACCACCGGGACAACCGCTGCCGCAATCGTCCAGCAATGGCTATGACGTCGAGGCGTACCCGGCCAGCGGCCAGTCGCCGGAACAGGTCAGTCAGGACGGTTACGAGTGCTACCAATACGCGGTGCAGCAGAGCGGTTTTGATCCACGCGCCGACACTTACCAACCTGACCCTTCGGTGGTGCAAGCCTACCGACAGGCCCAGGGCAATTGCCTGGGCAGTCGTGGTTATCAGGTCAAGTTCTGAGTCTTGGCAGCCAGCACCACTTCCTGCGGGTCGGCGTGCACCAGCACTTCGGCTCGCGGGTAGGCGGCATGGATGGCGTCGGCGGCTTGATCGCTGATGCCGTGGGCGACTGACAGCGTCAAATCCCCCGGCAATTCCAGGTGCAGTTGCACGAACCACTGGTTGCCTGAAATCCGCGTGCGCAAATCGTGCGCCCCCAAAACACCCGGCACGCTGCACGCCAGTTCAAGCATGTGCTGACTGACATCCGGCGGCAATTCTTCATCCATCAACACCGTAAAGCTTTCCCGGGCGATCTGAATCGCGCTCCAGAGAATGTACGCGGCAATCGCCAGGCCGAACCACGGGTCGACCTGATGCCAGCCAAACCCGGCCAGCACCAGCGCCACCAGAATGCTGCCGTTGAGCAGCAGGTCCGAGCGGTAGTGCAGCGAATCCGCACGCACCGCGTTAGAGCCAGTGGCTTTGACCACGCGATGCTGCAACATCAGCAAGGCCACCGTCAGCACCAGGGAAAATACGATCACCCCGATGCTGATCCACGGCGCGCCGACCGGCTCCGGGTGTTGCAGACGGTCAATCGCCTGCATGGAAATCAACACCGCACTGCCGCCAATGAATAACGCTTGGGCCATGCCCGCCAGCGACTCGGCCTTGCCATGCCCGTAACGATGATCGTCATCGGCGGGGCGCAAGGCGTAATGCACCGCCAGCAAGTTGAGCAGCGACGTGACGCCGTCGAGCGCCGAGTCGGTCAATCCGGCGAGCATGCTCACCGAACCACTCAACCACCAGGCGATGGCTTTGGCGACGATCAGCGTGCACGCCACCGCCACCGAGGCACGGGTCGCCAGCCGCAGCAGGCGGGCGTGTTCGGAGCTGGAAGTCATAGGGGCAGCTTTTCCTTTGGGTGCACCGATTAAGCGGCGGGTTGCAGGCCGAGCAGGGCCAGTTGCTGGGTGCTGCCTTTGTGCTGGATCAGGCGTGGGTCGTCCAGCGGGAAGCTGCGGCCCAGTTCAGTTTCCAGAATAGTCTGCAACGTGTGGTTATCGACCTTGCCGTCGGCACCCATCGCTTCCTTGAGCTTCTCCGGATCTACCTGAGCGGTCTTGCCTGGCTCGAAGTAAATCGCACCAGTGGCGAAGTCGACCGCAAACGCGATCAGGCCGGGAATGATGTAGAACAACAGGCCCACGGCGTCCAGCGCGGCGATAGCCGGGTCGATTTTACCGTCGATTTGCCCACGGCGGTCGGGGTAGAAAATCGATCCGCAAGCGGTCAGCTGGGTCAGCAGGGTTGCAACCAGCACACCGCCAATCAGGCGAAAGGGAACACGCATATGAATTCTCCTGGGTAATTTCAAAACGAAAGAGCGTCGGTATGAATTAAGACCCTGACGAACGCCCGGCAGTTCGCCGTTATACTCGGCCCTCTGTTTTGGAGCCAGCATGATTTCTTTGCCGATTGATGAAGTTTTACCCGCGTTGCGTGAAGCCTTGGCGACACGCAACGAAGCCGTGCTCGAAGCACCGCCCGGTGCCGGTAAGACCACCCGTGTTCCATTGGCCCTGCTCAACGAGGCCTGGCTGGCCGGGCAAACCATTCTGATGCTTGAACCGCGCCGGCTGGCAGCGCGGGCGGCGGCGGAGCGGCTGGCCAGTGAATTGGGGGAGAAGGTGGGCGAAACGGTCGGCTATCGCATTCGTCTCGACAGCAAAGTCGGCCCCAAGACCCGCATCGAAGTGGTCACCGAAGGCATCCTGACGCGCCGTTTGCAGGACGATCCGGCGCTGGAAGGCGTTGGCTTGCTGATCTTCGATGAATTCCACGAGCGCAGCCTCGACGCCGACCTGGCATTGGCCCTTAGCCTGAATGGCCGGGAGCTGTTTCGTGACGATCAACCGCTGAAAATTCTGTTGATGTCGGCAACCCTGGAGGGCGAACGCCTGGCCGGGTTGCTCGACGATGCGCCGATCCTGCGTAGCGAAGGCCGCATGTACCCGGTGGCGATGCACTGGGGGCGTCCGTTCCAGCCCGGTGAATTCATCGAGCCGCGACTGGTGCAAACCATCCTTGAAGCCTTGAACGATGAAACCGGCAGCCTTCTGGTGTTCCTGCCCGGGCAGGCGGAAATCCGTCGGGTCCATCAGCAACTGGCCGATGCGTTGGGCGATAGCCCCCAGGTGCTGCTGTGCCCGCTGCACGGTGAACTGGACCTGAACGCCCAGCGCGCGGCGATTGATCCGGCACCGGCAGGCTTTCGCAAAGTGGTGCTGGCAACCAACATCGCCGAGACCAGCCTGACCATCGACGGCGTGCGCGTGGTGATCGATGCCGGATTGGCGCGGGTGCCGCGCTTCGACCCCGGCAGCGGCATGACCCGCCTCGACACCCAGCGCATTTCCAAGGCCAGTGCCACGCAGCGCGCGGGCCGGGCAGGGCGGTTGGAGCCAGGCGTGTGTTATCGCTTGTGGTCGCAGGATCAGCACGAGCAACTGGCGGCCTACGCCAGTGCCGAAATTCTCTCGGCGGACCTCGCCGGCCTGGCGTTGCAACTTGGTCGCTGGGGCGTTACACCGGGTCAGTTGGTTTGGCTGGATGTGCCTCCAGCCGCCGCTTATGCCCAGGCTCAGGACTTGCTGGATCGACTGGGCGCATTGGACGGCGAAGCGCTGACCCGTCACGGTCAGGCCATGGCCGAACTGCCGGCGCACCCGCGTATCGCGCATTTATTGTTGCGCGGCCAGGCGCTCGGCTTGGCCGACATGGCCTGCGATGTCGCGGCGTTGCTCGGTGAGCGCGATATCTTGCGCGGCGCTGGCGCCGATCTGCACAGTCGCTTGGTGCTGTTGTCTGGCGAAGAACGTGCCGCTCGCGGCGCTCAGGGCGGTGTACAACGGGCCCGGCAACTGGCGCGACAGTATCGCGGTTACCTGCGCGGCAAAGCCTCGGAGCCGGTCAGTGATCCGGATCACCCGCGCTGGCTCGGCGCATTGCTGGCGCTGGCCTATCCCGACCGCGTTGCCCAGCAGCGTCGAGCCGGTGGCGCGGAATATCGCTTGGCCAACGGCCGCGCCGCACTGTTCGCCGAGGCTGACAGCTTGATGAAACAGGCGTGGCTGGTGATCGCCGATCTCGGCAGTCGTCAGGGCCAGCGCGAGGAACGAATTTATCTGGCGGCGGATTTCGATCCGGCGTTATTCGACTCGGTGCTCGCCGAGCAAGTGCGCATCGTCGATCAACTGGATTGGGACGAGCGCGAAGGCGTGTTGCGTGCCGAGCGTCAGCGCAAGGTCGGCGAACTGATCCTCAGTCGCGAACCGTTGACCGGTCTCGATGAAACCGCGCGCAGTCAGGCGCTGGTCAATCTGGTACGACGCAAAGGGTTGGAGCTGTTGCCGTGGACGCCGGAGCTACGTCAGTGGCAGGCGCGAGTGGCCTTGTTGCGTCAGCTGGACCTCAGCAGCAAAAGCGCCAGTGAATGGCCGGATGTCAGCGACGCCGCTCTGCTCAAAAGCCTTGAACATTGGCTGATGCCCTACCTGGGCAAAGTCTCGCGGCTCAGTCATTTCGCCAATCTGGACCTGTCGAGCATCGTCCATAACCTGCTGCCATGGCCGTTGCCGCAACGGCTCGATGAGCTGGCGCCGCATCATCTGAGCGTGCCGTCGGGGTCATCGATTCGTCTGGATTACAGCGAGCAGCCGCCGATTTTGGCGGTGCGATTGCAGGAGCTGTTCGGCCTCGCTGAGACACCGCGCATTGCCGGTGGCCGGCAGGTGGTGAAGTTGCACCTGCTGTCCCCGGCACGGCGGCCGGTGCAGGTGACCCAGGACCTGGCGAACTTCTGGCGCAGCACGTATGCCGAGGTGAAGAAGGATTTGAAGGGGCGGTATCCCAAGCATTACTGGCCGGATGATCCATTGGTGGCCGAAGCGACTGCGCGGATCAAACCCCGCAAGTAATCGCTACCGTCTGGCCTGTTGGGAACGCAACCCTGTGGCGAGGGGGGGGTCGACTGGCTCAACAGTTGTGCCAGGCATTAAGGCCGGGTAGCAGCCTTCGCCGTCAACTGCTCCCGACAATAATCGGCAAACAACTGCGCCGGTTTGGTCAGTTGCCCACGCTTGAGCCACGCCGCCACCAGTCCTGAACCGGTGACGTCTTCGACGATGTCCACACACACCACTTTCTGCCCGTCGTAGGTGCACTCCGAATGCGGTCGCGTGACCAGGATGGAGAAGCCGAACCCTTGCCCGACCATGCCGCGGACCATCTCGATTGACGGTGAGCTGAAGGCAATAGTGGGCGACAGGTTCAATTCTTCGAACAGACTGACGAAGTACGTCCGGCTCGGCTGCACGTCCAGCAGAATCATCGGCTCCAGGCACAGGTCGCGCAGCGACACCTGCTTGAGCTGGGCAAAGCGATGGTCCGCCGGCAGCAACGCATAAGGTCGCTGCGCCGGCATCAGCGGTTCGGTCTGGATGGTGGCGTCGAGGTCGTGTTCATACAGGATCGCCAGGTCGAACGTGCCCGACGTCAGGCCTTGCACCAGCTCTTGCTGCTCGCCGTCGCGGATGCGGATTTTCACTCCCGGGTACAGCGCCGAGAACCCGGCAATCAATTGCGGCAGGTACAGCGGCGCGACCGTTTCGAAGCAACCAATGTCGATCTGCCCGGCCACCACGTCATTGTCGGCCAGGGCGTTCTGTTCGAACTCCTTGGCCATGCGCAGCAGTTCCTGGGCCTTGCGGTAGAAGCGCGCGCCGCTCGGCGTCAAGGACACGCCTTGGGCGTGATGCCGGATCAGCAGTTGCACGCCGAAGCTGTCTTCCAGGCCTTTGATCGCCGTGGAAATAGCCGGCTGGGCGATGTACAGCTTGCGCGAGGCCTCGGCGACGCTGCCGCATTCGACGGTGGTGATGAAGTATTTCAGTTGACGCAAGTTGTAGGCAGCCACGGCAAACCTCGGGGTGGATGATCCAGGCATCCAGGCAATTTTCGCGCCGACGGCGTCCGTTCTGACGACGGTGTTGTTGTGCCTGAACAATAACCACATACCGCGCAACGGGGGAGGTTGGCTGCCCAGTTTTTTCATGGTCTGCGAAAACATTTTTACTATTTTTCGTGGACACGGGGCTGGGCCACCATCCAGTCACAAGAAAAGCCCTTGGAGCATCTGAACGTGTTCGAGCTTGCATATTGGCAAAACAAAGCCGCCGCACTGCAGTTTCCTGACCAGGCCGTCATCGACGGTAAACGCCGTTCCGCGCAGTCCGGCCAGACGTTCGCCGCGATCAACCCGGCCACCGGGCAATGCCTGGCCAACGTGACTGCGTGTGGCGATGAAGAGGTCAACGCTGCTGTCAGCAATGCGCGGCAGGTCTTTGAAGCCGGCACCTGGTCGACGCGTTCGCCCGGTGAGCGCAAACAGGTGCTGCTGCGCCTGGCTGACCTGATCATGACCCACCGCGAAGAACTGGCACTGCTTGACTCGTTGAACATGGGCAAACCGGTCATGGACGCCTACAACATCGACGTGCCGGGCGCGGCCGGTGTGTTTCGCTGGTACGCCGAAAGCCTCGACAAACTCTACGACCAGATCGCCCCCAGCGCGCAGAACGTGCTGGCAACCATCACCCGTGAAGCCCTCGGCGTGATCGCTGCCGTGGTGCCGTGGAATTTCCCGCTGGACATGGCCGCGTGGAAACTCGCACCGGCCCTGGCCGCCGGCAACTCGGTGATTCTGAAACCCGCCGAGCAATCACCCTTTTCCGCCCTGCGCCTGGCCGAGCTGGCGCTGGAAGCCGGCTTGCCTGCGGGGGTATTGAACGTGCTGCCGGGCCTCGGCGAGCAGACCGGCAAAGCCCTCGGCTTGCACCCGGATGTCGATTGCCTGGTGTTCACCGGCTCCACGGAAGTCGGCAAATACTTCATGCAGTATTCCGCGCAATCGAACCTTAAACAGGTGTGGCTGGAGTGCGGCGGCAAGAGTGCAAACCTGGTGTTCGCCGATTGCCAGGACCTCGATCTGGCCGCTGAAAAAGCGGCGTTCGGGATCTTCTTCAATCAGGGCGAAGTTTGCTCGGCCAACTCGCGTTTGCTGGTGCAGCGCTCGATCCACGATGCGTTTGTCGAACGCCTCATGGCGCACGCCGAACGCTGGCTGCCGGGCGATCCACTGGACCCGTCGAGCGGCGCCGGGGCGATTGTCGACAGTCGCCAGACCGCGCGCATCATGACGTTCATCCAGCAAGCCGAACGTCAGGGCGCGACAAAAGTGTGCGGTGGCCGGCAGTCGATCTTCAACGGCTCTGACAACTTCATTCAGCCGACGATTTTCACCGGTGTGACCCCGGACATGCCGCTGTTTCGCGACGAAGTATTCGGCCCGGTGCTGGCGGTTACCGCATTCGATGACGAGGCTCACGCCTTGCAACTGGCCAACGACAGCGTCTACGGTCTGGCGGCTTCGCTGTGGACCGACGACCTCAATCGCGCCCACCGTGTGGCGCGGCAATTGCGAGCGGGGACGGTGTCGGTCAACAGCGTCGATGCACTCGACGTGACCGTGCCTTTCGGCGGTGGCAAACAGTCCGGTTTCGGCCGCGACTTGTCGCTGCATTCATTCGATAAATACACCCAGTTGAAGACCACCTGGTTTCAGCTGCGCTGATAACAGCCGCTCATAACAAAACGGAGAACTGGCGATGACCACACCACGTGAAACCCGCGACTACCAGGCCGCCGACGCTGCGCACCACATCCACGCTTTCGTCGATCAAAAGGCACTCAACGACGAAGGGCCTCGGGTAATGGTCCGTGGCGAACGCCTGCACTTGTGGGACAACGACGGTCGGCGCTACCTCGACGGCATGTCCGGGCTGTGGTGCACCAACCTCGGTTATGGTCGCAAAGACCTGGCGGCGGCAGCGACCCGGCAGCTTGAACAACTGCCTTACTACAACATGTTTTTCCACACCACTCACCCGCAGGTGATTGAGTTGTCTGAGCTGCTGTTCAGCCTGTTGCCAGGGCACTACAGCCACGCGATCTATACCAACTCGGGGTCTGAAGCCAACGAGGTGCTGATCCGCACCGTGCGCCGTTACTGGACGATTGTCGGCAAGCCCGAGAAGAAAATCATGATCGGTCGCTGGAACGGTTATCACGGCTCGACCCTGGCCGCGACGGCGCTCGGCGGCATGAAGTTCATGCACGAAATGGGCGGCATGATTCCCGACATCGAACACATCGACGAGCCGTACTTTTTCGCCCATGAAGGCAACCTGACCCCGGCGGAATTTGGCCTGCGGGCCGCGCAGCAACTGGAAGCAAAGATTCTCGAACTGGGTGCGGACAAGGTCGCAGGCTTCATCGCCGAACCGTTCCAGGGCGCGGGCGGGATGATTTTTCCGCCAGAGAGCTACTGGCCTGAGATTCAGCGCATCTGCCGCCAGTACGACGTGCTGCTGTGCGCGGATGAAGTGATCGGCGGCTTCGGTCGCACCGGTGAATGGTTTGCCCACGAGTACTTCGGTTTTGAGCCTGACACGCTGTCGATTGCCAAGGGTTTGACCTCCGGTTACATCCCGATGGGCGGGTTGATCCTGTCGAAGAAAATGGCCCAGGTGCTGGTGGAGCAGGGTGGGGTGTTTGCTCACGGCCTGACGTATTCCGGGCACCCGGTAGCGGCGGCGGTGGCGATTGCCAACCTCAAGGCCTTGCGCGATGAAGGGGTGGTGACGCGGGTCAAGGATGACATCGGCCCGTACCTGCAACAGTGCTTGCGCGAGGTGTTCGGCAATCACCCGTTGGTGGGGGATATTCAAGGCGTCGGCATGGTCGCGGCGCTGCAACTGGCCGAGGACAAAATCAGCCGCAAGCGCTTTGCCAACGAGAACGACATCGCGTGGCGTTGCCGCACGATTGGCTTCGACGAGGGAGTGATTATTCGCTCGACGCTGGGTCGGATGATCATGGCGCCGGCGTTGATTGCCAGTCGTGAGGAGATTGATGAGCTGGTGGGCAAGACCCTCAAAGCAGTTGATCGTACGGCGCAGGAGTACGGCCGGCTCTGATTTGGCTGGAAGGTCCTTCGGACCTTAATCGCGGGCAAGCCCGCTCCCACAGGTTATGTGTCGTATCTAAATTATCCGGTCGACATACAACCCTGTGGGAGCGGGCTTGCCCGCGATTGCTTTTGTCCATTCAACACATGTCTCACCTTTTGCACCCACCTCGGGCACCCCCGCCCACACCGCCCTTTTCCAGTGCGCGCTACACAGCTTTTTCATCATTCGCCTCGACATATTTCCTAATTTTCCTTCTCCCCGCGCTGGGCCAACATCGACTTCGCCAGTCAGCCCGATGCTGCCCGCCGAATGGTCCATCAGAGACCGCAGGTGTCAGCTGATTTTCCGGACCGCTGGCCGTACTGCCCATCAAAACTAAATCAACAGCTTTGGGAGTGCTCCATGATCAAGTCCTTGCTAACCCGCATCGCTCATCCATTGGCGATCACCGCCATCGCCGCGACGGTCGCCACCAGCGCCCAGGCCGGCACCCTTTCTATCGGTCACACCACCTGGGTCGGCTACGGCACCCTCTACCTGGCTCAGGACCTGGGCTACTTCAAGGAAAACGGCTTGACCGTCGAATTGCCCGTCGTCGAAGAGGCTTCGATGTACATGGCCGCGCAGGCCTCGGGCGAGTTGTCAGGCTCGGCGTCGACCATCGACGAAGTGCTGAAGTACCGTCCGCAATTCTGCTTCAAGGCAGTGGCCGCGCTCGATGACAGCCATGGTGGCGACGGCGTGCTGGTGGGCAAGGACGTCAAGAGCCTGCAGGAGCTCAAAGGCAAAGCGGTGGCAGTGAATGAAGGGTCGACCTCGCAGTTCTGGCTGTCTTACCTGCTGAAAAAGCACGGCATGAAAATGAGCGACATCACCGTGCAGAACATGACGGCTGACGATGCTGCAACTGCGTTCATCGCCGGTCGCGTTCCTGCTGCGGTGACGTGGGAGCCGCATCTGTCGATGGTGCGTGACAAGCAGCAGGGCAAGGTGCTGATCGACAGCAGCAGCACTCCTGGCGTGATTGTCGATGTGGTCGCGCTGAACTGCACCGTCATCGAAAAGCAGCCGGAAGACGTCAAGGCGTTGGTCGCCGGTCTTTACAAAGCCGTGAAATATACCCAGGACCACCCGGAAGAAGCCTACAAAATCATGGCCAAAGGCGTCGGCGGTTACCTCGCCGATCCGAAGGAGTTGGCCGCCGCCGCGCAAGGCGTGCGCTTCTACGATCAGGCCATGAGCGAAAAACTCCTCGGCTCGCCAGGCAAGCCGGGCGATAGCGAACCGTTGATCAAACTGGCCAACGAAACCGCGAGCGAACTGCAGGGCAAACCCTACAACGTCAGCAATGACGATCTGATCGACAACCGTTTCGTCACCCCGCTCTAGGAGGTTTGCATGTTCAAGCGCAATTCATGGCTGAGCCGCTGCATCACGCCCAAGACTGGCCTGCCGGTGCAGGTCATCTGGAGCGCGAGCGGTCTGGCCTGGGTTCTTTTGATCGGCCTGTGGGCCGGGTTGTCCTATGGCGGCGTGGTGCCAGGCATGTTCCTGCCGACACCGGGCGCGGTGGCCGAAGCCGCCGTGCGCCTGGGCCGCGACGGCACCCTTGGCCTGCACGTGTGGGCCAGTCTCGAAGTGGTAATGGTCGGTTTCATTGTCTCGTCGCTGGTGGCGGTGCCGCTGGGGTTGCTGATGGGCAGCTTCCGTATCGTTCAGGCGTTCCTTGAGCCGATGGTGAACTTCATCCGCTACCTGCCGGTCACCTCGTTCGTGCCGCTGTTCATTCTGTGGATCGGTATCGGCCTGGAGCAGCGAGTCTCGGTGATCATCTTCGGCGTGTTCTTCCAGCAACTGGTGATGATCGCGGACGTGTCCAAAGGCATCTCCAAGGATTTGATCAACGCGTCCTACACCTTGGGCTCGACCCGTCGCGATGCGGTGCTGCATGTGATCGCCCCGGCGTCGTTGCCGGGTGTGCTCGACACCTTGCGCGTGACCATGGGCTGGGCCTGGACCTACCTGGTGGTTGCCGAACTGGTCGCTGCTTCCAGTGGCCTGGGTTACTTGAGCCTCAAAGCCATGCGTGGCTTTCAAGTGGATGTGATTTTTCTGGCAATCGCGATCATCGGCCTGCTGGGCCTGGTCACCGATCAACTGTTCCGTTTCCTACGTCTGAGGATCGCCGCATGGGCTCAGTAAGCGCCGTCAACCCTCGCTTCGTCACACCGTCGGCCACCCCGGTGCTGGCCGCTCCAAGGCTGCAAGTGGACAAGGTCAGCCTGCGCTATCAGAAACCTGACGGCGGCATGTTCACTGCGCTGGAGCAGGTGTCGTTCGAAGTGCCGGATCAACAATTCGCGGTGCTGGTCGGGCCTTCGGGCTGCGGCAAGTCGAGTTTGCTCTACCTCACCGCCGGCCTTAACGAACCCACCGAAGGCGAGATTTACGTCGGTGGCCAGCAAGTACAGGGGCCGGGTGCGGATCGCGGCATGGTGTTCCAGAGCTACACGTTGTTTCCGTGGCTGACGGTGCGCCAGAACGTCGAGTTCGGGCTCAAGCGTCGCGGCATGGCGGCTGCCCGGCGCAAGGAGATCGTCGACTATTACGTCAATGAAGTGGGCCTGAGCGGGTTTGCCGACAACTACGCCAAGCAGCTGTCCGGCGGCATGATGCAGCGTGTGGCGATTGCCCGTGCGTTGGCCAATGATCCGCAGATCCTGCTGATGGACGAACCTTTCGGCGCGCTCGACAGCCAGACGCGCCTGCAAATGCAGCAACTGTTGTTGCGGGTCTGGGGCAACAGCAAAAAGACCGTTTTGTTCGTGACCCACGATATCGACGAGGCGGTTCTGCTCGGTGATCGGGTCTACGTGATGGGCGCCAGGCCTGGGCGGATCAAGCAGATTCTGGATGTGCCGATCGAACGCCCACGGACCCTGGACATGGTCATGGAGCGCTCGTTTATCGACATGAAGCGCAAGATCTTCGGACTGTTGCATGACGACCTGGAAGAGGTGCATTGAACCGATTTTCTGGCCATACCCAATCCCACAGGTTTTGCGTTGTCAGTTGGCGGGTAGCAGGAACCGTGCAATCACCGGCAGGTGATCGGAGATGCGCAGCGTGTCGTCTTGCCTCACCATCGCCTCGACCCGTTTGATGCGCGGACTGTAGAAAAGGTAATCAACCGTGCGGTCCGGGCCATTCAAGCCCGGATCATTCGGATAATGCGTCAGCCACCGGGCCCGATCGGCGCCGCTGGCTTCGTTGTTGGTCGGGATCATCGCGTACTTGCCCCACAGCACGTGCAGCGCGCTGTCGGCGGAGTAGGGCGTGCGTTGCTCCTCGGGCAGTCGGCGAAATTGCCCTAGCGGCAACAGATTGAAATCACCACCGATCAACCACGGCGTGCCACGACCTTCGAATTTGTCGAGCACGTTGGCGACGGCCGCCACTTGGGCTTGCAGCGTTTCGTCTGGCTGGATGACGCGGTCCAGATGGGTGTTGAGCACCGCCATCTGACCGCCGTCGTTCAACGGCAGGTAAGACACCAACAAGGCATTCTTCGGTTTGAACTGACGGCTGATCAGGTTGGCCGACGCGACCGGCAATTGCAGGCGTTCGGCATGTTCGATCTGGTAGCGGCTGAGCGTTGCCAGTTGCCGACCGACGCTGCCGAAGATGTGTGGCTCGGGCACGAAGTCGGCTTTCCAGTCGAAGGCGCGAGTGCTGCACGGATACAGGTCGGCAACCCGCTCTTGCAGGAGTTTGAACTGGTTTTGATAGTCGCTGGTCTTGGCGTTGTCATCGAGTTCCTGCAGCAACACGATGTCGGGGGATTCGTCGCGAATCACCCGTGCCACTTCGTCGAGGCTGAAGGCCATGTCTTCCGGCGTGGGCTCTTCATCAGTGCCCTGCGCGAGGTCATTCCAGAACACATAGCGTTTACCTGCCAGGTACTGGACGTTCCAGGTCATCACTTTCAATGCCTGACCGGGTACCAGGGTGGGTGCTTGAGTCGTGCAACTGACCGGCAGCACTTCCTTGGAGTCGGGGCGCCAGGTCAGGTTGTAGATCAGTAATGCGATCACGCCGGTCACGATCAACAGACTCAGCAGGGTGTAGCGCAGTAGACGGGTCATGGCTCGGCTTATAGCGTTACAAAAGATGGCCCCGAGCATAACCGAGACCGGGGCCGAAGCCCACGGTCAGAGCGGCCCCTCAATCTTCTCGGGTGTATCACCAATCAGCATGAACAAGCGGAACAACACGACGCTGGTGAACAGTTGCAGGAAGCTGTGGGCGCTGTCGATCAGCAGGGAAATCACCGGGTTTTGCGGGTCCGGGTACACCGCGAGGGTGGCGCCCTTGAGCACCCACAACGGGCCCATCACGCACAGGATGCACACCAGAATGCGCATGAAGTGGCCGCGAGTCAGGCGCAGGCTTGCTTTCATGGCCGCCAACGGGGCCATGCCACGCAGCACCAACAGGTACTCGCCGAAGGCCAGGGTCACCATCAGATAGATACCGGGCAGGAAGTAGAGCGACAGGCCGAGCAGGATCAGCAGGGTATTGAGCGCCGTCAGCAGGGCGAAGCGCGGCCACAGGTACGCCGAGCGGGTCAGCAGATCACGGTTGCGCGGCGACTCACCGCGGCTGCGGGCGTCGAGAAACAGGATCAGGGCCGCGGTGTACAGCGGATAAACCAGCAAGCCGACGATCACGCTGACGCCGGGAAAACTGTCCGGCTCGGTAGAGCGGTCGACAATTTGTTGCAGCAGCGCCTCGAAGATCACCAGTGGCAGGCACAGTTGCACGATCTGCCCCAGATTGCGCTTGAAGAAATACAAGGAGTCACGCAGTACATCGAACGGATTCATCAGTCGGTATCGCAGGTTGGAAGCAGTGGTCCACTTTAACCGATCAAACCCCAGGGGGCGCAAACGTAAACGTTAGGTAAAGCTCATTGAAACAACTTGTTTCAGCCTCCATTAAGGTCGAGCACCTTATCCTCTTTGGAAAAGGACAAATGATTTCCCCCGGCAATCTACGAGGTCGCCATGAACAGCGAAGAACAAACCCTGATCGATGGACTGTTTTCCCGGCTGCAACAGGCCGAAACGGACTCAGCCCCGCGCGATGCCCTGGCTGAGGCGCGGATCAAGGAACACCTGGCTCGCCAGCCTGCGGCCGGCTATTTCATGACCCAGGCGATCCTGGTTCAGGAAGCTGCCATCAAGAGCCTTGACGAACAGAACAAGCAACTGACCCGGCAAGTGCAGCAATTGCAGGCCGAACTGCAAGCGGCCAAGGCGCAGACAGCGGCCCCGGCGCCAAGCGGTGGCGGCTTTTTGTCGAGCATCTTCGGTGGCAGTGCCCGCGATCCACAGCCCGCACCGACCCAGAGCGCCCCATCGTCCACAGGCGGCTGGCGTGAACCGGCACGGCCATCGTTCAATTCACAGCCACCGCAGCAGAATTTTGGTGCCACGCCGCCACAGCAAAACTATGCCCCGCAACAGCAGGCGCCGGCGGCGGGCAGCAGTTTTCTCGGTGGTGCGTTGAAAACCGCGGCCGGTGTCGCGGGTGGCGTGATGCTGGCACAAGGCATCAGCAGCCTGTTCCATCACAATCAGCAGCCGGAAGTGGTTGAAGTGATCAAGGAAGAACCGGCTCAGGTCAATGACCAGAGCAACGGCGGTTGGGGCGATGACCAGCGTATGGCCGACAACAACACCAACGATCAGGGCGGTTTTGCCGACACTGATTACAGCGATGACAGCTCGTCATTCTTCGGCGGCGATGACGACGATTCCTTCGTCTAAGACGCCATTCGTCCGGGGCGCGACCGTGCCCCGGGCCGATTATTCGCGGAACAATCCTTCGGGCTGGCATACTGGGCGACTTTTCGGGCCAGGGTGCCTGATCTCGCCTGCGCGCCTGTGCGCCAAGAGGAAACCCGCGGTGAAAAAAATCGCAGTGTTCGCCGATGTTCAAAACCTCTATTACACCGTGCGTCAGGCCTATGGTTGCCACTTCAACTACGCCGCGTTGTGGGCTGACATCAGCAAACAGGGCGAGATCGTCGAGGCTTATGCCTACGCGATCGATCGTGGCGACAGCAAACAGCAGCAGTTTCAGCAGATCCTGCGCAACCTTGGTTTCACCGTGAAGCTCAAGCCCTACATCCAGCGCAGCGACGGTTCGGCCAAGGGCGACTGGGACGTGGGCATCACCCTCGACATCATGGACGCCGCCGATCATGTCGACGAAATCGTGCTGGCCTCCGGCGACGGTGATTTCGACATGCTGCTGGAACGCATCATCAGCAAGCACGGGGTGCAAGCGGTCGCCTATGGCGTACCGGGGCTGACCGCCAACTCGCTGATCCGCGCTGCCAGCCGGTATGTGCCGATCGAAGGCGCGTTGCTGCTCAAGAATTGATTTTTACGGAGTTGAAACAGGTTTGGAACGCATAGCAGTCATCGACTTTGAAACCACCGGGATCTCCCCGAGCAGCAGCTGCAGGGCTACCGAAATTGCCGTGGTGATCCTTGAACAGGGGCGCATCGTCGAGCGTTATCAAAGCCTGATGAACGCAGGCGTGCGCGTGCCGGCGTTCATCGAGCAACTCACCGGCATCAGCAACGCCATGCTGCGCACCGCGCCATCGGCGGAGCAGGTAATGAACGAGGTCAATGAGTTTGTCGGCTGTACTCCGTTGCTCGCGCACAACGCCGCGTTCGACCAGAAGTTCTGGGACTTTGAGCTGGGGCGGATCAAACGCACGCGTTTGCAAAACTTTGCCTGCTCGCTACTGCTGGCCCGTCGGCTGATGCCGGCAGCGCCGAATCATAAACTCGGCACCCTCACCACCTTCGCCAACTTGCCCGACACCGGCAAGGCTCACCGGGCGATGGCTGATGCCGAGATGGCGGCCAACCTGACAACGCACTTGATGAACGAGTTGCAGCGCAAGCATGGGTTGCGCGAGTTGTCCCATGATTTGCTGTGCGGCTTGCAGAAAGTGCCGGCGGCGAAGATCAACGAACACCTCAAGCGTCATCGCGGGTTCTGAAACTCACCACAAAAACCTGTGGGAGCGGGCTTGCCCGCGATGGCGATTGATCATTCAGCATTGTTGTTGACTGACACTCAGCCATCGCGAGCAAGCTCGCTCCCACAGGGACTGCGTTGATTCAGACTTTGCCATTACCTTCGATGTGCCCCAACGGCACGCGCTTTTCTATTGCGCTCGACAACACAATCGACGTCTTGCTGAACCCGAACTTGGCAATCCGGTTGATCAACGCTTCCAGCTCCGGCATCGAGCCCACCGCCGCTTGCATGATCACGCACGGATCGCCGGTCACCCGGTGGCATTCGGTCAACTGGGGGATTTTGATCAGATCGTCGTAGGCCTTCTGATTGCCATGCTGGTTCAGGCGCAGTTCGATCACGCACTGGATCGGCAAGCCGAGCTTGGCCATGTCGACTTTCGCCTGGTAACCGGTAATCACGCCGCTGGCTTCCAGTTTAGCCACGCGCTCGGCCACGGCCGGGGCGGACAGATTGACCTTGCGCGCGAGGTCGGCGTAGGACGCACGACCGTTTTCCAGCAGGGCGCTGAGGAGCATGCGGTCGTATTTATCCACGGACTATTCCTGAGAAATGACTGACTTTCGAAAGCACGGTTTATATCGCTGAAGTCCGTGTTTTGAAAAGTGTACTGGCGTGATAAACAGGTTTTGTAACTTATTTTTCGCCGTTGGCCTTTCTAGAATAGCTGTTCACATTGTTTTGTCATCGAGCTGCCCATGCCTGGCTTACGTCGTTTTCCCTTGCCGTTGATCGCTGCCTTTTTCGCGTTGTACGTGATTTGGGGCTCGACCTATCTGGTGATCCGCATCGGCGTGGAGTATTGGCCGCCATTGCTGCTCGCGGGGATCCGTTTTGTGCTCGCCGGGACGTTGATGTATGGCTTCCTGCGCTGGCGCGGGGCGCCGGCACCGACCTGGGCGCAGTGGAAAGCGGCCGGCATGATCGGGATCCTGCTGCTCGCCTGCGGGAACGGCGGCGTCAGTGTCGCCGAACACATGGGGGTGGCCTCCGGCGTGGCGGCGCTGGCGGTGGCGACGGTGCCCCTGTTTACCTTGTTGTTTGGTTATTTCTGGGGGGCGCGTAATACCCGTCTCGAATGGGCCGGGATTGCGCTGGGGCTGATCGGCATTGCCATGTTGAATCTCGGTTCGAACCTGCAATCGAGCCCCTTGGGTGCTCTGTTGCTGGTGTTTGCGGCGGCGTCCTGGGCGTTCGGGTCGGTCTGGAGCAAACACGTGCCGTTGCCGGCGGGGGCGATGGCCAGTGCGGTGGAAATGCTGGTCGGTGGTGTGGCGCTGCTGATCGGCAGTGCCGTGAGCGGCGAACATCTGCAAGCCATGCCGCCGATCGAAGGTTGGGCAGCCCTGGCGTATCTGACGTTCTTCGGCTCAATCATCGCGTTCAACGCTTATATGTACCTGTTGAAAAACGTGCGTCCAGCGGCGGCGACCAGTTATGCCTACGTCAATCCGGCCGTGGCGGTGTTGTTGGGTATCGTGTTTGTGGGTGAGACCATCGGAATCGAAGAAGGGCTGGCGATGCTGGTGATCATCAGTGCCGTGGTGTTGATCGGATTGCCGCAGTGGCGTCGGGCGCCGGTGCAGCCTGCTTTGGTCGCGCCGACAGAATCCCGTGTGAATTAGGGTAAACTGCGCGCCATTGCATCTTGTTATGCACACTTGTTTTGAAAAACCCGCGCTGAATTTTCCTACGGTAATCCCATGACTTTCGCCACCCTTGGCCTGATCGAACCCTTGCTGCGCTCTCTCGAGACGCTCGGCTACCAGACCCCGACGCCAGTTCAGGCGCAAGCCATTCCGGCGGTGCTGGCCGGTCGCGACCTGATGGCTGCGGCCCAGACCGGCACTGGCAAGACGGCCGGTTTCGCGTTGCCGCTCCTGCAATTGCTGGCCATGGAAGGGCCGAAAGTCACCGCCAATTCGGTGCGCGCACTGATTCTGGTACCGACCCGCGAACTGGCGGAACAGGTTCACGAAGCCGTGCGTCAGTACGCCGAGAACTTGCCGCTGAGCACTTACGCGGTGTACGGCGGCGTCAGCATCAACCCGCAAATGATGAAGCTGCGCAAAGGCGTCGACCTGCTGGTGGCCACGCCGGGCCGTTTGCTCGACCTGTTCCGTCAGAACGCGCTCAAGTTCAATCAGCTGCAAACCCTGGTACTGGACGAAGCCGATCGCATGCTCGATCTGGGCTTTTCCGAGGAGCTGGGCAACATCTACAAGGCGCTGCCGAAGAAGCGTCAGACGCTGTTGTTCTCGGCGACGTTCTCCGAGGCGATCCGCACGCTGGCCGGGCAAATGCTCAACGATCCACTGAGCATCGAAGTCAGCCCGCGCAACGTGGCGGCCAACACGGTTAAGCAGTGGGTGGTGACGGTCGATAAGAAGCGCAAGCCGGAACTGTTCGTTCACTTGTTGCGCAAAGGCAAGTGGAAGCAAGTGCTGGTGTTCGCCAAGACCCGCAACGGTGTCGACGCGCTGGTGGAAAAACTCCAGGGCCTAGGCATCAATGCCGACGGCATCCACGGCGACAAACCGCAGGCCACGCGTCAGCGCGCACTGGACCGTTTCAAGGCCAGTGAAGTACAGATCCTGGTCGCCACTGACGTCGCGGCCCGTGGCCTGGACATCGAAGATTTGCCGTTGGTGGTCAACTTCGACCTGCCGATCGTGGCCGAGGATTACATCCACCGCATCGGGCGTACCGGCCGTGCGGGTAACACCGGGCAGGCGATTTCGCTGGTCTGCGCCGATGAAGTGAATTTGCTGTCGGCCATCGAGACGTTGACCCGTCAGACATTGCCTCGGCAGATGGAGCACGACTTCGAACCTGAACATCGCGTGCCGGATACCGATGCCAGCGGTCAGGTGGTGAAGAAGCCGAAAAAACCGAAGAAGCCGAAGACTTCCAGTGGCGGTAAACGCAATCTGGGCAAATGGGTTGAGAGCGGTGATGCTTCGGCGCCGGAGCCGTCGATCAAGCCTGTGCGTAAAGTGCCGGTGTTCAACACTGGGCCGCGCAAACGTAAGCCTTAAGTGTCGGCGGCGTCTGTCAGGACGCCTTCGCGAGCAAGCCCGCTCCCACATTCGATCGCATTCTTCTGGGAGAACCCGGTTAAATGTGGGAGCGGGCTTGCTCGCGAAGGGGGCAACTCGGTCTCAAGCCTTGCGCTTCAACCACTCCACCATCCCGATCCCCGCCGCACGCCCACTGGCGAAACACGCGGTCAGCAGATAGCCGCCCGTCGGCGCTTCCCAATCCAGCATCTCTCCCGCGCAGAACACGCCAGGCAATTGCTTGAGCATCAAGCGTTCATCCACCGACTCGAACATCACACCACCGGCGCTGCTGATGGCTTCGTCCAGTGGGCGGGTTTTCACCAGCGTCAGCGGCAGTGCCTTGATCGCGTTGGCCAACAATGCCGGGTCGCTAAAGCAATCGGCTGGCGTCAGTTCACGCAGCAACGCGGCTTTCACGCCATCAAGGCCCAGCTGACTGTGCAGGTGCTTGGACATCGAACGTGAACCGCGTGGTTTGCTCAGCGCGGCCTGCACTTTATCCACAGGCTTGCCTGGCAGCAGGTCCAGGTGAATAGTCGCGGAACCGGTGAGGTTGATCGCTTCACGGATCGGCGCGGACAGGGCGTAAATCAGACTGCCTTCGATTCCGGTCGCCGTGATCACGCATTCCCCGAGCCGTGGCACGTCGTCATTGAGACCGATGGCGATGTTTTTCAGCGGCGCGCCGGCGAATTTACTGACCATCAATTCGCTCCAGGCCTGCACCTCGAAGCCGCAATTACTCGGTTGCAACGACGCCAGTCCTACGCCGCGTTGTTCCAGTGGCAGCATCCATGCGCCGTCCGAACCGAGACGCGACCAACTGCCACCGCCGAGGGCCAGCAGGGTGGCGTCAGCCTTGACGATTTTTTCGCCTTCGGGGCTGTCGATCCGCCAATCACCGCTGTCATCCCAACCGAGCCAACGGTGGCGGGTGTGGATAACTACGCCGGCATCACGCAACCGTTTGAGCCAGGCGCGCAGCAGGGGCGCGGCTTTCATGTCGGTCGGAAACACCCGGCCGGAACTGCCGACAAAGGTTTCAATGCCCAGATCATGAATCCATTGGCACAGCGCTTCGGCGCCAAAGGAGCGCAGCAGCGGCGCAATCTGCGGGGCACGGTCGGCGTAGCGCGAGAGAAACGCCGGGTAGGCTTCGGAATGGGTGATGTTCATGCCGCCGACACCGGCCAGCAGGAATTTGCGTCCCACCGAAGGCATGCCGTCGTACAGGTCGACCTTGATCCCGGCCTGACTCAACACTTCCGCTGCCATCAGGCCGGCAGGGCCGCCGCCGATGATGGCGACATGAGGGGAGAGGGCGGTGGAAGATCGGGTCATGGAATGCGCTGCGGTTTGGCGGAATGAAGGCGGGCATTCTACCAGCACAGATCCCTGTGGGAACGGCGGTGTATTTGAGGTGGTTAAAAAACAACCAGCGCTGTGTAGGCTATACGCCGCAAGGGCTGTAGGTCCTTTCACTCAGGTTATCCACAGGCCGTTCCACAGGCATTGTGGGTAAACACTCACGGTCAATGACAACCTGATGACTGCCACACCCGTTGCGCGCTGTGATGCAGAATCCCGTGCCGGCGCGCCAACGCCTTGCGGTCCTTGCTGTAGCCACCGCCGATCACCCCGACCACCGGAATATCCCGGCCCAGGCAGTGGCGCATCACGCTTTCATCACGTGCCGCGACACCTTCGTCTGTCAGCTTCAAGTAACCCAGAGCGTCATCCTTGTGCACATCGACGCCGGCGTCGTACAGCACCAGGTCCGGTTGGTAGAGCGGCAGCAAATAGTTGAGCGCGTCGTCGACCACTTTCAGGTAGTCGGCGTCGCCCATGCCCTTGGGCAACGGGATGTCCCAGTCACTTTCGGCTTTGCGTGCAGGAAAGTTCTTCTCACAGTGCAGGGAAACGGTCACCGCGTCCGGGGTGTTGTGCAGGATCCGTGCAGTCCCGTCGCCTTGATGCACGTCGCAATCGAAGATCAGCACCCGATTCACCCGGCCGCTTTCCAGCAGGTAGTGGCTGATCACGGCCAGGTCATTGAAGATGCAGAAGCCGGCCGGGTAATCGTAATGCGCATGATGCGTGCCGCCGGCCAAGTGACAGGCCAAACCGTGTTCCAGCGCTTGTTCCGCCGCGAGCAACGATCCGCCAACCGCGCGCACCGTGCGCCGGGCCAGGGCTTCGCTCCAGGGCAGGCCGAGGCGCCGCTGGTCTTCACGGGACAACTCGCCGCTCATATAACGTTCGATATAGGCAGCGTCATGGGCGAGGGCGAGAATGTCCGTGGGGCAGAGTTCCGGGCGCAGCAGGTCGGCGTCCCGGGTCAGGCCGCTGTCCACCAGGTGATCGCGCAGCAGGCGAAACTTGTCCATGGGGAAGCGGTGATCCGCCGGAAACTCGGGGCTGTAGTCTTCGTGATAAATCAGCGGCAGCGGCATGATGATTTCATGTAGGAATGAGAGAAGGATCCTACCAGCGATGTAGACTTGCGGCATGGAAACGGGGGAACGCAATGGAGCCAATACTGGAACTCGAAAGTGCGCGACTGCTGTTGCGGCAGTGGCACGATGAGGACCTGCCGGAATTTGCGGCGATGTGTGCCGATTCGCAGGTGATGCGTTATTTTCCGGCGCCGTTGAGCCGTCTGGAAAGTGCCTCGCTGATTGGACGTATTCGCGGGCATTTTGCCGAGCACGGATTCGGCTTGTGGGCGCTGCAACGCAAGGACACCGGCCAATTCATCGGGTTTACCGGGCTGGGCGTGGTGGGCTTCGACGCGCCATTCACTCCCGCGACCGAAATCGGCTGGCGCCTGGCGCGTGAGCATTGGGGCCTGGGGTATGCCAGTGAAGCCGCGTGGACCGCTCTGCGTTGCGGGTTTGACCGCTTGGGGCTGTCCGAAGTCGTGTCCTTCACCGCGCAAACCAACACGCCTTCCGAGAAAGTCATGCAGGCCATCGGCATGCACCATGATTCAGCCGATGACTTCGAGCATCCGAAGCTCGCAGCCGGCCATCCCCTGCGTCACCATGTGCTGTACCGCATCACCCGCGAACAATGGCTGCAAACCTTGCATGGATAAGCCGCCGCGGACGTTTACAATGGTCGCCATCTTATTGGCCCTGGCCAGAAACTGAATCGACCGTCGCAGCCAAGACTGCGCGGCAATGTTTTGCGTGAGGAGAGCCTGAATGAGCCAAGTGTTGGATGATCTGGTCGACCTGTTGACCCTGGAACCGATCGAAGAAAACCTGTTCCGTGGCCGCAGCCAGGACCTGGGTTTTCGCCAGTTGTTCGGCGGTCAGGTGCTCGGCCAGTCGCTGTCGGCGGCCAGTCAGACGGTAGAAGAAGCGCGCCACGTGCATTCGATGCACGGTTATTTCCTGCGTCCGGGCGATGCCGGGTTGCCAGTGGTGTATCAGGTTGATCGGGTACGCGACGGCGGCAGTTTCAGTACGCGCCGGGTGACGGCGATCCAGAAAGGCCACCCGATTTTCACCTGCAGCGCCTCGTTCCAGTACGACGAAGAAGGCTTTCAGCACCAACTCGAGATGCCGGTGGTGGTCGGCCCGGAAAACCTGCCGTCGGAACTGGAGCTGACCCAACAGCGTGCGCACCTGATTCCGGAAAAAATGCGCGAAAAACTGCTGTGCCCGAAACCGATCGAATTTCGCCCGGTGACCGAGAAAGACCCTTACAACCCGCAGCCGTCCGACCCGGTCAAGTACGTGTGGTTTCGTGCCGACGGTGCGTTGGCCGACTCACCGGCGCTGCACAAATACTTGCTGGCCTATGCGTCGGACTTCGGACTGCTGGTAACTTCGATGCAGCCTCACGGCAAAACGGTCTGGCAGAAAGACATGCAGGTCGCCAGCCTCGATCACGCGCTGTGGTTCCATCAGGATCTGCGCGCCGATGACTGGTTGCTCTACGCGATGGACAGTCCGTGGGCCGGTAATTCCCGCGGCTTCAGCCGTGGCAGCGTGTTCAATCGCGCCGGGCAGTTGGTGGCCTCGGTCACGCAGGAAGGCCTGATTCGTCACCGCAAGGATTGGGCATGAGCCTGGCCGAGGTGCGTCATTGGGTGTTCGACATGGACGGCACCCTCACAGTGGCCGTGCATGACTTCGCGGCGATTCGCGTGGCCTTGGCGATCCCGGCCGAAGACGACATCCTGACCCACCTCGCGGCGCTGCCAGCCGATGAAGCGGCGGCTAAACATGCCTGGCTGCTGGAGCATGAACGTGATCTGGCGCTGGGTTCGAAACCGGCGCCGGGCGCGGTAGAACTGGTGCGCGAGTTGGTCGGGCGGGGTTATCGCCTGGGCATTCTGACGCGCAATGCCCGAGAGCTGGCGCACGTGACGCTGGAGGCGATCGGCTTGGCCGACTGCTTTGCGGTGGAGGATGTGCTGGGCCGCGATGAAGCACCGCCCAAGCCGCATCCCGGTGGTTTGCTGAAACTGGCCGAGGCCTGGAACGTGCCGGCGAGCGAGTTGGTGATGGTTGGTGATTACCGCTTTGATCTGGATTGCGGGCGGGCGGCCGGGGCACGGACGGTGTTGGTGAATTTGCCGGATAACCCGTGGCCGGAGCTGACGGATTGGCATGCGGCGGATTGCGTGGCGTTGCGGGAAATGTTGTTGGCTTGAGCGCCTCTTCGCCTCGCTCGCGAAAGGGCACTTTCAGGTACCACCAAACTCACTGCCCAAACAAAACCTTCTGCCCCTCAGGCGACGTCAACATCCCGTCCCCGTCATGCCCGACTCCTGGCACTTCCACCAGTCGCTGGTTCACCCCACGCGGGTTACGACGCAGCAAATAATCAAAGTAAAAGTGCCCGCGAGCCAGCCGATTGGTGCCTTGGGCTTCAGCCTCGCACCCTTTATCCAGCGCCGGTTGCTGTGGGTCGGTGTCTTGCTGTCCGAGCAGATAGGTCACGTCACGCTTGACGTAATTGCCTTCAAGCTGTGGCGCCGTTTGCCCACTGGCATAGAGGGGTAAATCCGTCAGGCCATACTTCCAGCGGTTGAAACCGGGGCATTTCGCGTGATCGAACGCCACAGGACGGCGCTCATCGAAATACGCATACGAGGAAGGGTTGGCGACCACATAACGGACTTTCACACCGGCAGCGGTCAACGTGGGTTGATCGTGAGCCAGCAAGGCATAGCGCTGAACCACTTGGCCGCCCCCGGAGTGACCGGCGATGACGATTTGTTTCACGTCCGGAAACTGTTGGCGGTCGCTGACCCTCGCGATGATCTGATCCAGTGCCCCAAAGGAACTCAGTGCAAACGGGGCTGTGGATAAACCGCCAGCCATCCAGTCATTGCCCTGCCAGCGCAGTACGGAGTCCGCCACTGGATGCAGGGCGACATCGGTTTCATTGAGAAACTGTGGGGCGATGACCAGCGTGGTCTGGGTTTGTCCTGCCAGTTCAGCCGCCTGCTCGGCACTCTGGCGATAGGTTTCAGCGTTGCGCAGACGGCCATGGATGATGATCAGCACTCGTTCGATTTTCGCCGGCGCGGCGCCGAGGCTCACCGCCATCTCGCCCTCTTTGAGTAGCAGCCGGCCGGGGCTGAGTTGTTTGACCGCATGCTCGGCGGCTTGGGTGCTTGCGCAGGTAAACAGGACAGCTAACAGCCACTTATTCATTTACAGGTTTTTCGCCGCAAAGGTATCGCACTGGCCCACCTGGCCTTGTGCAAATCCGGTTTTAAACCAGCGCACCCTTTGCGCTGACGTTCCATGGGTAAACGAGTCTGGCACCACGCGGCCCTGACCTTGCTGTTGCAAACGGTCGTCGCCGATGGCGTTGGCGGCGTTCAGGGCTTCTTCGATGTCACCCGGTTCCAGCCAGTTCAGACGCTTTTGTGCATTGTTGGCCCAGACCCCGGCCAGGCAATCGGCCTGAAGTTCCTGACGCACGAGCAACCCGCCGTCGCCTTCCATCTGCCGGCCTTGCGCTCGTGCAGTCTGAATTTTCGCGGAAACGCCGAGCAAGGTCTGAACGTGGTGTCCGACTTCGTGAGCGATCACGTAGGCTTGCGCGAAGTCACCGGCGGCGGAAAAGCGTTGCGACATTTCCTGGAAGAACGCCATGTCCAGGTAGACCTTCTGGTCGGCCGGGCAATAGAACGGACCGGTCGCCGAGGTTGCCAGACCACAGGCGGAATTGACGCGATTGCTGAACAGCACCAGGGTCGGGTTCTTATATTGCTTACCGGCCTGCTGGAAAATCTGACCCCAAGTGTCTTCGGTGTCGCCGAGGATCGAGCGCACGAATTCGGCCCCTTCATCATTGGCCGGTGGCGCCTTGCGGGTCTGGTTGGTGGCTGGCGCCGACTGCTCGCTCATTTGGCCGGTGAGTTGTCCGAGGATCTGCATCGGGTCCTGGCCGGTGATCCAGCCGATGCCGACAATCAGAATGATTGCGGTCAGGCTCAGGCCTTTACCGCCACCCAAACGCATCCCGCCGCCACCACCGCCGACATCATCACCACGCGCATCGACCACGTTGTCGCTGCGTCGGCCTTTTTTCCATAGCATGTGGGAATCCTCTGATTGTCCGTGGGGATGAGTGTTGCTGGTGTGAGGGGGCGGCGCCAGTCCGGTCGTCCGGGTTTCGGCTATTCCCGGCAATCGCAGGTGTTCGCCCGCAGTATTCCAGACTTGTATGAACGTGGACTCCCCATTGAATTCCGTCAGGCACCGGGTTTTTATCGAATGAACGTGTCGATCGTCGAGTTCCAGATTTCGCATTAGCAGGTTCGTCTTCTAGAATCAGCGAAATTGTAGGTGGAACCTCCCATGGCCGGCAGTCAGATCGAACGTGTTTTCAGCGTGTTGGAAAGTCTTACCAGTGACCCGCGCGGTGTGCCGATGCAGACGCTGGCGGAACAATTGGATATTCCGAAAAGCGCGACTCATCGCTTGCTCGCCGAGCTGATTCGGCTGGGGTATGTGCGGCAGAATCCGGAGAACCTGCGTTATCACCTGACCACCAGACTGGTGGCGATGGGGTTTCGTTATCTCTCGGGCAGTGGCGCCGATATCGTGCAGCCGGTGCTGGATCGGCTTGCGCAGGAGACCGGTGAACTGGTGCGCCTGGGCGTCATTGAAGGCGAGCGGCAGGTCTGGATCGCCAAGTCGCAAGGTGCACGATCCGGCTTGCGTTACGACCCGGACATGGGCCGCGATGCGCCATTGTTCTACACCGCATCTGGCCATGCGTGGCTGGCGTGCATGAGCGATGCCGAGGCGTTGTCGCTGGTAGAACGCCAGGGCGGTGAGCGGCCCAAAGACCTGGGGCCAAATGCGCCGCGCTCCAACATTGAACTGCTGGAGCGTCTGCGTCTGGCGCGGGAACAGGGTTATGCCTGGGTTGAAGAGAGTTCGGCGGTGGGCACCTCGGCGATTGCGGCCGTAGTGCGGCACCCGAGCGAGGGGCGGGTGATGGGGGTGCTGAGCATCGCCGGGCCGAGTGCGCGGATGCCGGGGGCGCGGTTGCATGAGTTGGCGCCGTTGTTGTTGAGGTACACCGAAGAGTTGTCGGCGGCGAGCCTTGCTTCAGAGTTGTTCAGCTGACTGGGGTGTCTGTTCGTCCGGAAACCGTGCGATGTTCGAACACTTTCGCCCTATGCTTGTGTAGGAATCTGGAACCAGGTTCTAAATTATTGGAATTCGCCAGGCGCAAGGGAACCCCATGACCGTCAGCACTCCGCTCTCCGGCGTAAACCAGCCCTTCAAGGGGATTTTGCTGATCGTCGTCGCCACCTTTCTTTTTTCCAGTCACGACGCCTTGTCCAAATACCTCTCCGGCTTCTACCCGATCGTCATGGTCGTTTGGGCGCGGTATGTGGTTCACACGTTGTTGATGGCCGGGATTTTCCTGCCGCAATCCGGGCTGCCTGTCCTGCGGACTAAACGGCCTGCGCTGCAGTTGATGAGGGCGTTATGCCTGTTGGGCACCAGTCTGTTTTTTACCACCGGTTTGCAATACATCCCGTTGGCCGAAGCCACGGCGGTCAACTTTCTTGCACCAGTGCTGGTCACCGCTTTGTCGGTGCCGTTGCTGCGCGAGCACGTCACCCGTGGCCAATGGATCGCGGTGATCTGCGGCTTTATCGGCGTATTGATCATCGTCCATCCCGGCGGTGAACTGTTCACGCCAGCGGTGCTGTTGCCGCTCTGCTCGGCATTGTTCTTCTGTTTCTATCAGTTGCTCACGCGCAAGCTCAGTAACATCGACAGCCCGACCACCAGCAACTTTTTCGCCGGCCTGTGCAACACCTTGGTGATGAGCGCATTGGTGCCGTTCTTCTGGCAAGTGCCGACCCTTGGGCATGGATTGATGATGGTGGCGCTGGGCGCGTGCGGGATGACGGCTCATTTGTTTCTGACCCAGGCGTTTCGCTACGCCGCGCCCGCACTGCTGGCGCCGTTCGGTTACTGCCAGATTGTGTTTGCCGGTCTGCTGGGCTGGCTGCTGTTTGCCCACACGCCGACCCTGACCACGGTGATCGGGATCGCGGTGATTTGCTGCAGCGGGTTGGCAGCGGCCTGGCAACAGAGTCGGCGGTAGGCAAACAAAAAAGCAGGCCTGGAATCAGGCCTGCCGGGGAAGGGCAATTACTCGGTGACGGCAGGAATCTTGCGCGGTGCCATGAAGTACATCCAGGTCAAGGCGATGAAGTACATCGCTGGAATCAAAGTGAACAGCACGGTGTAGTTATTGTTGGTGACGGTCAGAATATGGCCGACCAATTGCGTCATGAACATCCCGCCAATGGCCGCGCACATGCCGCCAAAGCCAAACACCGTGCTCATCATGTGTTTAGGTGTGTAGTCCATCACCAGGCTCCAGATGTTTGCGGTCCAGGCCTGATGCGCGCCGATGGCCAGAGAGATGGCGAACACGGCGACCCACAGGCTGCTCGAACCCGCCGCCATGATCACGCCGACGATGCAGCAGGCAAACAGGAGCATCGACATCAGCCGCGCCTTGATCGGATTGACGCCGCGACCGATCAGGAACGAGGAGAGGATGCCGCCACCGACGCTGCCGAAGTCGGCGGTGAGATAGATGATGATCAGCGGAATCCCCATCTGGGTCACGTTGATCCCCAGGTTGTATTGCTGATTGAGGAACGGCGGCAACCAGTACAGGTAGAACCAGAACACCGGCGCGGTCATTGAGTAAGCGAGGGCGAAGGCCCAGGTGCCGCGCATGCGCAGGATTTTCGAGAACGGCACGCGGGATTGTTCCGGTTCGACTTCGTTTTGGATGTAGTCCAGTTCCGATTGTTTGACGCTCGGATGATCTTCCGGGTTGAAGTATTTCAAGCCCCAGAACAGCAACCAGACTCCGCCCAGTGCCGACATGCACAGGAACGCGGCCTGCCAGCCCCATACGTGCAGGATCAGCGGCAGCAACATGGGGGTAAACATCGCACCGACGTTGGTCCCGGCGTTGAAGATGCCGGTGGCCACGGCGCGTTCGCCGGCCGGGAACCACAGCCGCGTGGTCTTTACGCAGGCCGGGTAGTTGGCGGCTTCGGTCAAGCCAAGGATGAATCGGCAGACCATGAAGCCGACCGCCGAAGTTGCGAGGCCGTGAGCGCCTGTGGCAATGCTCCAGAGCAGGACCGCGCAGAAGAACACGCGCTTGACGCCGACCCGGTCGATCAACCGGCCTTGCAGCACGAAACCGATGGCGTAGCCGACCTGAAACCAGAAGTTGATGTTGGCGTAGTCCATCGCCGTCCAGCTCATCTCCTTGGCGAGGATGGGCTGCATGACGCCGAGGGCGGCGCGGTCGATGTAGTTCAGGGTCGTCGCGAAAAACACCAGCGCCAGCATGCCCCAACGGGTTTTGCCGACTGCCATGGCGCCGCGGATCTTGTCGCCGATGCCGCTGCTGGCAGGCGTCATGGAGGCGTGCTCCACGGGAGAGCTGTGAGAAGGAGTCATGTAGTCCACCGATTATTTTTATGTGGTGTTCTGGGTATTTGGTAACCGAGCCCGACGGTGCGTGACCGGCCTCAATGTGGAGTCGATGTTGCGCAGTGGACAAAAAATCGTCAATTCACCAACGGTCATTGTGTTCGATAATCGAACACAAAACTAACCGGGTAGTACACTTTAAATTGCTGCGCGCGTTCGTCCAGCGAATAATTCCCCACACGCTAAACGCAGACATAAATCGTGCGATATCGATAACAAGAGTGTCTCCACCACCGGGAGTCGAAACATGCAGCGTTCCATTGCCACCGTGTCCTTGAGCGGTACCCTGTCGGAAAAACTCGAAGCCATTGCCGCCGCCGGTTTTGACGGGGTGGAGATTTTCGAGAACGACCTTCTCTACTACGACGGTAGTCCACGGGAAATCAAACAGATGTGCGCCGATCTCGGGATCGCGATCACGCTGTTCCAACCCTTCCGGGATTTTGAGGGATGCCGCCGTGATCGGCTCTCGCGCAATCTGGAACGCGCCGAGCGCAAATTTGACTTGATGCAGGAGCTCGGCACGGACCTGGTGCTGGTATGCAGTAATGCCTCTGCCGATTCCATCGGTGATGAACAAATCCTCGTCGATGACCTGCGCCTGCTGGCCGAACACGCCGGTTCGCGCGGTCTGCGAATCGGTTATGAAGCGCTGGCCTGGGGCCGGCATGTGAACACTTATCAACAGGTGTGGAACATCGTCCGACAAGCCGATCATCCGAGCCTCGGTGTGTTGCTCGACAGCTTTCACACCCTGTCGCTGAAGGGCGATCCGAGCGCCATCGCCGAGATTCCGGGCGACAAGATCTTCTTCGTGCAAATGGCCGACGCACCCATCCTCGCCATGGATGTGCTGGAGTGGAGCCGGCATTTTCGCTGCTTCCCGGGCCAGGGCGAATTTGATCTGCCGGGTTTCCTCGCGCCGATCATCAAAAGTGGCTACACCGGGCCGCTGTCACTGGAAATCTTCAATGACGGTTTCCGCGCCGCGCCACCTCGGGCCAACGCCGCCGATGGTTTGCGTTCGTTGCTGTATCTGGAAGAGAAAACCCGTCAGCGTCTGGCGCAGCAAGCTCAACCGGCGCCCAACCTCGACATCCTGTTCCAGACACCCACGGCCAGCGAATACAACGGCATCGAATTTCTCGAATTTGCGGTGGATGAAAGCCTCGGCGCCAAACTCTCCCATTGGCTTGAGCGGCTGGGTTTCGTCAAGGCCGGGCAGCATCGCTCCAAGAGCGTGAGCCTGCTGCGTCAGGGCGATATCAACCTGATCCTCAACTCCGAACCGTATTCGTTTGCCCACAGCTTTTTCGAAGCTCATGGCCCTTCGCTGTGCGCCACCGCCGTGCGGGTCAAGGACAGCAGCAGCGCATTGGCCCGGGCCGTGGCTTACAAAGGCCAGCCGTATCGTGGGCTGGTCGGGCCCAATGAACTGGAATTGGCGGCGGTGCGCGCGCCGGACGGCAGCCTGATCTATCTGGTGGATCAGGAGGCCGACGTCTACGGCACCGACTTCAATCTGGCTCCGGCCGCGATGCCCAGCGGCGGGCTCAAGCGCATTGACCACATGGCGATGGCGTTACCGGCCGACAGCCTCGACAGTTGGGTACTGTTCTACAAGAGCCTGCTGGATTTCGAAGCTGACGACGAGGTGGTCCTGCCCGACCCGTATGGCCTGGTAAAAAGCCGTGCGCTGCGCAGCCGCGACAGTTCGATCCGCTTGCCGTTGAACATTTCCGAGAACCGCAACACCGCGATTTCACACGCGCTGTCGAGTTATCGCGGCTCCGGTGTGCACCACATTGCGTTTGATTGCGATGACATCTTTGCGCAAGTCAGCCGTGCAAAAGAGGCGGGCGTGCCGTTGCTGGACATCCCGCTCAATTATTACGATGACCTCGCCGCGCGGTTCGACTTCGATGACGAGTTTCTCAGCGAACTGGCGTATTTCAACGTGCTGTACGACCGCGACGCTCAGGGCGGCGAACTGTTTCATGTGTACACCGAGCCGTTCGAAGGGCGGTTTTTCTTTGAAATCATTCAGCGCAAGAACGGTTATGCCGGTTACGGCGCGGCCAATGTTGCGGTTCGACTGGCAGCGATGGCCAAATCCCGCAGCGGTGCCATTCGTCAGGCCAAGTTGTAGGAAAATCGTAAACGCCGGGACAAACCGCTGCCGCGCGGCTTCCTTCACTGTGCGCAGCGGCCCATAATCGCCAGCCTGTGCAGTGATGGCCGTGAGCCCGCAATGACAATGACTTCAGAACGCTCCGCAGTGCCCGCCGATCCGATCGTCGAGCCCCGCAAGAGCCGCAAGAACAACCCTGAAAAGACCCGCGAGAACATCCTTCAAGAGGCGATTGTCGAGTTCGTCCAACAGGGGCTTTCCGGTGCTCGCGTCGATGCAATCGCCGAACGCATCCACACCTCCAAACGCATGATCTATTACTACTTCGGCAGTAAGGAGCAGCTCTATATCGAGGTGCTTGAGAAGCTCTACGGTGATATTCGCAGCACCGAAAACCGCTTGCACCTGACCGAGCTGGCGCCGGTGGAGGCGATTCGGCGTCTGGTGGAATTCACCTTCGATCACCATGATCACAACGTCGATTTCGTGCGTATCGTCAGCATCGAGAACATTCACAATGCCGAATACGTGAAGCGTTCCGATGCGATCAAGGCCATGAACAATACGATCCTCGATGCATTGGGCGAGATTCTGCGTCGCGGAGCCGAGGAGGGCCTGTTTCGCGCAGGGCTTATACCGCTGGATGTGCATCTGCTGATCAGTTCGTTCTGCTTCTATCGCGTGTCGAACCGTCATACTTTCGGCGAGATTTTTCAGATCGACCTGCCGGATGAAGCCATCAAACAGCGTCACCGGGCGATGATTTGCGAGTCGGTTTTGCGTTACTTGCAGGCCTGATATCAGGTGAGGGGGCGTTCCCCTCACTGCATCCCCTCAGTCGTTCATGCTTTGAAAATGCGCGAGCATTCGCTGCGCATCCGGCACCACGCCGCTGAACAATTCAAACGCCTTCACCGCCTGAAACACCGCCATGTTGCCGCCATCCAGCGTGCGGCAACCGAGCGTGCGGGCGTTGCGCAGCAGTTCGGTTTCCAGCGGGAAATAAACGATCTCCGCCACCCACAAGGCTGCGCGAAGCAACTCGACCGGCACCGGCATGCCCGGCAGTTTTTTCATGCCCATGGGCGTGGTATTCACCAAACCATCTGCCAGGCCCAAGGTGCTCGGCAAATCGTGCCCGGCCACCGCACGGCCGGCCCCGAAGTGTTGATTGAGATTGTCCGCCAGTGCCTGCGCGCGGCTGGGTTCCACGTCAAAAACACTCAGCAGTTGTACGCCTTCGCTCAACAGCGCGTGGGCCACTGCCGCGCCGGCGCCACCGGCTCCCATTTGTACGACGCGCGCTCGGGCAGCGTCCTTCAAGCCACGGCGAAACCCTTCGGCAAAACCCAGGCAATCGGTGTTATGGCCGATGCGTTTGCCGTCCTTCAACACCACGGTGTTCACCGCACCGATGCCGCGGGCTTCCGGCGACAGTTCATCGAGCAGCGGAATGATCGCCTGCTTGCACGGGAAGGTAATGTTCAGTCCGGTGAAGTTCATCCGCTCGGCGGCCATCAGCAGGTCGGGCAGGGCGTTGCTGTCGAGCTTTAGCTGATCCAGGTCGATCAAGCGATAGAGATAACGCATGCCCTGCGCTTCGCCTTCGTGCTCATGCAGCGCCGGTGTACGGGAGGCTTGAATCCCGGCGCCAATCAGCCCGGCCAATACGGTGTTGTGCCGAGTCATTACGTTCACCCCTTCAACTGCAGACTGAAATGTTCCAGGGCCAGGCGATAGCCATGGCTGCCGAAACCGGCCATCACGGCGGTGGCAATGGCCGAGACGAACGAGTGATGCCGGAAAGGCTCGCGGGCGTGGACATTCGACAGGTGGACTTCGATCACGGGCAATTCGCTGGCGACGAGGGCGTCGCGAATCGCCACTGAGGTGTGAGTCCATGCGGCGGGGTTGATCACAATCCCGGCGCAACGGCCGCGAGCGGCGTGAATCCAGTCGAGCAATTCACCTTCATGGTTGGTCTGGCGAAATTCCACCGCCAGGCCGAACTCTTCGGCGGCACGGCCGCACAGCGCAGCGATGTCGGCCAGGGTTTCGTGGCCGTAAGTCGCCGGTTCACGCGTGCCGAGCAGGTTCAGGTTCGGGCCGTTGAGCACCAGAACGATAGGGGGCATCGAGGTCTCTCCACTTATTGTTTTTGGAATCGGCTGTAGGTTTCAGCCTGTGGAGATAAATTGTACTAGCTGGTTAATTCGGTCAATTGCAGCGAGGCCTCGGCGGGGATTTGTGTGCGGTGATCGGACAGTTTCGCTGTTTATCGCGGGAGATGCTCAACCAGGAAATCAATAAAGGCGCGCAATCTCAGCGGCACATGGCGGCTTTGCGGATACAGCAAGGTGAACGGTCGCGAGCGACCGCTGTAAGGTTTCAACACCTCCACCAGCGAGCCATCGGCCAATTCTTTTTCGACAATAAACCGGTACGTCTGAAACAACCCCGCGCCATGTTTGGCCAGGGTCACGCCACCCAGCACATCGTCAGAGCAACTGAGACTGCCCTCGGCGAGAATTTCCAGCGGTGCGCCGCTGTCATTGAACAGCCAGGCGATCCGCCGGCCACTGCTGGGCAGTTCGTACTGGATGCATTCGTGATGTGCGAGATCGTCGAGTGTTTGTGGGACGCCTGCACGCTTGAGGTAATCGGGGCTGGCAATCATCACCAGCGCGGCGTCCTCCAGATGTCGGGCGATCAGGCCTGAGTCCGGAATGGCCCGAACGCGAATCGCCATGTCATACCCTTCACCAACGAAATCGATGTTGCGATTGCTGATGTGCGATTCAACCTTTACGTCGGGAAAGCGCACCCGAAACGCAGGCAGCAACGGCAGAATCCGGTGGTGCGCATACGTTGTGGGAATGCTGATGCGCAAGGTGCCGGATGGTTGCTGCTGCTGGCCCATGACCTCGCGCTGAGCCTCGACCAATTGCGCCAGTGCCTGACGACATTCTGCGTAGTAACGGCGCCCGCTGTCGGTCAACTTCACGCTGCGGGTGGTGCGCGCAAACAGCCGAACGCCCAGGCGCTCTTCCATGCGCGATACCGAGCGGCTGACGGCGGCCGGTGTCACGCCTGCCACCAGTGCGGCGGCGGTAAAGCTGCCGGCCTCGGCGGCGAGGCAAAACAGCTCGATGCTGCCCAACTGAAGATCATCGAAGACACGCTGCATGATTGATTACACCGGGGATCAAATGAGGGGCTGAATGGCATCACTGTAGATGAAATCGTCGTGGCAGTGTTTTGATCGATGACAGATCAAGACAGCCGCCCTGGTGGCGGCTTTGTTGTGGGCGCAGTGAAAGGATTGCTTACTATTTTGACGCCGTCATTGGCGAGTCAAAAAACATTCAGGCGCTAGGCTGAAAACCAGGTCGATCATCAAACGGATCAACCACCCATTATCGGGTTCTTCAATGGATGGAGAATCTTTGCACTCTATAACCTATCGGATGGGTTGGCATGAATGTATGTCGTTACAAAGGCTTCTCATTGGTCATCATGCTGCGTGATCAACATTGCCCGCCGCATGTCCATGTCGATGCACAGACGTGGAGCGCTCGCTTCAAGTTCAGTTTCTGGCACAACAGCGTGGCGCTCTGGGATGTCGTTCCTCATTCACAGCGCCCCCCTTCAGCGGTACTGGAAGGACTGCGTCAGGCGTTGCGGCGACCGGCGCATTTACGGCGTGCACGCGGCCTCTGGTGGAGCAAATTGCGCACCGCCTGCCTCGATCATCAGTTGTGGGATTGGGAGGGCAATGAAGTGGTCGTGATGAAACGAATCGCCAGCACGACTTACCTGATTGGCTCGGCCAGTTACGAGCCCGAAGCGAACAAAACGCTGCTGTCCCTGACGGGGGCGGCGGAGGGAGTGGAAATCGAATTATGAAAACCATACAAGCGAGCATTCAGGCGGATCGCCCCGTCACCGAGGAAACACTGGAACAGGCCATTCAGCGAGGCGAGTTGAGCCGTCGTAGCGGTTTGAATGCGCGGGCTGTGACCTGGACCGGACATAGCCTGGTCATCAGCTTCGAAGACGGCAGTGGCGTGCTCCTTCCGGCAAAGAATTACCCGGAGTTTGACGGCTTTGACGACGAGGATTTCGCCGACTTGAAGGTGGGCTTTGCGGGCACCGCGCTCTGCCATGAAGGCAGTGATTTGCAGGTGTCCATTGCCGGTTTGATTTCCGCGAGCAAGCCACTGATGGATATGGCGTCTTCAGTCATCGCCTCGCGCAATGGGCGTCAGAGCAGCGTTGCCAAGGCCGAGGCTGCGCGGGCCAATGGCAAAAAGGGAGGGCGCCCGCGCAAGGTCGATACGGCACTTTGATTCGCCCACAAAAAAGCCGTCGTCATGACGGCTGATTTGTATTGGCAACGGCAATCAACGACGGGTCAACAACACCCCGGATTCCATGTGATGCGTCCACGGGAACTGGTCAAACATCGCGCACTGAGTGATGCGATGCGTGTCGTGCAACTGGGCGATGTTCGCCGCCAGCGTTTCCGGATTGCAGGAAATGTAGAGGATGTTGTCGAAGCGGCGGGTCAGCTCGCAAGTGTCCGGGTCCATGCCGGCGCGGGGAGGGTCGACGAACACGCTACCGAACTCGTAGCTCTTGAGGTCGATGCCGTGCAAGCGGCGGAACGGGCGGACTTCATTCAGCGCTTCGGTCAGCTCTTCGGCAGACAGACGCACCAGAGTGACGTTATCCACCGCGTTTTCGCTGAGGTTGCTCAGCGCTGCGTTGACCGAGGTCTTGCTGATTTCGGTGGCCAGCACTTTGCGTACGCGGGTCGCGAGCGGCAGGGTGAAGTTGCCGTTGCCGCAGTACAACTCCAGCAAGTCGTCGGTGCGATCACCCAACGCTTCATATGCCCAGTTGAGCATCTTCTGGTTCACGGTGCCGTTGGGTTGTGTGAATGCGCCTTCCGGCTGGCGATAGCTGAAGGTGCGACCGCCGACTTCGAGCTGCTCGACCACGTAATCGTGACCAATCACTTCGCGTTTGCCTTTCGAGCGGCCGATGATGCAGACGTTCAGGTCGGCGGCCAGTTTCGAGGCCGCTGCATGCCAGTGTTCGTCCAGCGGGCGGTGATAGCACAGGGTAATCATCGCATCGCCGGCCAGGGTGGTCAGGAACTCCACCTGGAACAGCTTGTGGCTCAGGGCGGCACTGGCTTTCCATGCTGCTTTGAGCTGTGGCATCAGTTCATTGATGCGCAGGCTGGCAATCGGAAACTCTTCGATCAGGATCGGCGTGCGTTTGTCTTCCTGGGAAAACATCGCGTAGTGCCGCTCACCGCCTTCACGCCACAGGCGGAATTCGGCGCGCAGGCGGAAGTTCTGCAGCGGAGAATCGAACACCGCCGGTTCTGGCGCATCGAACGGGGCCAGCAGGTCACGCAGACGTGTGACCTTTTCTTCAAGCTGAACGGCGTAGGCCTGGGAATCAAAAGTCATGCGTTGAACCAACCCAACTTGATCACGAACAGAATCGACAGGATCACCAGCGCCGGGTTCAGCTCACGGCCACGACCGGACATCAGCTTGATGGCGGTCCAGGAAATGAAACCGAAGGCGATGCCGTTGGCGATGGAATACGTGAACGGCATCGCCAGCGCGGTGATCACCACCGGTGCGGCAACGGTGATGTCGTCCCAGTCTATTTCGGCCAGGCCGGAGGTCATCAGTACGGCGACGAACAGCAGTGCCGGCGCCGTGGCGAATGCCGGGACGCTGGACGCCAATGGCGAGAAGAAGAGCGCCAGCAGGAACAGAATCGCGACCACCACAGCGGTCAAACCGGTACGGCCACCGGCACTGACGCCGGCTGCGGATTCGATGTAGCTGGTGGTGGTGGAGGTGCCCAGCAGCGAACCGGCCATGGCCGCGGTGCTGTCGGCGATCAGGGCGCGGCCCATTTTCGGCATGTGGCCGTCCTTGCCCATCAGGCCGGCGCGCTTGGCGACGCCGATCAGGGTGCCGGAGTTGTCGAACAGGTCGACAAACAGAAAGGCGAAAATAACGCTGACCAGACCGATGTCCAGTGCGCCTTTGATGTCCAGTTGCATGAAGGTCGGGGCCAGCGACGGCGGCATCGACATCACGCCGCCGAACGGGGTGAAGCCCATCACGATGGAAACGATCGTCACCACCAGAATGCCGATCAGCACGGCGCCGCGTACGGCCAGGGCTTCAAGGGCAACGATCAGGGCAAAACCCAGGGTCGCGAGGATCGGGGCAGGTTGTTTCAGGTCACCGAGGCCGACCATGGTCGCCGGGTTGCTGACCACGATGCCGGCGTTGTGCAGGGCGATCAGCGCCAGGAACAGGCCGATACCGGCGGCAATCGCCGAGCGCAGCGGCAGCGGGATGCTGTTGATGATCCATTCACGGATGCGGAAGATCGACAGCAGAAAGAAGCACACCGCCGAGATAAACACCGCCCCCAGCGCCACTTGCCAGGTGTGGCCCATGTGCAGGACCACGGTGTAGGTGAAGAAGGCATTCAAACCCATGCCCGGCGCGAGCGCGATCGGGTAGTTGGCGATCAGGCCCATGATCGTGGAGCCAATCGCCGCGGCCAGACAGGTGGCGACAAACACCGCGCCCTTGTCCATGCCGGTCTCGCCGAGGATGCTCGGGTTGACGAACAGAATGTAGGCCATGGCCAAGAAAGTCGTGACGCCCGCCAGAATCTCGGTCCGCACGTTGGTGTTGTGTGCCTTGAGTTGAAACAGCCTTTCCAGCATGTCTGCTCCCCGTGGCGCGCCCGGCGCCGTGAATGTATCGACCTCAACAGCAAAGCACAGACCGCTGAATGCGCCTGGGAAAATACTGTGGGCCGGAAAAAGCCGCGCATCATACCAGCAGCGTGGGGTTATGGCTGCTTATGGCTGCGATCGTCGTCGATGTTTTGCCGTCAAGCGAAGTGAGCCATACTGCGCGCTGGTTTTGGGGGGCGTTATGTATTGCATGAAAACGCGTGTGATCGCCGTTATTGGCCTCGTGATGGCCATGTTGCTGGGGGCACAACACGCCTCGGCTGCGATGGCGCCGGCGTTGAGCCAGCTGAAAGTGCTCAAGGTCGAATCGCCCGGTTGCGGGTTTGAAGACATCGCCGAGGGGCAGGACCAGACGCGTTGCGACCACAGCGGACCGCACATCAAGGTCTACGTGCTGGAGGTCGGCTATGGCCGTCAGCCGTACGTCGCCCTGGACGGGTTCGAAGTGAACGGCACCCGCACGCCGGTGTGTGCATTTGATAGCGGTAATCTGACCGAGTGTACCGTCGGAAGAAAAACCGTCGGCTATCTGTACGTCATGGACCTGGACGGCAAGCAGAGCGGCATCTTCACCTTCAGCAACACCTCGATCAACTCGCCGGGTAACACGATGTCGACGCAGCTTTACATCAAGTAACGGCTGCACTCGAACAAGCGTCAGGAAAGCTGACTACGCTTTAAAGATTATCCTGTGGACTTCGCCCATGACCTTTAGAGCTTTGATTACCCTCGCCGAGGGCATTGATGACCTGCAAACAGTGACCCTGGTCGATGTGTTGCGCCGCGCCAACGTTGAAGTGGTGGTGGCCAGCATCGAGGGGCGGCGCATGCTCACCTGCGCCCGTGGCACCCGCCTCACGGCCGATGCCATGCTGGTGGACCTGCTGGCTCAGCCCTTCGATTTGATCGCCTTGCCGGGCGGCGCCGTCGGCGCGCAACACCTGGCGGCCCATCAACCCCTGCAACAACTGATCAAGGATCAAGCCGCCGCCGGCCGCCTGTTCGCAGGCATCGCCGAAGCCCCGGCGGTCGCGCTGCAACACTTCGGCGTGCTGCGTCAGCGACGCATGACGTGCCTGCCGTCCGCCAGTCATCAGCTGTCAGGCTGCAATTTCATTGACCAACCGGTGGTGGTCGACGGCAACTGCGTGACCGCCCAGGGTTCCGGGGCCGCCCTGGCATTCGCCCTGACGCTGGTCGAACAACTTTGCGGCAAAGCCAAGCGCATGGCGGTGGCGGGGGAGCTGCTGGCTTAAAGTCGGTCAGACCTTCACTTCCTCCACCGGCACATGCATGCGATCGCGATTGGCCAACGTCGGGAACAGTTTCACCCAGGCCCCGGTCACCACCAGCGTGCCGATCCCGCCCATGACCACTGCCGGCACGGTGCCGAGCCAGTGGGCGGTCAGCCCGGATTCGAATTCGCCCAACTGGTTCGAGGCGCCGATGAAGAGGCCGTTCACGGCGCTGACCCGGCCGCGCATGTCGTCCGGGGTTTCCAGTTGCACGAACGAGGCGCGGATCACCATGCTGATCATGTCGGCCGCGCCCAGCACCACCAGCACCGCGAGCGAGAACCAGAACGAGGTCGACAGACCGAACGCGATCGTGGCGACGCCGAACACACCGACGGCGGTGAACATCACCCTTCCGACGTTGCGCTCAACCGCGAACCGCGCCAGGAACAGCGACATCAACAGTGCGCCGACGGCCGGCGCAGAACGCAGCAGGCCAAGCCCCCAAGGGCCGGTCAGCAGGATGTCCTTGGCAAACACCGGCAGCAGCGCCGTCGCGCCACCGAGCAAGACCGCAAACAGGTCCAGTGAGATCGCCCCGAGAATGTCCGGGCGACTGCGAATGAAACGGATACCCGCCAGCAGCGAATCCAGCGTCGCCTTGCCCTTGTTCAGCGGCGTCTGCCGGGCCGGCAAGTTGAGCATCAACCCGCAGGCAATGAGGTAGAGGATTACTGTCGGGCCATACACCCAGACGCTGCCGAACGCGTAGAGCAAACCGCCGAGCGCCGGGGCGACGATGGTCGCGGATTGTTGCGCCGATTGTGCGGCGGCCACCGCGCGAGGAAACAGCGCACTGGGTACGATGCTCGGCAGCAGGGCTTGAGTGGTGGGCATTTCGAAAGAGCGCGCAGCACCGAGCAAGAACGCGAGGATGAAAATCATTTCCCGGGTGACGTGATCGGTGGCACTGCCGATGGCCAGTGACAGCGCGATCAACGCTTGCAGCGACTGGCAGATCGCCGCGACTTTGCGCCGGTCATAACGGTCCGCGACGTGCCCGGTGTGCAGCATGAACAGCACGCGCGGGGCGAATTCCACCAACCCCACCAGGCCCAGATCGAGCACGTTGCCGGTCAACTGGTACAAGTTCCAACCGATGGCCACGGTGAGCATCTGAAAACCGCTGGCAGTAAACACCCGAGCCAGCCAGAACGCGATGAAAGGGCGGTGATGACGTAACAGCAAGGGCGCTTGGCTGGGCATCTGCGGGGAAATCTGGGAGAGGGATAGGGCGAGGTTATCACCAACCTGTAACCAGAAGTTGCGGCCACCGAAAATATACTTAGCTAGACACCGATCTCGAAAACACGCCCGTTTTCCCCTGTGTGAGTGAGCCTGTTCGCAATCGCGGTGCATCAATCGACCTCGCTGTGCCTGACACGGCGCTTCGCGAGCAGGCTCGCTTCCACAGGGAAAGTAGTGCGACGCGTGTCGAAGGTCATGAGGCAACTTGTCACGCGGCAAAAGACCACGCGGTTCATCACCGGAAATGGGACTACTCTTTCAACGTTGATTGATCCAGATCAAAACCCTTCAAGGAATTGATCCGGCGGCCACCAGGCCAGACTCCCTGCGTTGTGAGGCTATCAATAAAAAGAACGAATTCGAATTCGCCGCACTCCATAACCGTGGGGGCCGTTGCGTGCAGGCTTCCAGCCAGCAGCCGTATTACCTGACAGAGGAAGACTTATGTTCGGTTTAGAGGCACTTGATCTCGCCCGAATGCAGTTCGCGTTTACCATCTCTTTTCACATCCTGTTCCCGGCCATCACCATTGGCCTGGCGAGTTACCTGGCGGTGCTCGAAGGTTTGTGGCTGAAAACCCATAACGACACTTACCGCGACCTGTATCACTTCTGGTCGAAGATCTTTGCCGTCAACTTCGGCATGGGGGTGGTCTCCGGGCTGGTGATGGCGTATCAGTTCGGCACCAACTGGAGTCGTTTTTCGGACTTCGCCGGATCGGTGACCGGACCACTGCTGACCTACGAGGTGCTGACCGCGTTCTTCCTCGAAGCCGGTTTCCTCGGGGTCATGCTGTTTGGCTGGAACAAGGTCGGGCGCAAGCTGCACTTCTTTGCCACGGTCATGGTGGCCATCGGCACGCTGATCTCGACCTTCTGGATCCTGGCGTCCAACAGCTGGATGCAAACCCCACAGGGTTTCGAAATCGTCAACGGTCAGGTGATCCCCACCGACTGGCTGGCGGTGATCTTCAACCCTTCGTTCCCGTATCGCCTCATGCACATGGCGACGGCGGCGTTCGTCGCCACCGCATTCTTCGTCGGCTCCTCGGCAGCCTGGCACCTGCTGCGCGGCAAGGACAACCCGGCCATCCGCACCATGCTGTCGATGGCCATGTGGATGGCCTTGATTGTGGCGCCGATTCAAGCCGTGATCGGTGACTTCCATGGCCTCAATACCCTCAAGCATCAGCCGGCGAAAATTGCGGCGATTGAAGGGCACTGGGAAAACATCGGCGATGAACCGACGCCGTTGATCCTGTTCGGCTGGCCGGACATGAAAGAAGAGAGAACCAGATTTGCTGTCGAAATTCCGTATCTGGGCAGCCTGATTCTCACTCACTCGCTGGACAAGCAAGTCCCGGCGCTCAAGGAGTTCCCGCCTGAAGACCGGCCCAATTCGACCATCGTGTTCTGGTCGTTCCGGACCATGGTGGGCCTCGGCTTGCTGATGATCTTCACCGGTTTGTGGAGCCTATGGCTGCGCAAGAGCGACAAGCTCTACACCTCGCGACCGTTCCTTTACCTGGCATTGTGGATGGGCCCGTCGGGCCTGATCGCGATCCTCGCGGGTTGGTTTACCACCGAAATCGGCCGTCAGCCGTGGGTGGTCTACGGTCTGATGCGCACGGCGGACGCCTCTTCCAACCATAGTTTCCTGCAGATGAGCATCACGTTGATTCTGTTTGTCGTTGTGTATTTCGCGCTGTTCGGTGCCGGCCTGGGCTACATGATGCGCCTGGTGCGCAAAGGGCCGAAGATCGACGAAGGCAAGGAAACCAACGACGGTGGTCCTGGCAAGAAACGTACGCCCGCCCGTCCGTTGTCCGCCGCTGACGATGATGGCGCCGACAGTGACCACAGCCTGACCAAGGAGATTTGAGTCATGGGTATTGATCTTCCGCTGATCTGGGCCGTGATCATCATCTTCGGCATCATGATGTACGTGGTCATGGACGGCTTCGACCTGGGGATCGGGATTCTCTTCCCGTTCATCCCGGGCAAGACCGACCGTGATGTGATGATGAACACGGTCGCCCCGGTCTGGGACGGTAATGAAACCTGGCTGGTACTGGGCGGTGCCGCGTTGTTTGGCGCCTTCCCGCTGGCCTATTCGGTGGTGCTTTCGGCGTTGTACCTGCCACTGATCCTGATGCTGATCGGCTTAATCTTCCGGGGCGTGGCCTTCGAGTTTCGTTTCAAGGCCAGGGATGACAAACGTCACCTCTGGGACAAGGCCTTCATCGGCGGCTCCGTCACCGCGACCTTCTTCCAGGGCGTGGCATTGGGCGCTTTCATTGATGGGTTGCCAGTGGTCAATCGCCAGTTTGCCGGTGGCTCACTGGACTGGCTGACGCCGTTCACCCTGTTTTGCGGCGTGGCGCTGGTGGTGGCTTATGCGCTGCTCGGTTGCACATGGCTGATCATGAAGACCGAAGGCAAGTTGCAAGAGCAGATGCACAACCTGGCGCGACCGCTGGCGTTCGTGGTGTTGGCGGTGATCGGTATCGTCAGCATCTGGACGCCGCTGGCTCACGCCGAAATCGCCGCGCGCTGGTTCACGCTGCCCAATCTGTTCTGGTTCATGCCGGTGCCGATTCTGGTGCTGGTGACCATGTATGGCTTGATCCGCGCCGTCGCCCGTAATGCGCACTACACGCCGTTTCTGTTGACGCTGGTGCTGATCTTCCTCGGCTACAGCGGTTTGGGCATCAGCCTGTGGCCGAACATCGTGCCGCCGTCGATCTCGATCTGGGACGCCGCCGCGCCACCGCAAAGCCAGGGCTTCATGCTGGTGGGCACGTTGTTCATCATCCCGTTCATCCTGGGTTACACCTTCTGGAGCTACTACGTGTTCCGCGGCAAGGTGACTCACGAAGACGGTTATCACTGACACTGTGGGAGCGAGCATGCTCGCGATGGCGCCCTGACAGGCGCCATCGATCTACCTGAGGATCGATGCAATGACCGGTAAACATTCCCTGCACGACATTGAAGAAGCCGAAAAAAAGCCGCTGTTGCAACGGCTGGGGTGGCTGGCCCTGATCTGGGTCGGTAGCGTCGGCGCCCTGTTTATCGTGGCCAGCGTGATGCGTATGTTCATGAATGCGGCAGGCCTGACCACACACTGAAGATCCCATCCCGTTGCCTTGGAGGCACGGATTTACAACCCTCCTGCGTGGAGGGTTTTTTTTGCTCCGGTTTATTTGCGGGCTTTGAGAATCACGAATTTTGGCGTGGCGGCCACTTGTTCGACGCCGCGGAACAGTCGGGCGAGCTTGCTGTGGTAACCCAGGTGGCGGTTGCCGACGATATACAGCGCGCCGCCCACCACCAGCGCCTCCCGGGCCTGCTGGAACATGCGCCAGGCGAGAAAATCGCCGACGACCTGCTGTTGATGGAACGGCGGATTGCACAACACGACGTCCAGGGATTGAGCTTCCTGCCCGGCCAGGCCGTCGCCGGCCCGCACGTTGACCGCTCTATCACCCAGCGCCGCTCGCCAGTTTTCGGCAGCCGACTGCACTGCCATGAACGACTCATCCACCAGCGTGTACTGCGCTTCGGGGTTTTGCAGCGCGCTGGCAATGGCCAGCACGCCGTTACCGCAACCGAGGTCGGCGACTCGCGCGGTGCCGAGGTTTTTCGGCAAGTGCGGCAGAAATGCCCGAGTGCCAATGTCCAGCCCTTCGCGGCAGAACACGTTGGCGTGGTTCAGCAGTTCAATGGCTGGTTCATCCAGTTGATAGCGCGAAGGGTAGGGGGACACGACCGGGGCTTTTGCTTCTGGTGTGGCGATCAATAGCCGCGCCTTTCTCACTGCCAGGGAAGCTTGTACCGGGCCGATATAGCGCTCCAGCAGATCACCGGCAGCACGTGGCAGGTGCTTGATCATCGCCGCCGCAATCACCTGCGCTCCTGGCGCCAGTTGGCCTTGCAGGCGAATCAGTTGTTCTTCCAGCAACGCCAGGGTTTTCGGCACCCGGATCAATACCCGGTCAAACGGGCCACTGAATGCTTCGCTGGCAGGCACGCTTGGCACGGCGTCAAACGCCTGGCCGTTACGGATCAGATTTTTTTCCAGCCCCTGAAAGGCCAGGAACGAGTCGCCACTGCTGATCACCCGGACCTTGCCCGCGAGGCTGGCGGCCACTGCACCAAAACTGTCGTTCAATACCAGTACCCGAGTCTCGGCCGAAGGTTGTTGTTCGGCCAGGTGGTTGAGCAAGTATTCGTCGGCAGCATCGAACGCTTGCAGCGGTTCATTCTGCTGTTCTGGCTGACGGATCAGGTCGAGTTGGGCGAAGGGTGTTTCGAGCAGGGGCATGAGGCGGGGCTCTGGGTAGTCAACGGGGGTATGTCCCGCTGCCGGAGGCGTTGTAGCGGGCGGGTCCGTCCGAGTGCACGGCGTCGTGAAGTGACACACGACAGCACTCAGTGGGACCGCAGATGGTACGTTTTTTTCTGCTGGATTACTCGCGGGTTTTCCGCAACGCGTGTGGTTTCAGATGGCGCCAGCCCTCACTGCCTTTATCACCGCCGCAATCTTGTTGTTTACGCCAAATTTCTGGATGGCGTTGCGCACATGGTGATTGATAGTGCGCTCACTGATGCTCAGGATTCTGGAGCACTCGTAAGCTGTCTTGCCGTCGGCGGACAATTTCAGGATTTCGATTTCGCGCGTTGATAAACGAGGCGTGTTCGCCGTCGGCAGGCGTTGGCGCAGTTTTTGAGCCACGAGTTTATGCAACTGCTGGCTGATGAAAATGGCATAGCCCAGGTTTTCATACAGCTCATAGGCCGAGATCGGGCTGCTGCTTCTGGCCATGCTGAACATGCTGCGAAGACCGCTGTCATCATGAACCGATTGTGACCAGCCGTGCTGCAGACCTTGTTGTTTTTGCGCCAGCCTCAGCTGAGGTGTCTTTGAGAAGACTTCGTCTTCCCAGAGAATGGGCTGCTCTGATTGATTGCAATGAGCTAATATTGGATCGATGTCAACGTAGTGTTCTTGTTCATATTTCGTATTCCAGTCGAAAGGGTAGTTGTTAAAGTTGACGGTATCGTGAAGATGCCGGGCGGCCGGGGATGTAATTGAAAAAGAGCAGAAATTGAAGCCGAGATTCTGGATAAGATCGAGTGAGATCTCATAGGCAGACTTGATTTCTCTGGCATCGGATATCTGTCTTAATTGTGACTCCTTCCACATTTCCATTGTAGAAACTCCACGCGAATATCTTGGGGTGTGAATTGGATCCAAGATCCAACTCGACCAGAGTGTAGGAGCAATCCTACAAATACGCTGCAATTTTTTCGCTCTTGAAAGTTATCGACAGTGCATATCTGGTTCTTAGCTGTTCAGGTTCATGAAATTAATTTCACATGGTGTATATCATTCTACTTGTTGTATTTGTATAACTTTGATCAGTGGCATTTACACTGCGTAATCAACTGTACAACTAATACACTAGGCGGTAGGCCTCATCTCCAAAAGACACTACAAATCACCGGTGTTTACATCGCCGGCTTTGCGCGACACTGGAGGTACCAGTTCAATGGAGCGTCCCATGACCGCCAGTGCCGAAAAATTCACTCGCCAAACCTTGCTCGACGTCCAGCCGTTGACCCCCAACCTGTTCACCCTTCGAGCCACGAGAGATGCGGGCTTTCGCTTCAGGGCCGGGCAGTTCGCCCGACTAGGTGTCATCAAGGCCGATGGCAGTACGGTCTGGCGTGCCTATTCAATGGTGTCGTCCCCCCATGACGAGTTTCTCGAGTTCTTCTCTATCGTGGTGCCGGGGGGGGAATTCACCAGCGAACTCAGTCGGCTGGAGGTGGGTGATACCGTGCTGGTCGACCGCCAGGCCTTTGGTTATTTGACCCCGGACCGCTTCGTCGATGGGCGGGATCTCTGGTTGTTATCCACAGGCACCGGCATTGCCCCGTTCCTGTCGATCCTGCAGGACTTCGAGGTGTGGGAGAAATTCGAACGCATCATCCTCGTCTACAGCGTGCGTGAGGCCCGGGAGCTGGCCTATCAGGCGCTGATCGCCGAGTTGGGGCAACGTGATTACCTGGTCGAAAACGCCCACAAATTGCAGTTCATCGCCACCGTCACTCGCGAACAACACCCTGACGCCCTGAACGGACGAATCACCACGCTGATCGAAAATGGCGAGCTGGAGCGGGCAGCAGGCGTGACGCTGACGCCCGAGCATTCGCGGGTCATGCTTTGCGGCAACCCGCAGATGATCGATGACACGCGCACGCTGCTCAAGCAGCGCGACATGCACCTGAGCCTCAGCCGACGACCCGGCCAGGTGGCTGTGGAAAACTTCTGGTAAAAACAACGGCGCCTCAGAGGGCGCCGTTTCTGATTGCAATCAGCCTTCAGGGACGATTGTTCTGGGCCTTGAGCAGATCGCGGATCTCGCTCAACAACTCTTCTTCCTTGGTCGGAACCGGCGGCAGCGTCGGGGCGGCAGCCTCTTCACGCTTCAGTTGGTTGATCGCTTTGATCCCCATGAAAATTGCGAACGCGACAATGACGAAGTCAATCATGCTCTGGATGAATTTGCCGTAGGCCAGCACCACGGCCGGGGCATTGCCTTCGGCAGCCTTGAGCGTAATGGCCAGGTCACTGAAGTCTACCCCGCCGATCAGCAAGCCAATGGGCGGCATGACCACGTCGCCGACAAACGACGTCACGATCTTGCCGAAGGCGGCACCGATGATGATACCGACGGCCATGTCGATCACATTACCTTTGACCGCGAAGGCCTTGAACTCACTTATCACGCCCATAGGTTATTTCCTTGTTACAGATGAGGTTGGTGAACGCAGTGTAATTCAGCAAAAGAGCTCGTGCTTGAAACACCTCATTACAATGCTCGTGACTATCGACCCGTCTTCCGGCAATTAGTTTGCAAAGTGCCAGCAATCGCGCGCGAAATACGCGCTAACTGACTGATTAGCGAGATAAATATCCAAATCATCACGGTGTGTTTTTTCTATTTAGGTTTTACCGGCTCGGCCTCTAGCCTCGGGTCAGCGCACTGGGAGTGCGCCTTGAAAACAGAGGAACCTGATATGACTTCTACCCTTGGCCTGGGGGCTTTTCCCCATTGGCGTACTGTTGGCGTCTTGACCGCCAGCTTGCTGTCCTTTTCCATCCATGCTGCCAACCTGACCCGTGATAACGGGGCTGCCGTAGGCGATAACCAGAACTCACAAACGGCGGGTGCCACAGGCCCGGTGTTGTTGCAGGACGTGCAACTGATCCAGAAGCTGCAGCGTTTTGACCGGGAACGCATTCCTGAACGTGTGGTGCATGCTCGTGGCACCGGCGCCCACGGCATGTTCACCGTGACCAATGACCTGAGCGACCTGACCAAGGCGAAAGTTTTTGCTGACGGGCAGAGTACACCGGTGTTCGTGCGTTTCTCCGCCGTCGTTCATGGCAACCATTCGCCGGAAACCCTGCGCGATCCGCGTGGTTTCGCCACCAAGTTCTACACCGCCGACGGCAACTGGGACCTGGTGGGAAACAATTTTCCGACCTTCTTCATCCGTGATGCGATCAAGTTTCCAGACATGGTCCACGCGTTTAAGCCAGACCCGCGTACCAACCTCGACGATGATTCGCGGCGATTTGATTTCTTCTCCCATGTGCCTGAAGCCACGCGTACCCTGACCGAGTTGTATTCCAACGCTGGCACACCGGCCAGTTATCGGGAGATGGACGGAAACGGTGTGCATGCCTACAAGTTAGTTAACGCCAACGGCGATGTGCATTATGTGAAGTTTCACTGGAAAAGTTTGCAGGGGATTAATAATCTCGATCCTGAATCGGTGTCGAAAGTTCAAGGCAAAGATTACAGTCATATGACCAATGATTTGGTCACTCATATTAACAAGGGTGACTTTCCGAAATGGGACTTGTACGTTCAGGTTGTAAAATCTCAAGACTTGTATAAGTTTGATTTCGATCCATTGGATGCGACGAAGATCTGGCCAGGAGTTCCTGAGCGAAAAGTTGGACAAATGATCCTGGATCGTAATCCTTCGAATGTCTTCCAGGAAACCGAACAAGTGGCGATGGCTCCGGCCAATCTGGTTCCCGGTATCGAGCCTTCGGAAGATCGCCTGTTGCAAGGGCGAGTGTTTTCCTATGCCGATACTCAACTCTATCGCCTGGGTGCCAACGCACAGCAATTGCCGATCAATGCGCCAAAAGTTGCCGTGAATAACGGTAATCAGGACGGCGCGATGAACACCGGTCACAGCAGCACGGGGGTGAATTACCAGCCAAGCCGCCTGATGCCCGGCGAAGAGCCCCAAGCCGCGCGCTACAGCCAATCGGCGCTGACGGGCAGCACTCAGCAGGCGAAGATCCAGCGTGAGCAAAACTTCAAGCAGGCCGGTGATCTGTATCGCTCCTTCAGCAAAAAGGAGCGCAACGACCTTTTCGAGAGTTTTGGCGGTTCGCTCGCGACAACCGATGACGAGAGCAAGCACATCATCCTGTCGTTCCTGTACAAAGCCGACCCGGAATACGGGACCGGCGTGACCAAGGTGGCCAAGGGTGACCTGAGTCGGGTCAAGGCGCTGGCGGCCAATCTGGTCGACTGATCGCGTTTGCATGAAAAGCGGGACCTCCGGTGAGGTCCCGTCGGGCCAAGGAGTGTGCGATGCGTATTTATCTGTTTGTGTCTCTGGCGTTGCTCTCGACCAGTGCTTTTTCCACCCCACGCGACGACTCGGCGGTGCTGGCTGCTCAACTGCAGGATTACTACTTCGACGCCGCCCGCCGTGGCAATGTGCCCATGCTCGACACCTTCATCGAGGCTGGATACTCGCTCGACACACGCGACACTAAGGGTTACACCGCACTGATTCTGGCGGCCTACCACGGCCAGACCGCCGCAGTGGAGCGCTTGCTCGCCGCGGGCGCGGATGCCTGTGCTCAGGACCAGCGAGGCAACACGGCATTGATGGGGGCGATTTTCAAAGGGGAAGTGCAGATTGCCCGGAGCTTGCTGTCGGCCGATTGCAGCCCCGACCAGCGCAACGGCGCGGGGCAAACGGCTGCGATGTACGCCGGATTGTTCAAGCGTGCCGAACTGCTCGACGCACTTAAGGCCAAAGGCGCGGATCTGGAGGCCGAAGATCCGTTGGGCAACAGTGCCTCGCGTCTGGCCAGCGGTGAAATCCGTACCGCCGCGCCGCGCTGATCGGCGTCAGCTGAGCTATCATCGCGGTTTTTGCCGGGAGTTCAGATGGCCAAGGCCAAGCGCATGTACGGCTGCACCGAGTGTGGCTCAACCTTCCCCAAGTGGGCCGGCCAGTGTGGTGAGTGCGGGGCCTGGAACACGCTGACCGAAACCCTGGTGGAAAGCGGTGGTGCCGCCGCCCCTGGCGGTCGAACCGGCTGGACCGGTCAACAGGCCCAAATCAAAACCCTGGCCGAAGTCAGTGTCGAAGAAATACCGCGTTTTTCCACCGCATCCAGTGAACTCGATCGGGTGCTGGGCGGTGGCTTGGTCGACGGTTCGGTGGTGCTGATCGGCGGTGACCCGGGGATCGGTAAATCGACCATTCTGTTGCAAACCTTGTGCAACCTCGCCAAGAGCATGCCGGCGCTGTATGTCACCGGCGAAGAATCGCAGCAACAAGTGGCCATGCGCGCCCGCCGGTTGGGCTTGCCGCAGGACCAATTGCGCGTGATGACCGAAACCTGCATCGAAACCATCATCGCCACGGCCCGGGTGGAAAAGCCCAAAGTCATGGTGATCGACTCGATCCAGACGATCTTCACCGAACAACTGCAATCGGCACCGGGCGGCGTCTCTCAGGTGCGCGAAAGTGCGGCCTTGCTGGTGCGTTATGCCAAGCAGAGCGGCACCGCGATTTTCCTCGTCGGTCACGTGACCAAGGAAGGCGCACTGGCCGGTCCCCGTGTGCTGGAGCACATGGTCGACACTGTGCTGTATTTCGAAGGCGAATCGGATGGGCGCTTGCGTTTGTTGCGTGCGGTGAAAAACCGTTTCGGCGCGGTCAACGAATTGGGTGTGTTCGGCATGACGGACAAGGGTCTGAAAGAAGTCTCCAACCCTTCGGCGATTTTTCTCACACGCGCTCAGGAAGAAGTGCCGGGCAGTGTGGTCATGGCAACGTGGGAAGGGACGCGGCCCATGCTGGTGGAAGTGCAGGCCTTGGTGGATGACAGCCATCTGGCCAACCCGCGCCGGGTCACGCTGGGACTGGATCAGAATCGCCTGGCGATGTTGTTGGCCGTTCTGCACCGTCACGGCGGCATTCCGACCCACGATCAGGACGTGTTTCTCAACGTGGTCGGTGGTGTGAAAGTGCTGGAGACCGCTTCGGACCTGGCCTTGATGGCGGCCGTCATGTCCAGTTTGCGTAACCGGCCATTGCCGCATGATTTGTTGGTATTTGGCGAAGTCGGGCTATCCGGCGAAGTACGCCCGGTGCCCAGCGGTCAGGAACGCCTGAAAGAAGCCGCCAAGCACGGCTTCAAACGCGCCATCGTGCCCAAGGGCAATGCGCCGAAAGAGGCGCCGCCGGGGTTGCAGATTATTGCCGTTACTCGTCTGGAACAGGCCCTCGACGCCTTGTTTGAATAAACCACATTGGAGTTGCGGCAACCTTCAGACTTCGATCAAGGCGCCCAGCTCACGTTCCAGCTCTTGCGGGTCACCCAGGTTGAATTCGATCAACCGCCGCAGGCGCTGGATGGATTCCAGGCTGATGTGTTTGCAGACAAAGCCGAGTTGGCCATGGTCATCGTGGGTCAGTAGCACATCCATCTTGATCGCGTCGTCAGGCGCCAGATGAACCTCAACGCAGAAGTGATGCTCCCGATTGCCCAGCCACGGCTCGGGCTTCTCGACCAACAGCCCCTTGAGCGACAGATCAATCAACTTCACCTGCCAGATGTATTCGTCCTGGCGCAGTTCGGTTTGGGCGTCGAACGCGATACGTTTGAAGCGGCGACGGTCGGCGGCGTGTTCGCTCATGGCGCAATCCTCGGAAAGGTACGCTGACTATAGACCCGCATTATTAAAGCCTGCCAGCGCAGGCGGACGTCTAGACCAATGTCGGGGTATGGCCTTTGCCGTCAGGGGAGCTAAACTCGGGGTGGCTGTCTTTCTTGTCCACTCTGGCTGGAATCATAAAATGAAAAATAATAATAGCCTGCTACGCCATTTACCCTGGCTGCTGCTGGCAATTGTCGGTGCGTGCGCCCTGGGTGTAGTGGCATTGCGCCGAGGTGAGGCGATCAACGCCTTGTGGATTGTGGTCGCTGCCGTGGCCATTTATCTGGTTGCGTATCGCTACTACAGTCTGTTCATCGCAAACAACGTGATGCAACTCGACCCGCGACGGGCCACCCCCGCCGTACTCAATAATGACGGTCTGGACTACGTTCCGACCAACAAACACATCCTTTTCGGACACCACTTCGCGGCCATCGCTGGCGCGGGGCCGCTGGTCGGGCCGGTGTTGGCGGCGCAAATGGGCTATTTGCCGGGCACGCTGTGGCTGATCGCCGGCGTCGTGCTGGCCGGTGCGGTTCAGGACTTCATGGTCCTGTTCATGTCGACCCGCCGCAACGGTCGTTCGCTGGGCGACATGGTCCGTGAAGAAATGGGCCGCATCCCCGGCACCATCGCGCTGTTCGGCTGCTTCCTGATCATGATCATCATCCTCGCGGTGCTGGCGCTGATCGTGGTGAAAGCGCTGGCCGAAAGCCCGTGGGGCATTTTCACGGTAATGGCGACCATCCCGATTGCGATGTTCATGGGCATTTACATGCGCTACATCCGCCCGGGCCGCATCGGTGAAATCTCCGTGGTCGGCGTGGCGTTGCTGCTGGGTTCGATCTGGCTCGGTGGGCAAATTGCGGCTGATCCGGTCTGGGCCAAGGCGTTCAGCTTCACCGGGATCCAGATTACCTGGATGCTGATCGGCTACGGTTTTGTTGCCGCGGTATTGCCGGTGTGGCTGATTCTGGCCCCGCGCGACTACCTGTCGACGTTCCTGAAGATCGGCACCATCGTCGCCTTGGCCATCGGCATTCTGGTGACCATGCCCGAGCTGAAAATGCCGGCGCTGACCCAGTTCATCGACGGCACTGGCCCGGTGTGGAAAGGTGGCTTGTTCCCGTTCCTGTTCATCACCATCGCCTGTGGCGCGGTCTCGGGTTTCCATGCGCTGATCTCTTCCGGCACCACGCCGAAGCTGCTGGATAACGAAGTCAATTCCCGTTACATCGGTTACGGCGCGATGTTGATGGAGTCCTTCGTTGCCATCATGGCCATGGTTGCCGCCTCGGTGATCGAACCGGGCGTGTACTTCGCCATGAACAGCCCGGCTGCTGTGGTCGGTGGTGACATCGTAGCGGTCGCGCAAACCGTCAGCAGCTGGGGTTTTGCGATTACCCCGGAGGCCCTGCAAGCGGTGGCCCATGACATCGGCGAAACCACCATCCTGGCACGTGCCGGTGGGGCGCCGACCCTGGCGGTCGGTATCGCACAGATCCTGCACAGTGTCCTGCCGGGTGAAAACACCATGGCGTTCTGGTACCACTTCGCAATCCTGTTCGAAGCGCTGTTCATCCTGACCGCGGTTGACGCCGGCACCCGTGCCGGTCGTTTCATGCTCCAGGATTTGCTCGGTTCCTTCGTCCCGGCGCTGAAACGTACCGAATCCTGGGCTGCCAACCTGATCGCCACCGGCGGTTGCGTGGCGATGTGGGGCTGGTTGTTGTACCAGGGCGTGATTGACCCATTGGGTGGGATCAACACCTTGTGGCCGCTGTTTGGTATCTCCAACCAGATGCTGGCGGGTATCGCGCTGATGCTGGCAACGGTTGTGCTGATCAAAATGAAGCGCCAGCGCTACATCTGGGTGACCATGCTGCCGGCGGTCTGGCTGCTGATTTGCACCGTGACCGCCGGCTTCATCAAGCTGTTCGACGCCAATCCGGCCATCGGCTTCCTGTCGCTGGCGAAGAAATACAGCGACGCGCTGGCCAATGGTCAGCTCCTCGCCCCGGCCAAGGACATTACGCAGATGCAACACGTGATCTTCAACGCCTACACCAACGCCACGCTGACGGCGCTGTTCCTGTTCGTGGTCTTCAGTATCCTGTTCTACGCACTCAAGGTCGGCATCGGCGCATGGGGTACGAAAGAGCGTACGGATAAAGAAGCGCCATTCCAGGCCCTGCCGGACGCGTAATCGAGGATTGCAAACATGTTCAATGACCTGAGTCGCCTCGGTAAATACCTCGGTCAGGCCGCGCGCCTGATGGTCGGCATGCCCGACTACGACACCTATGTCGAGCATATGCAAACCAAACACCCGGACAAACCAGTGATGAGCTACGAGATGTTCTTCCGTGAACGTCAGGAAGCTCGTTACGGTGGCAAGGGTGGGCCGAAGTGCTGTTGATCCGACAGCGAGATTGATGCAATCCCTGTGGGAGCGGGCTTGCCCGCGAAGAGGCCTTGTCAGTCGACATAATGTTGAATGACATTCCGCTTTCGCGAGCAAGCCCGCTCCCACATTTGTTTTGTGTTGTTTGTTAACTCTGTAAAACAGGAGAAACCGTTTGTCCTCTCCCATCCCCGTCACGATCCTCAGTGGCTTCCTCGGCGCTGGCAAGACCACGCTGTTGCGTCACCTGCTCAAAGCCGAGCACGGGCTGAAAATCGCCGTGATCGAAAACGAATTCAGTGATGCCGGTATCGACACCCAGTTGTTGGGCGACGAGCCGGTACAAGTCATGACGCTGTCCAACGGCTGCGTCTGCTGCACCATCCACACCGACCTGACCAAAGCGCTGTACCTGTTGCTCGAGCGCCTGGACAGCGGTGATATCGTCTTCGACCGTCTGGTGATCGAGTGCACCGGCCTGGCCGATCCGGCGCCGGTGGCGCAAACCTTTTTCATCGACGAGGAACTGCGCGAGCGCTACATCCTGGACGGCATTATTACCCTGGTAGACGCGGCGCATGCCGAAACGCACCTGACGCAAACCATCGCCCAAGCGCAAATCGGTTTCGCCGACCGCTTGCTGGTGAGCAAGCGTGATCTGGTGGACGAGCCGACGTTCACCGCATTGAGTGAGCGCCTGACCCGTATCAACCGTCGCGCACCGATCCGGGTGGTCGATCACGGCCAGATCGACCTGGGCGAATTGCTCGACGTGCGCGGATTCAATCTGAATGCCGACCTCGGCGGTGGCGTGAGTTTGCGCCCGGTCAGCAAAGCGCCGTCCATTGACCGCATTTCCAGCCTGGTGCTGCGTACCGACAAGCCGCTGGATATCGACAAGCTCAGCGAGTTCATGAACGAATTGCTGGAAGACCACGGCAAGCAATTGCTGCGTTACAAAGGCGTGTTGAATATTGTCGACGAGCCGCGGCGGATGGTGTTTCAGGGTGTCCTGAAGTTGTACGGGTTCGACTGGGACACGGAATGGGCGGAGGGCGAGGCGCGGGAAAGCGTGATCGTGTTTATTGCCGATGACTTGCCGGAAGAGAAAATACGTGAGGGGTTTGCGCGGGTGGCGGCAGAGTAAGGCAGAAATCTTCAGCGTTTTTGAGGACCCCTTCGCGAGCAAGCCCGCTCCCACAGGGGATTGCGTTCCAAATGTGGGAGCGGGCTTGCTCGCGAAGGCGATCTAACCGGCAACACGATTTTGGCCAAGTGTCGGTCCGCAGTTCAGCAAACTCCTCTCCAGATAATCCAGATGCTGGCTCAGCGATGTCACCGCCGTCACCGCATCTTGGCGCGCCACCGCGTCCAAAATCCCCTCATGCACCTGCCAATTGCAATAACCCTCCAACCATCCCTCGAACTGCGCAACGGCCAGCGATGTCAGCGGCACCAGACTGTCCAGAAAATGCGCCAAAGGCGCATTCCCGGCCATTTTTGCCAGCTGTAAATGAAACTCCCCCGACAATCGAATCGCCGAACCACGCGCGGTACATTCACGCGCGCTATCGATCAACGCTTCCAGGCGATTCAACGCGTGCGGGCAAGGGTGCTGACACGCCAACCGCACCAGCGTGATCTCGGCCAGCCGCCGTGCATGCAACGTTTGCCGGACCTGCTCGACATCCAGCGCCGCAACTCGGGGCCGATGATTGACCCGAAGTACGACAATCTGCTGATGAGCCAATCGCGTCAGCACACCGCGGATATCACCGCGTCGAACATCAAACATCTGCGCCAGGCTTTCTTCGGTAAAACGACTGCCCACATCAATGCGCTGTTCGAGAATCGCATCGAAAACCCGCGAATACGGATCCTCTGCCAGGGCGGGAAAGGGCAGGGCAACAAGCGTCTGCGGTGAAGCGAAGCTGTTCATGGCCGGTCTCCGGTTCCAAAGGTTTCAACTACCGAGGTTGTCGTCCGGGATGTTCAATTCGATGCCCATCCGTCGTCCTTCGCGCAGGATGTGCCGGCGCATTTCGGCACTGGCCTGTGCGCTGTTCTTGCTACGGATTGCGCGCACCACGGCTTCGTTTTCTTCCAGACGTTCGGCCAAGTGTTCCGGTGAATTACGCAGCACTTCAGCGCTTTGCTTGAGTGCGTTGCTGGTCTGCTGCACCACGCTCTGGAAAATCGGGTTCGAGGTCAGGGTGAACAATTCTTCGTGGAAGGCGATGTAGGCGTTGACCCCGGCGTCGGCGTCGTTGGCTTCCAGTGCTTCGCGCATGTCCATCAGCGTCAGGCGCAGTTGCCCGACTTCTTTGCTGCTGATCGACTGCGCCACAAGGCCGACAATGAATGGCTCAAGGGTGTAGCGCAGTTGCAGCACGTCTTCCAGGCTGGCACCGGCCACTGCGCTGTCGTGGCTTTGGCTGTCGCTGAGGTGCGCGTCCAGCACCACGACGCCTTTGCCCGGCATTGAACGCACCAGACCAAGGGTTTCCAGCACGATCACCGCTTCACGCAGGCTGGGGCGGCTGATGCCCAGTTGTTCGGCCAGTTCACGCTGCCCCGGCAGCATCTCGCCAGAACGCCACTGACCACGGGCCAGTGCGGCCCGAAGTTTTTCTACGACTGAATTGACGACCGTTGAAGTGGTAATCACGGGTTGCTCCATGGATAAAGGCAGAGGAGCCCGCCGTCGGGCAGGCTCCCACTTGATTCAAAATTCCTGCTGATGCGCCGGCGCGACGGGTTTTCTCGGCTGGAAGGTATAACCCACCTGGCCGGAAAGCACCTTGTTCGCGCGCTGGATATCGATGTCTTTCTCCCAGCGGGCGATGGCCACGGTGGCGACGCAGTTACCGATCAGGTTGGTCAGCGCCCGGCCGATGCCCATGAACCAGTCCACCGCGAGCACCAGCACCAGGCCAACCACCGGAATCGCCGGGATCGCCGTCAAGGTGGCCGCCAGGATCACCAGCGCCGAGCCGGGAATCCCATGGGCGCCTTTGGAGGTGATCAGCGACACCAGCAAAATGGTCAGCAGGTCAGTCATGGCCAGCGGCGTGCCGGTGGCGTTGGCGATGAACACGATGGCAAGGGTCAGGTAGATCGAGAAACCGTCAAGGTTGAACGAGTAACCGGTGGGAATCACCAGCCCGACCGTCGAACTGCCGATGCCCAGATGCTCAAGCTTGCGCATGATCTGCGGCAGCACGGCATCGGACGAAGCGGTGCCCATGACAATCAGCAGTTCTTCGCGCAGGTACTTGAGCAACGGCCACATCCGCAAGCCGGACAGGCGCATCACCAGGCCCAGAATCAGCGACACAAAAGCAGCGCAGGTCAGGTAAAACAGGCCGACCAGGCTGCCCAGATGCTGCAACGAATCCAGGCCATATTTGCTGGTGGTGAAGGCAATGGCGCCGAACACGCCAATCGGCGCCAGACGCACGATCATGCCCATGATGCGGAAGATCACGTGGCTCAGTTCATTGATCAGTCGGGAGATGCCTGAGGCCGCTTCGCCCACCAGGTTCAACGCGCTGCCGAACAGCACCGAAAACAGCAGCACCTGCAGAATGTTGTTGTCGGCGAAGGCGCCAATCACCGAGGTCGGGATCAGGTCCATCAGGAATTGCGTGGTGGTGTGCATGTGCTGCCCGCGCTGGGCGATGTCACCCATGTCGGCGGCGGAGAGCTGATCCAGATGAATGTTCGCGCCGCTGCCTATGCCGGTGCTGAAGGCGAACACCAGGCCGATCACCAGGGCGATGGTGGTCAGCACTTCAAAGTAGATCACTGACTTGAGGCCGATGCGCCCGACCTTTTTCAGGTCGCCGGCACCGCTGATGCCGCTGACCACCACACAAAACACGATCAGACCGATGAGCATCTTGATCAGTTTGATGAAACCGTCGCCGAGCGGTTTGAGCTGGGCCGAGTATTCAGGAAGGGTCAGCCCGCAGACGATGCCGAGCACCAGTCCGAGAACCACTTGAAGGAAGATTGAACGCGAGCACCATCTGAGCATGGGAGGAATCCTGGTCGGTGTCCTGGCGGCCTGACGCTTGAGCGCAGCAGATTCAGGACTTAATTATTGTGGTCTTACCGGTATGTCCAGTGCAGGCGCAGTCTAGGCGCAGGTTTTGCGTGATCGCAAGCGGAAATTGTGTAATTGGCATTACCGGTCTGACCAGTGGCGCTGGTCCTACAAATCCAGGACGAAAAAAAACCGGCCATCACGTGGCCGGTTTTTCTGTGCTGCAGTTCAGCGGTGCAATTAAGCGCCGTACACCGGCAGTTTCTTGCAGATAGCCTTGACCTTCTCACGAACGGCGTCGATCACCGCTTCGTTGTTCAGGTCAGCCAGGATGTCGCAGATCCAGCCGGCCAGTTCCTTGCACTCAGCTTCCTTGAAACCGCGAGTGGTCACAGCCGGAGTACCGAAGCGCAGGCCGGAGGTGACGAACGGGGAGCGTGGGTCGTTTGGCACGGAGTTCTTGTTCACGGTGATGAACGCTTTGCCCAGAGCGGCGTCGGCGTCTTTACCGGAGATTTCCTGCTTGATCAGCGACAGCAGGAACAGATGGTTTTCGGTACCGCCGGAAACCACGTCGAAACCGCGCTCGATGAACACGCCGGCCATGGCCTTGGCGTTTTTCACCACCTGTTGCTGGTAGGTCTTGAACTCAGGCTGCAGCGCTTCCTTGAAGCAGATCGCTTTAGCGGCGATCACGTGCTCCAGCGGGCCACCCTGGGCGCCCGGGAATACGGCGGAGTTCAGCTTCTTCTCGATGTCGGCGTTGGCGCGAGCCAGGATCAAGCCGCCACGTGGACCGCGCAGGGTCTTGTGCGTGGTGGTGGTCACGACGTCAGCGAAAGGCACCGGGTTCGGGTAGACGCCAGCGGCGACCAGACCGGCCACGTGGGCCATGTCGACGAACAGGTAAGCGCCCACTTTGTCGGCGATTTCGCGGAAACGCGGGAAGTCCAGAATCTGCGAGTAGGCAGAGAAGCCGGCCACGATCATTTTCGGCTTGTGCTCAACCGCCAGACGCTCGACTTCGTCGTAGTCGATCAGGCCGTTGGCGTCGATGCCGTACTGGATGGCGTTGTACAGCTTGCCCGAGGACGAAACGCTGGCGCCGTGGGTCAGGTGACCACCGTGGGCCAGGCTCATGCCCAGGATGGTGTCGCCAGCCGACAGCAGGGCCAGGTAAACGGCGCTGTTGGCTTGCGAACCGGCGTGCGGTTGAACGTTGGCGTAATCGGCGCCGAACAGTTCCTTGGCACGGTCGATAGCCAGTTGCTCGACGACGTCAACGAACTCGCAACCACCGTAGTAGCGCTTGCCCGGGTAGCCTTCGGCGTACTTGTTGGTCAGTACCGAGCCTTGAGCCTCCATCACCGCTGGGCTGGTGTAGTTTTCCGAAGCGATCAGCTCGATGTGTTCTTCCTGACGCTGAGCTTCTTGCTCCATGGCGGCAAAAAGATCGGCGTCGTACTTGGCAATAGTCAAATCACGGCTGAACATGGCGGTCCTCAAGGATCGGGGGCAGAAAAGGGGGGCATTCTAACCCAACGGGTTTTAGATGGCATATGAAAGGAGATCATGTCGCAGACAAGTGGGCTTCATGACGGGATCAGCGGTGATCATGCCGGCCTCATCGCCAGCAAGCCGGCTCCTACATTTGAAACGCGGTCCCCGTAGGAGCCGGCTCGCTGGCGATGGCGTCATTTGCCTCACCACAAAACCTCAATCGAACATGAACAGCGCATCATTGCTGAACTGCGCCTCAAACCGGGCAGGCGGCATCGGCCGGCCAAACAGATACCCCTGAACCTCATCGCAACCATGCTCACGCAGGAAGTCGAGCTGCTCGTGGGTTTCCACGCCCTCGGCGATTACCGCCAGGTTCAGGCTGTGCGCCATGGCGATGATCGCCCGGGCGATTTGCGCGTCCTGTTCACCGGACGGCAGGCCATCGACGAAGGTGCGGTCGATTTTCAGCACATCAATCGGGAATTGCTTGAGGTAGTTGAGCGATGAGTAACCGGTGCCGAAGTCGTCGACCGCAATGCTCAGGCCGAGGTTCTTCAACCCGGCAAGCATCTGCATCGCCTCGCTGACTTCACGCATCAGGATACTTTCGGTCAGTTCCAGCTCCAGGCACGCCGGCGGCAGGCCGGTTTCCTTGAGGATGTTGGCGATCCGCGTGCCGAGCTGACCATCGGAGAACTGCCGCGCCGAGATGTTCACCGACACTTTCGGCACCCGCACTTTGGCCTGATGCCAGGTCTTGAGCTGGCGGCAGGCCTCGGCGATGACCCAGTCGCCGACATCCACCACCAGCCCCAGCTCTTCGAGCACCGGAATGAAATCCCCCGGTGGCACCAGTCCGCGTCGCGGATGACGCCAGCGCAGCAACGCTTCGGCACCGGTCAGCCGTTTACCATCGCCGCTGAACTGCGGTTGGTAATACAGCACGAATTCGTTCTGTTCCAGGGCGTGGCGCAGGTCGCTTTCCAGCTCCAGGCGCTCCAGGGCGCTGGCGTTCATGTCCGCCTGATAAAACTGGAAGTTGTTCTTGCCGCGTTCCTTGGCGTGGTACATCGCCGTGTCGGCGTTCTTCATCAACTGGCTGAGTTCGTTGCCGTCCTGCGGGCTCAGGGCGATGCCGATACTGGCCGTGACGAAGAACTCGCGACCTTCCAGGACAAAGGGTTTCACCAGGCTGGCGAGGATTTGTTCCGCCACGTGGATCGCCCGGTTCAGCGCGATTTCACGGTTGACCTTCGGCTGCAGCAGCAATGTGAATTCATCGCCGCCCATGCGTGCCACGGTGTCGTCATCGTCAACGCAACCGAGCAGGCGCGTGGCCATTTCCTTGAGCATGCGGTCGCCGGCGGCGTGACCGAGGGAGTCGTTGATCGGCTTGAATCGGTCGAGGTCGAGGAACATCAGCACCACCCACGACTTCTGTCGTTCCGCCGATTGCAGCGCGGTGTGCAGGCGATCCTGGAACAGCGTTCGGTTGGGCAGGTGAGTCAGCGCATCGTAGTAAGCGAGGCGGTGAATCCGCTGTTCACTGGCCTTGCGTTCGCTGATGTCGCTGAAGAAGCACACATAGCTGGCCAGGTCACCTTCATCGTCGAGCACCGCCGTGATGCCGACCCAGGCCGGGTAGTGTTCGCCGCTGCGGCGCTTGAGCCAGACTTCGCCTTCCCAGGTGTTGTTCTGATGCAGTTGCTTGAGCACGTAGCGCAGATGCGCGTCCTGCTGCTCATCGACGGTCAACATGTTCGGCAACTGGTCGAGCACCTGTTCCACGGCGTAACCGCTGACGCGACTGAACGCTTCATTGGCCTGAACGATGTAACCGGCCGGGTCGGTGATCAGAATCGCCGAGGTCGAGTGTTCAAAGACCGTGGCCGCCATGCGCAGGTCTTTTTCGGCGCGGCGCTGTTGGCTGATGTCGCGACCGACACCGAGCACGCCTTCGAAGGCACCGTGTTCGTCCCAGACCAGCACCAGCCGCAGCTCGATGGGGATCTTGCGGCCGTCGGCCCGCAGGCAATCGAACAGGAACAACTGGGTCTGCACCTGGCTGCGGAGTAGCGCCAGTTGTTCGGGTTTATCCAGGGCTTTGCTGACCCGATCCATCAGGGTGAAGATGCCGGTCAGTTGTTGTGGGTTGGCGACGATCGATTGCCAGCCGTTCTTGAAGATCCATTCCGCGTCATAACCCAGCACGGCTTGCACCGAGGGGCTGACGTAGTTGAGCGACAACTTGCTGTCGGTGGAGAAAATCACGTCGCTGATGCTTTCGGCGAGCATCCGGTAACGCTGCTCGCTGTCGCGCAACGACTCACTGGCTTCGATCTGGTCGGTGATGTCCTTGGCCACGCCAATGATGCGCGTGACCTGATTGTGCTTGTCTCGCGCCAGGGCCTGTTCGCGAATCTCGAACCGTCGCCATTTACCATCGCGGTGACGGAAGCGCAGTTGGCACTGCATCAACTGGCTGTAACCCGCCTGACGCTGGGTCTGCCGTGAACGGTGGTAGAAATCGGCGTCTTCGGGGTGCAGCAGGATTTCCCAGAAGTACTCACCCATTTGATGCAGTTCAGTACGGTCGTAACCCAGGGTCTGTCCCAGGTGGTGGTTGCTGTAAATCATCCGCTGGCTGATCACGTCCTGCACGTACAGGTGATCCGGCACGGTGCGCACCACATCTGACCAGAACCCTTCACGTTCCAGCAGCGACAGCTCGATCAGCTTGCGGCTGGTGATGTCGGTGATGCTCAGAATCACTGCTTTATAGTCGTCCTGATTCACCGGCAGGCGCAGGACCAGCCACAAATGCTGGTCGCGGTCATTGGCACCCTGCAATTTTATTTCCAGCTCAAGCTGGTTTTGCTGGTTGAGCACTGCTTCAAGCACTTGATTGCCGATGGCCGTGCCGCCCAGCGGGTTGCCATCGATCAGCAGGTTCCAGGCTTGATCGCAGGCATTGACGTTGAGCAGTTGCAGGGCCACCTGGTTGACCTCCGTAATGCGCAATTCCTGAAGCAGTTGCCGGCGTTGTTCCGGGTCCTCGAGCCAGGCATGCAGTTGTTCGTTGCTGTGCAGGTGCGCCTTGTCGAAAAGGCTCTTGAGCCCGGACATGTCGAGAACGCAGAGGGCGACGCCGGTGCCTTCGAAGATATCCTGGTAGCGTCGACGACCTTCATTCAGTTGGCGTTGACGTCGGCGCATGTTCAGCAACGCGATGAATGGCAATAAGGAGAACGCCAGACCCAGCAGGCACTTGCCGATGAAGGCCGGCAGCAGGTCTTCGAGCACGCGTTGCCGATCGAACAACCCGCGCAACTGCCAGTCGCTACTGCTCAAGGGGACGGTCAGCACACTGCTGGCCAGTTCATCGGGCGTCAGCACGGCCGGCGTGCTCGCAGGCAATGCATCATCGCGGCTGATGATCTGGCGATTGACCCGGTTCTCCACCAGCCACAGTGGGCGGATGCCGGCTTCATTTTGTTTGGTCAGGGTCGAGAAAAAGGTCGGTGACAGGCGCAAAGCCCAATAGCCTCGCGTGCTACCGCTGGCCTGATGCAACAGAAGGTGCACCACGGATCCGTCATCGGCATTGCTGAAATAGTGCACCTGAGCGTGACTGCGCCGCACCAGATCACTCAAGTAGTCGGCGTCCTGACTGTCCGCGGCGCTGTCGCTGAGTATTTTTCCGGAAGGACTGAGCAACGCCAGGCTGCGCAGTTCGGGCAATGACTGTTGCAGCTTGCGCAGCAGTACCTGTTGTTCGTCGGCACTTTGCGGTTGTTCGACGATCGGTAGCAGGTTGAGGGCGATCTGGGCGTTGAGCGCCATGTTCAGGCTGACTTGCGCGGCCAGGTCGGCAGTGTAGTCGATGGTGTATTGGCGCTGGAGTTTCTGGGTTTCGCGAAGCTGATCCAGCAACTGCCAGAACAGCAGGGCGAGCAGCAACAGGACGAGGGTGGCCAGTGCGCCTTTCAAGGTTCCGCGCAGGGGGGAGCCGGTCGCAGGACTGTGGGCGCTCACGGAAACGGGCGGAGTGGCATTAGGCAAACTGGAATCCTGCGGTTTGACTGGACTGGCGCGACGTGCACTATAAGCCTGACGCCCGAAGGGCGGCTAGCATGCCTTGAGTTGTGGCTAAGTGCCAGCCCTTGTCGGCTGGACTGCCTTCCGTCATTCAGGTAGCTTTGCCGGTTACGCGGGAGCGTTCCAGCTCCTAAAATCAGACTTTTTCAGCGTGCACGGATTGATAGCTATCATCTGGACGACGCGCACAGTCTGGCCGGGCTCCGCCTGCGCTCCAATCATTCATCTGTCACTGACCCAAGGTTCTCCATGGCTCAATACGTCTTCACCATGCATCGGCTGGGCAAAGTTGTTCCGCCGAAGCGGGAAATCCTGAAAAACATTTCTCTGTCGTTCTTCCCTGGCGCCAAGATCGGCGTACTCGGCCTCAACGGTTCGGGTAAGTCCACGCTGCTGAAAATCATGGCCGGCGTCGACACCGAGTTCGAGGGCGAAGCCCGTCCGATGCCGGAGCTGAACATTGGCTACCTGCCGCAGGAACCGATCCTGGACCCGACCAAGACCGTGCGTGAAGTGGTTGAGGAAGCGGTCAGCGTGATCAAGAACGCCCAGGCGCGCCTGGACGAGGTCTACGCGGCGTACGCTGAAGAAGATGCCGACTTCGACAAACTGGCGGCAGAACAGGCCAAGCTCGAAGCCATCCTGCAAGCCAGCGACGGTCACAACCTGGATCGCCAACTGGAAGTCGCCGCCGATGCGCTGCGCCTGCCAGCGTGGGACGCCAAGGTCGAATTCCTGTCCGGTGGTGAAAAGCGTCGTGTGGCCCTGTGCCGCCTGCTACTGTCCGCCCCAGACATGCTGCTGCTCGACGAACCGACCAACCACCTGGACGCCGATTCTGTCGCCTGGCTGGAGCACTTCCTGCACGATTTCCCGGGCACCGTGGTTGCGATCACGCACGACCGGTACTTCCTGGACAACGTTGCCGGCTGGATTCTGGAACTCGACCGCGGTGCCGGTATTCCGTACGAAGGCAACTATTCGGGCTGGCTCGAAGCCAAGTCCGATCGTCTTGCGGCCGAATCCAAGCAGCAATCGGCTCACGAAAAGGCCATGAAGGAAGAACTGGAGTGGGTGCGCAAAGGCGCCAAGGCCCGCCAGTCCAAATCCAAGGCACGTCTGCAACGCTTCGAAGAAATGCAATCGCAGGAATTCCAGAAGCGCAGCGAAACCAACGAGATCTACATCCCGGCCGGTCCACGCCTGGGCGACAAGGTCATCGAGTTCAAGAACGTTTCCAAGGGCTACGGCGATCGCGTGTTGATCGACAACCTGTCGTTCTCCATGCCTAAAGGCGCCATTGTTGGCGTGATCGGCGGTAACGGTGCCGGTAAATCGACCCTGTTCCGCATGCTGATGGGCAAGGAGCAACCGGATTCGGGCAGCATCGAAGTCGGCGAAACCGTGCAACTGGCGTGCGTCGATCAGAGCCGCGAAGACCTGGACGGCAGCAAGACTGTATTCCAGCAGATCTCCGACGGTTCGGACCAGATCCGCATCGGCAACTACGAGATCCCGTCGCGTACCTACGTCGGTCGCTTCAACTTCAAGGGCGGCGATCAGCAGAAGTTCGTCAAGGACCTGTCCGGTGGTGAGCGCGGTCGCTTGCACCTGGCCCTGACCTTGAAAGAGGGCGGCAACGTCCTGCTGCTCGACGAACCGTCCAACGACCTCGACGTTGAAACCCTGCGTTCCCTGGAAGAAGCCCTGCTGGACTTCCCGGGCGCTGCCATTGTGATCTCTCACGATCGGTGGTTCCTTGACCGCGTCGCGACCCACATCCTGGCGTACGAGGACGACTCGCAAGCGGTGTTCTTCGAGGGTAACTACACCGAATACGAAGCCGACCGCCGCAAGCGTCTTGGCGAAGCGGCTACCCAGCCGCATCGTGTACGGCACAAGAAACTGGCCTGATATCGGCTCGGTTGCAGAAAAAACGGAGCCTTCGGGGCTCCGTTTTTTTATGGGCTTTCAAATAGACCGAGTCGTCTGCATCGCAGGCAAGCCAGCTCCCACAGTTGATCTCCATTGTCAGATGCAACTCGGTCAATGTGGGAGCTGGCTTGCCTGCGAGGGCGGACTAACGGTCACCCGGTCTCTATGCCCAAAACCTCAATCACCAAATCCCCCACCGGCCGCTTCCATACCACCTCATCCCCCACTTGCGCCCCCAGCAACGCCCGCCCTAACGGTGAGCCCCAATTGATCAACCCGCTGGCGGCATCCGCCTGATCCTCCCCCACCAACTGCACACGCTGTTCGTTGCCCTGTTCATCGGCAAAGGTCACCCAGGCGCCAATCTGTACCTTGTGGGTCGAGGAGGCCGGCACGACCAACTGAGCGCTTTGCAGGCGCTGATTGAAATACCGCCAGTCACGCTCAAGGTCGGCCTGGCGCTGTTTGTCGGCCAGTTCACCTTTCGCGCTCTGTTCATTGATCAGGTTTTGCACCTCGGCGACTTTCGCCTGCAACTGCGCAAGCCCCGCCGGCGTGACGTAATTGGGTTGCGTGCTGACCTGCCGTTCAACCGGCTGATCGGCTTGCTCGGCGGCGCTATCTTCGTTGACGAATGCCCGGCTCATGGTCTTCTCCCGTTACAGGGTTTAGGCCATGGTTGCAGGGTTTTAGTTTCGGCGTATGTCTGCAAACGACTCATGGCGAGTGATAGGCACGTGGATTCGGGTTAGTAGTGATACCACTTCACCTCAAGCATCACTTCGTTCTCGGGCGTGGCGAGGTGGCTGAAGTCGCGCTGGGCGCTCAGGCGCAGGCCCAGATTGCGCGACAGCTCCCACTGCTGATTCAGGCTGATGTTGCGGCGCACTTCACCATTGGTGAAGAAATCGCCCTTGGTCTCGAGACTGAAGTTACCCAGCGGGTTTTTCCACAGCACGCCGGTGTTGAAGCCCGCGGCCGGGGCGATGAATTCGGCGAAGTCATTGTTGTGCTCGATGCGCACCGTGCCCAAGGCAAAACCGAGCAAGTCCTCGCCCAATTGCCAGGTGCCGCCGCCACCGCCATTGACGTGGCTGACCAGAGTTTCGTCGTCATGCTTGCCCGGCACACGCTCCAGCCCGCCCGTCACCTGCCACGACAGCGGTTGCAGCAGTTCGTTACGCGGGGTCAAGGAACGAATCGTCGCCAGATCCAGCTGCTGGAATTGCCAGTGATTGCCTTCGTACTGGCGCAGTTTCATTTGCAGGATTTCAATCTGGGCGCCGAGCGGGAAGCTCTCGGCGTTGTCGTTGAGATCGTGATAGGCCATGCGCAGGCCGTATTCGCCAAACGCCTTGTCACCGCGGGTGCCGATGCCGGCCTGCCAGGTACGCGATTCATGGCCATCCTCGGGCAGTCCCGGTTGCGGGATGTCCAGCTCTGGCGCCGGGTTCTGGTTGATCGCCCGCAGCAGCTCGAAACTACGCTGAGCCCGCGCCTGGTCACGTTCCTGGCCATTGGCTCGGTAGCGTTCCAGCCGATAGGCCGCGTCGATGATCAGTGCCTGACGATCCTTGGGTTGCGCCTTGAACGCGCGCGCCTGCAACTGTTTCTGATCGGCGCTGACTTTCAGCACCCATTGCTGTTCGTCAGGGTTCAGCGGTTCGGCACGACTTAACAACTCACGTTCGCGGGACGGGCGGTATTGAATGGATTCCACCAGACCGGCCTCTTTAACGGCTTTGACCGTGTCGGTCGGAATCGCAGTCAGCGGGAATTGCTCGGTCAGACGCAGGCTTGGTCGCGCCACTTGCAGCAATTCCAGCAGGCGATAGGAGCAGTTTTCGTCGAAGAAGAAATAGTCGAACTTGATCTGCTTCAGCTCCCAGACATGCTCGACCATGCGTGCGGTTTCTTCCTGGGTCAGATTCAGCCTGTATTCCCATAAGTCACGGTTTTCGAGGCTGCGGTATTCCGAGAGTTTTTCCTGGTAGGGCACCAGCGCGAACAGCCCCGGATAGCCGCCCATCAGGCCTTTCCAAGCATAGAGGATGCTGTTGTCCGAACCTTCGATGTAGGCGCCGAAGTTGATCGCGTAGCTGAGCAGGGCCGTGTGGTCGCTCTGTACATCGGCCTGGTCGATTCGTAGCAGCGTATGACCAAACATCGATGACGGACTGTTCAAATACGCTGCCGGGAAAATCATCACCGCACTGTGGGGCGAGACGTCCTTGAACCATTGCTTGAATTCGCTGCAATCCAGTGTCGGCAGATCGGTCAGGTTGAGCTGTGCTTTCAGCCAGCGGGTACGGGCCGGATAGACGCATTGGGCGTGGTGTTCGCCGGCGCTGGCCGGGGCGTACAACGCTTGCACGGTGGCGGCCAGTTCATGGTCGGGGTGTTCGTTGCCGTCGGGCGCGAGGAAGAATTTCTTGTCGCTGACATAGCTGCGCCAGCCGCCGAGCTTGGCGGTTTCGTAGTGGCCCAGGGAAATCCAGAAGGGGTCATTGGCCAGTTGCTGCAAACGTTGAGGGTCGATGTGCGGCGCGGCGGCCAGCGGGGCGCAGACACAGAGCGCCAGCCAGGCAAGGCGTTTGAGCATAGTGGGCAACTTAAGTCGAAAAAAACAAAGACCCAAAGAAGGGGCGGGCCAAAAAAATAAATCCGCTCCCCGGAGGGAGCGGGCGCATCGAGATTAAGCTTGAGTGGCGTACTTGGCCAGACGCGGATCGCTCTTGAGAACGGCCAGGGTGTTGGTATGCACGTCTTCAGCGGTCACGTCAGCCTTGCTGAAGATTTGCTGGAAGTGCTCGTGAGTGACGGCGGCGAAATGCGCACGGTCTTCCGGCGCCACGCCCAGGACCACGGCGTAAGTGGTCAGCGCTTCGCCTTGACCTTTGGCCATGTCTTCGGACAACTCGTTCATCATGCCATTCATGGCAAACCAGGATTTGCCACCGTAGGTCAGCGACGCATTCGTTGCGCAGCCGTTGGTGCCGGAGGTCATACCGAAGGTTGCGTTGCCGGAGGTGCCGTTGGTGGTGGACGCCATGAAGTGAGCCGGGGTGCCACGCTGACCTTCGAACAGCATGTTGCCCCAACCGCAATCCGGGCCGCCTGGGGCTTGCGCCATGGCGTTGAGGGATACAACGGTGAAAAGAGTACCGAGAAGAATCCGTTTCATAGCTATGTTCTCTTTGTGTGCATACCGATGGACAAGGGGTTTTGGCCCGTGCCGGCGCCAATTGGGCCGGTTATTAGTCCAGCCGCGCAGTTTGGAGTTTAGGCACGATCACGGGGTTCCGTGATTTTTTGCAAAACATTCGCCCAAATCAGTGATTTAGCCTCGGCCCGCTTGGAGATGGCAGTTTGTCTATGCTTTGACAGGCGGCGCGCCTTGCAAGTGAAGTATGAGCAGCGCCAGAATGCCGCTATCTGCCCCGCCTGATGTAAGGAAGCCCGATGCCTGATCCTGTTGCTGCCAGCTTGCGTCTAGCGCCCGAAGCGCTGACCCGTCCGTTTTCCGCTGAACAGTTCAGCTTCTCTACCACTAATGATCTGGAGCCCTTTCGCGGTGTGCTTGGCCAGGAACGTGCGGTCGAAGCCTTGCAGTTCGGTGTGGCCATGCCACGCCCCGGTTACAACGTGTTTGTCATGGGTGAGCCTGGTACCGGCCGGTTCTCGTTCGTCAAACGCTACCTGAAAGCCGAAGGCAAGCGCCTGCAGACCCCGGCGGACTGGGTCTACGTCAACAATTTCGATGAGCCGCGCGAGCCGCGCGCCCTGGAATTACCGTCGGGCACCGCCGGTGCCTTCATTGGCGACATCAACGGCTTGATCGACAATCTGCTGGCGACCTTTCCGGCAGTGTTTGAACACCCGTCCTACCAACAGAAAAAAAGCGCCATCGATCGCGCTTTTAATCAGCGTTACGACAAGGCCCTGGACATCATCGAGCGCCTGGCCCTGGAAAAAGAAGTCGCGCTCTACCGCGATGCCAGCAACATCGCGTTTACCCCAATGAGCGAAGGCAAGGCATTGGATGAGGCGGAGTTCGCCCAGTTGCCGGAAGCCGATCGCGAGCGATTCCACGAGGATATTTCCGGCCTGGAAGAGCGTCTGAATGAGGAGCTCGCCAGCCTGCCGCAATGGAAGCGTGAGTCGAGCAATCAACTGCGCCACCTCAACGAAGAAACCATCACCCTGGCCTTGCAGCCGCTGCTGTCGCCGTTGTCGGAGAAGTACGCCGAAAACGCAGCCGTGTGCGGTTACCTGCAAGCGATGCAGGTTTACCTGCTGAAAACGGTGGTCGAGCAATTGGTCGACGACAGCAAGACTGACGCCATTGCCCGCAAGCTGCTGGAAGAGCAGTACGCGCCGAGCCTGATGGTCGGGCATTCGGCCAGCGGCGGTGCGCCAGTGGTGTTCGAGCCGCACCCGACCTACGAAAACCTGTTCGGCCGGATTGAATACAGCACCGATCAGGGCGCGCTGTACACGACCTATCGGCAACTGCGACCGGGCGCCTTGCACCGGGCCAACGGCGGTTTTCTGATCCTTGAAGCTGAAAAAATGCTCAGCGAGCCGTTCGTCTGGGATGCGCTCAAGCGCGCCCTGCAATCGCGCAAGCTGAAAATGGAATCGCCGCTGGGTGAGCTGGGCCGACTGGCCACGGTGACCCTGACGCCGCAACACATTCCGCTGGCGGTCAAAGTCATCATCATTGGTGCCCGTCAGCTGTATTACACGTTGCAAGACCTTGATCCGGACTTTCAGGAGATGTTCCGCGTCCTGGTGGATTTCGATGAAGACATCCCGATGGTCGACGAGAGCCTGGAGCAGTTCGCCCAGTTGCTCAAAACCCGCACCTCCGAAGAAGGCATGGCGCCGCTGACGGCAGATGCCGTCGCACGGCTGGCGACTTACAGCGCGCGGCTGGCTGAACACCAGGGGCGTTTATCGGCGCGCATCGGTGACCTGTTCCAACTGGTCAGCGAGGCGGATTTCATTCGCCACCTGGCGGGCGACGAGATGACCGACGCCGGGCACATTGAACGTGCGCTCAAGGCCAAGGCCACCCGTACCGGGCGCGTCTCGGCGCGGATTCTCGATGACATGCTGGCCGGGATCATCCTGATCGACACCGATGGTGCCGCCGTCGGCAAGTGTAACGGTCTGACGGTGCTGGAAGTCGGTGACTCGGCCTTTGGTGTGCCGGCGCGGATTTCCGCCACGGTGTACCCGGGCGGCAGCGGCATTGTCGACATCGAGCGCGAGGTCAACCTCGGGCAGCCGATTCACTCCAAAGGCGTGATGATCCTCACCGGGTATCTGGGCAGTCGTTACGCTCAGGAATTCCCATTGGCGATTTCCGCGAGCATTGCCCTGGAGCAGTCCTACGGCTATGTCGATGGCGACAGTGCGTCGCTGGGCGAGGCCTGTACGCTGATTTCGGCCTTGTCGAAAACTCCGCTCAAGCAGTGCTTTGCGATCACCGGTTCGATCAACCAGTTCGGTGAAGTGCAGGCCGTGGGCGGGGTCAACGAGAAGATCGAAGGCTTCTTCCGCCTCTGCGAAGCGCGCGGGCTGACCGGCCAGCAAGGTGCGATCATTCCGCAGGCGAACGTTGCGACGTTGATGCTTGACGAGAAGGTGCTGGCTGCCGTGCGCGCAGGGCAGTTTCATGTTTACGCGGTGCGTCAGGCGGACGAGGCGCTGAGCCTGTTGGTCGGCGAGCCGGCCGGTGCTCCGGATGAGAATGGTGAGTTCCCTGAAGGCAGCGTCAATGCGCGGGTGGTGGAGCGTCTGCGAGTGATTGCGGAAATGATCAGCGAGGAGGACCTCAAGGAAGCCGAGAAAGAAGCTTCGCAGGAAGCGTTGGTCGAGGCCAAGCCGGCTTGATGTAAATAGATGGGGCTACGGCAATCCCTTGTGGGAGCGGCGGTGCGGCGATCCGACTTGCTCGCGAATACGGTTCTTCATTCAACAGATAAGTTGACTGACACACCGCTTTCGCGAGCAAGCCCGCTCCCACATTTCGTTCGGGGTTGAATCCGGAAAAGCGCCATCACTCTGACGTCAATATTCACACTATGACCATTCGGCGCCTTCTGGTCTCGCCTGACGTGCGGGCCAGACTTTTCTTCTATTCTCTGGTTCAAGGATATCGACAGTCATCACAGGATCGAAACAGCCTTCCCACGGGGGCTGAATACCGGATCTTCCGAGGGTCGCCGCCATGTCGCGCAACCTCTGCCTCACCCGTCAATGCCTGGGCCTAGTGACCCGTATCGAGTGTGCCATCCGCCCTCTGGCGGGAGATACGGGCATGTGGACCTTGCTCTTCGCCGCCGGAATGGCCGGCGAGCAACCTTCAGCCATCAAGGCTCAAGGCCCGTTTCATGGCCCTTTCGTGGCTGAATCCATCCTCGACACCATCGTTGAAAGCTTGACGCTGCACGGCTACGAACTGGCCGATGATCCACAAATCTGGTGCCTGCACCTGCAAGCCCAGTTGCGGGAAATCAACGGCGGCCGTTGCCGCAATCTGGGTGGTTTCGAGCACTGAAGGGTTATTGATCCAACTCGCTCAGGTCAGCCTTGGCCAGTTTGACCTCGAAACCATATTGCACAGTGGTGAGGTCGGTTCGCTGATAAGTTTCCAGACGTGTGGGCTGGCCATAGAAGTAGTGCACGTCAAATAACGCCGGGCCTTCGGCGCTGGCATCATGGGTGACCGCAAGAATCTCCTTCAGGTAGTTCCCGCTGTCGTCCCTGGCGAAAAATCGCCAGTCCTGCGCAGGAAACAGTTTCGCATCCACCACTAAAGCATTGCCTTTGAGCTCCAGGCCCTTGGGCAGTTTTTGTGCGTCGAGCGTTTGCTTGTCGACCGTGGCCAGGAACAACGGCATGGAGCCCACGGCGAACGCCGGCGTTTGCGGAAACAGGTTCAGGTCGTAGGTGATCGTGCCGCGCAGAGGGTCGACCTGATAGGCCTGCGGTGGCAGTTCGATCGGTTCATTGCGTTTGCCGCTGCTGTCAGCGGTAAAGAAACTGACCGGGCTATCGCCAGGACTGAATGAGGTGCCGAGCAGCTCGTCATTGAAGCTTCTTGGGTGGTCGAATTCGATGCGCGCAGCGCTCGGGTCTTCCACCGACTGATTGACGTTGATACTTTTTTTCAGCTGCTCCTCACTCAGCGTCGCGCCCTTGAGCCAGTTCGGTATCTGGTCGTCGTACACCACCACCGGCAAGGTCAGCGGCTGGACGGTTTTTGCCGTGGTGTGCGGGTCGAAGCGGCGCACCGGCAAGTTCAAGTCCTTGCGGGTGACGGTGGCGGTCGAGAAATCCAGCAGGCTGACTTCAAGGGTTTCGATCGGCCCGTTGAAGTACACCTTGGAATAATGCTGGCCCTGCTGCTGCTCGAACGTGCGCTGTTCGTCATTGAGCTGTTTTTCGAACGCCTCGCTCCAGGTTTTCTGTTGCTGCATTTTCGCCAGTTGTTTTTGGTAGAAGGCAATTTGCGTCGGGGTTTCATTGATCGAACCGGAGCGAGAGAGAAATTGCCCGGTGCTGTCCTTGGCCTGGACGATCAATGGGTTCAACGGGGTGTCACCGACTTCGGCGGCCACGGGTGCTCTGTTGTTGTATTCAAGCTCGGCGTAGTTCTTCCCGAACTTCAACAGGGTGACGCTGAGGTTGTCGTCGGTGCGGGTCTGGCCGACGTCCTTTTTGCTCAGATTGAAACTGTAGAGGCGGCGTGGCGCGATCACTTCTACTTTGCCGTGCAGGATCACCGGTTGCGGCTGGTTCTTTTTGTCGACATCCAGGCCATCGATGAAAGGGTAGGTCACCGTCAGGTCGTCGGGGTTGGTCAGGTTGGAACTGGACGGGCTGAGCTGAATGCCGGGATCGGTTTCCGACCACTCGGGCTGGAAGGGGATGACCCGTTTGTTGCTCAGTGTCACCGATTGCCATTCCAGGCCATGGGGAAAAAGGAACGCCGCCGGAATATTGAAGTTGAACGGGAAGACCGGTTGCAGGTCGGTCAGGTAATCGGAACTGGAATCCTTGTGCAGTACAAACAGGCCATTGATGTAGGTGTCGACCAGGGCCTGGGGCGAGGGGTAGTGCTTGAGCACGGCGAGGGCGTCTTCGCCGTATTCGGTGTCCACCGGTTTGCTGTCGAGCTTGAGTTGCGCACGTTCGAGCAGCAGCAGTGAGCCGCCGAGCTCGGACACGGCGTCCTTGAGTTTCGGGTCCTGGATCTGATCCAGCGATTGTTCGAACTGCGCGGTTTTTTCCTCGAGACTGACGTGATGCTTGTCCTCGCCAGGCGAGCAGGCGCTCATCGTCAGCGCCAGACAGATGCCGGCACTCGTTAAAGGCAATCGCACATCCATTTCCAGTCTTCCTGTCCGATGTCGCTGAGCGGTCAATAGTCTGGACACTAGCAGAAAAAATTTGTGACACACGCGCAGGTGGCGGATTTTCCGATGGTTTCTGGCAGCTTCTGGATAGCGACAGGTGGCTGGTATACTCGCGGCCATTTTCAACCCCTGTGTGAGATTCAATGGAACGCTTTATCGAAAATGCAATGTACGCCTCCCGCTGGCTACTGGCGCCGATCTACTTCGGGTTGTCGCTTGGGCTGCTCGCGCTGGCGCTGAAGTTCTTCCAGGAGGTTTTTCACGTTATTCCCAACGTGTTCTCGATGGCGGAATCGGACTTGATCCTGGTGCTGCTGTCGCTGATCGACATGGCGCTGGTGGGCGGTTTGCTGGTTATGGTGATGATTTCCGGTTACGAGAACTTCGTCTCTGAACTGGACATCGATGACCACAAGGAAAAGCTCAACTGGCTGGGCACCATGGATTCATCGTCCCTGAAGATGAAAGTGGCTGCTTCCATCGTGGCGATTTCCTCTATCCACCTGCTTCGCATCTTCATGGACGCCAAGAACGTCGATCCCGAGCATTTGAAGTGGTACGTGATCATTCACATGACGTTCGTCGTGTCGGCGTTTGCCATGGGCTATCTGGACAAGCTGACCAAACACTGATTCTCACTCCTGTAAGGGGATTGGGTCGAACCGGACGGGCGGTGTCATTGCTGGCTTGTGCTTTGATGCGCAGGGGCCTATGCCTGTAATAAGTCTTGGCTCGCCATTGTCTGAGGTACGCTCATGAACCTTGTTGAACTTCGCGCTTATGCCATCGCAGGGAAAGTCGATGAGCTGAACCTGATTTCCATGGAAGGCGGGATTTACTTGCTGGAAGCGCGCATGCACGGTGCCGCGTATCCCTTGAGCGATGCCCACGACCATATGTTCCATGTGCGCTCGGTCGAGCATGCACGTCAGGTGCTTCATGATTTCCCTTCCTTGCCCTTTAATCTCGTTCACGCCTCGGTTCATGATGAAATGTGTGGGTTGGGCGGGAGCGTTGGGGAAGCTCTGAAGGTGCCGATTGCCTTCCGCTCTTCTTGGGATCACTGACAGCCCTCATCAGGAAGATGTCAACTGTGCTAGTCTGCTGGCCCTTTTGGTTCCGGGCGCTCCGGGACGCGCTGTGCACGCACGGCAAGTTCCCGGGCCGTCCGCACAGCGGAGCAGTGTCATGTCCGAAGTAAATCTGTCCACCGACGAAACCCGCGTCAGCTACGGTATTGGCCGTCAGCTGGGCGACCAACTGCGCGACAATCCGCCACCGGGCGTTAGCCTGGACGCGATCCTGGCGGGTTTGACCGACGCCTTCGCCGGTAAGGAAAGCCGTGTTGGCCAGGAAGAAATGTCCGCGAGCTTCAAGGTGATCCGCGAAATCATGCAAGCCGAAGCGGCTGCCAAAGCTGAAGCGGCTGCTGGCGAAGGCCTGGCTTTCCTGGCTGAAAACGCCAAGCGTGATGGCATCACCACCCTGGCTTCCGGCCTGCAATTCGAAGTGCTGACTGCCGGTGAAGGCGCCAAGCCGACCCGTGAAGATCAAGTGCGTACTCACTACCACGGCACCCTGATCGACGGCACTGTGTTCGACAGCTCCTACGAGCGCGGTCAGCCGGCAGAATTCCCGGTTGGCGGCGTGATCGCTGGCTGGACCGAAGCCTTGCAACTGATGAATGCCGGCAGCAAATGGCGTCTGTACGTGCCGAGCGAGCTGGCTTACGGCGCTCAAGGCGTTGGCAGCATTCCGCCGCACAGCGTACTGGTGTTCGACGTCGAACTGCTCGACGTACTGTAATGCCCTGATGTTGGAACGAGCTCGGTAAAATGTGGGGGCGGGCTTGCTCGCGAATACGGTCTGACAGTCAGCGATGATGTTGAATGTTATGGCCTCTTCGCGAGCAAGCCCGCTCCCACAGGGCTCGCTTCGACATCTTGCATGTAATCATCATATTTCGATCTTGTGGTGCAGTTCGCTCGACGGGCGCAACGCCCGGGCATAACAGAACAGAAACAGATTACGCACCAGTTCCTTGAGCACCATCGGCTCGCTGGAGCTCAGGCCATTGACGTCCAGATCTCCCTGATCCTGCAGCTCGCTCAACGCTTCTTCTTCAAGCACCGCACAGACTTCCCCGGTTTCCCGATGCAGGATCCTGAGGTAAGGGTGTGGGCGGTCCAGCCACGCATCGATCAAATAAGTCATGCCTCATCTCCATTGATTGGGTTTCAATGAGAATAATTCTTATTCATCAAATAGCAAGGGCCTATTGGCAGTTTGAGCTTTTTTTCGGGTAAGGGTTGCGTAAGGTCATATCGGCTGGCGATTGGCTATTGCGCGTGCAGACAGGTTGAGGCGGGGAGGGCGAAGCACCATCCCACGCAAGGCGCGGGATGGAAGACAGCAGATTCAGACTTTTCTGACGAACTCGGACTTGAGCTTCATCGGGCCGATGCCGTCGATCTTGCAGTCGATGTCGTGGTCGCCATCGCACAGGCGGATGTTCTTGACCTTGGTGCCGACCTTGACCACCAGCGACGTGCCCTTGACCTTGAGGTCCTTGATCACGGTGATGGTATCGCCGTCCTGCAAGACATTGCCGACCGAATCCTTTTTCACGGTGTCATCGGACGCCACGTCGGCTTCGCCGCTGGCGGACCATTCGTGCGCGCACTCGGGGCAGATCAGCTGAGCGCCGTCTTCATAGGTGTATTCGGAGTTGCATTTTGGGCAGGGTGGCAACGTGCTCACTAAAGCTCCTTGGATTCAGGATCGCTAAAAGCGCACATTATATAGGGTTTTAGGCGGGAGAGGGCGGAACAAGCCTGTGGGAGGCTGGCTCCCACAGGTTGAGGTCGGTCAGTGCGTGCGGGCGACCGCGAATTCGCTCAGTTCGACCAATGCGTCGCGGTACTCGCTGGCAGGCAACGCATCGAGGCATTTAATTGCACGAGCTACGTAATCACGGGCCAGATTCGCGGTGTATTCCAGCGAACCGGAAGCCTCTACCGCTTCACGGATGCTTTCCAGGTCTTCGATACCGCCTTTCTGGATAGCCTTGCGCACCAGTGCCGCCTGTTCCGGCGTGCCTTCGCGCATGGTGAAGATCAGTGGCAAGGTCGGCTTGCCTTCGGCCAGGTCGTCGCCGACGTTCTTGCCCAGGGTTTCAGCATCGCCTTTGTAATCCAGCAGGTCGTCGACCAGCTGGAAGGCCACGCCCAGGTGGTCGCCAAAGGTACGCAGGGCTTCGGCCTGTTCCGCTGTCGCTTCGCAGAGCGCGGCAGCGCTGTGGGTCGACGCCTCGAAAAGCATCGCAGTCTTGCCGCGGATGACTTCCATGTAGGTTTCTTCGGTGGTGCTGGCGTCACGGACCTTCGACAGCTGCAACACTTCGCCTTCGGCAATGATGCGGGTCGCTTGCGAAAGGATCTTCATCACTGGCATAGAGCCCAGTTCGACCATCATTTCGAAGGAGCGCGAATACAGGAAGTCGCCGACCAGTACGCTCGGGGCGTTGCCCCACATGGCATTGGCGGTCGAGCGGCCACGACGCATGCCGGACATGTCGACCACGTCGTCGTGCAGCAGGGTGGCGGTGTGCAGGAACTCGATGGTCGCGGCCAGCAGACGCAGGTCATCGCCTTCGCGGCCCAGCGCCTTGCCACATAGCAACACTAATAAAGGACGCAGGCGTTTACCGCCGGCCGAGGTAATGTAATCGCCGATTTTCGATACCAGCGGTACTCGGGAAGTCAGCTGCTTCTTGATGATGCCGTCGACGGCGCTAAAATCGTCCGCCACCGCGCGGTAGAAAGCTTGGGGTTGCATCAGCGACAGTTGCTCCAGAAGGGTTGCGCGGCATGCTAGGACCCACGTCGGCGAGTGTCAAGGCGCGATGGACGGCCTCTTGCATCACTCCGGCAGCTTGCGTACAATCGCGCACCCTGAACTTCCTGGGCAGCACCTGCCTTACGCAATTGCAAACCGGCCTTCCAGCCCTATGCAGCCATGCCAGCCAATACCTCTTCTTATAAAGAGCTGGGTGAGCAGGATTATCGGAGAAATACCATGTCGTACGCAGTAATTGTTACTGGTGGCAAGCAATACAAGGTCGCCCCAGGTGAATACCTGAAGATCGAAAAACTGGAAATCGCTACCGGCGAATCCGTTACTTTTGATCGCGTTCTGTTGGTCGCCAATGGCGATGACGTGAACATCGGCGCTCCAGTTGTTGCTGGCGCTACCGTTGTGGCTGAAGTGATCTCCCAAGGTCGTCACGATAAAGTCCGCATCATCAAGTTCCGTCGTCGTAAGCACCACATGAAGCGTATGGGCCACCGCCAGTGGTACACCGAGATCAAAATCACCGGTATTCAGGCTTAATTTCAGCCTAATTCCTCACTAGGAGAATTGACTCATGGCACACAAAAAAGCTGGTGGTAGTACCCGTAACGGTCGCGACTCAGAAGCCAAACGCCTTGGCGTGAAGATGTATGGCGGCCAGGTTATCATTCCGGGCAACATCATCGTGCGTCAGCGCGGCACCCAATTCCACGCCGGTTACGGTGTTGGCATGGGTAAAGATCACACTCTATTCGCTAAAATCGACGGCGTGATCAAGTTTGAAGTAAAAGGCGCTTTCAACCGCCGTTACGTAAGCATTGTCCCGAAGACTGACGTCGTCGCGGCATAATTACGTGGTTGCTGGAAAAGCCCTGTCTTGCGACGGGGCTTTTTCGTTTGTGGGGTGAGTCTCTTGCAAAGCTGTTTGTGATGGGCTCCAGCGCAGGTTTTTGCGGTCGTTGATTGAGGTCGCTGCGCTCATTTTTGCAAGAGTCTTATGTCTAGATTTTTTCGGCTCGTCCGTATGGCGAGAGGCGTTTTGTTATGAAGTTTGTTGATGAAGTATCGATTCGAGTAAAAGCCGGTGACGGCGGCAACGGTTGCATGAGCTTCCGTCGCGAGAAATTCATTGAAAACGGCGGCCCGAACGGCGGTGACGGTGGTGATGGCGGCTCGGTCTACATGATCGCCGACGAAAACCTCAACACCTTGGTCGACTACCGTTACACCCGTCACTTCGATGCCGAGCGCGGTTCCAGCGGCGGCAGCACCGACTGCACCGGCAAGAAAGGTGAAGAGCTGGTGCTGCGCGTACCGGTCGGCACCACTGTCATCGACGCGGCCACTCAAGAAGTGATTGGCGACCTGACCAAGGCCGGCCAGAAGCTGCTGGTGGCTCACGGCGGCTGGCACGGTTTGGGCAATACCCGTTTCAAATCCAGTACCAACCGCGCTCCGCGTCAGACCACTCCGGGTAAGCCGGGTGAGGCGCGTGACCTCAAGCTGGAAATGAAAGTGCTGGCTGACGTCGGCCTGCTGGGCTTGCCGAACGCCGGTAAAAGTACCTTCATTCGCTCGGTATCGGCCGCCAAGCCGAAAGTCGCCGACTACCCGTTCACCACCTTGGTGCCGAATCTGGGTGTGGTCAGCGTCGATCGCTGGAAGAGCTTCGTGGTCGCGGACATTCCGGGTCTGATCGAAGGTGCTTCCGATGGTGCTGGACTGGGGATTCGCTTCCTCAAGCACTTGTCGCGTACCCGTTTGCTGCTGCACCTTGTGGACATGGCGCCACTGGATGACACCAGTGCTCCGGATGCCGCTGAAGTCATCGTCAGCGAGTTGACCAAGTTCAGCCCGTCCCTGGCCGAGCGTGATCGTTGGTTGGTGCTGAACAAGTGCGACCAGATCCTTGAAGAAGAGCACGATGCTCGCGTCAAGGAAATCGTCGATCGCCTGGAATGGACTGGTCCGGTCTACGTGATCTCGGCGATCTCCAAGCTGGGCACCGAGCGTCTGTGCCACGACATCATGCGTTACATGGAAGATCGTGCTGATCGCCTGGCCGCCGACCCGGCCTACAAGGAAGAGCTGGCAGAACTCGATCAGCGCATCGAAGACGAAGCCCGTGCTCAGTTGCAGGCCCTGGATGATCAGCGTGCACTGCGCCGTAGCGGCGTTAAGTCGGTCCACGACATCGGCGACGATGATTGGGATGAAGAAGATGTGGATGACGAAGACGGTCCGGAAATCATTTACGTGCGTGACTGATTCGTTGCAGTAAACTTAAGCGCCGCTCAATCGAGCGGCGTTTTAGTATCTGGTAATCGATCGTTGGCCAGCAATAGCCACGATTAACGTCACGGGCAGTGCCAGGTCGCGCTGTCCTCAAGCTAAGGTTGAAGATGATGCGGAGCAAGGTGACAGGTGCGCAGCGTTGGGTCGTGAAGATCGGCAGCGCTTTGCTGACGGCGGATGGCAAGGGCCTGGATCGCGCGGCAATGGGTGTCTGGGTCGAGCAGATGGTGGCTTTGCATGAGGCCGGTGTCGAACTGGTGTTGGTGTCTTCCGGGGCTGTGGCCGCGGGCATGAGCCGCTTGGGCTGGACCGTGCGACCCAGTGCCATGCACGAGTTGCAGGCCGCTGCCGCCATCGGTCAGATGGGTTTGGTGCAGGCCTGGGAGTCGAGCTTTGCCGAGCATGGCCGGCACACCGCGCAGATTCTCCTGACGCACGATGACTTGTCCGATCGCAAGCGCTACCTGAACGCCCGCAGCACTTTGCGTGCGTTGGTTGAGCTGAAAGTGATCCCGGTGATCAACGAAAACGACACCGTGGTGACCGACGAAATCCGTTTCGGCGACAACGATACGCTGGCGGCGCTGGTGGCCAACCTGGTTGAAGCTGATTTGCTGGTGATCCTCACGGATCGCGATGGCATGTTCGACGCGGATCCGCGCAATAACCCTGACGCCAACCTGATTTACGAAGCGCGCGCTGATGATCCGGCGCTGGATGCGGTGGCAGGCGGTACTGGTGGTGCGCTGGGGCGCGGCGGTATGCAGACCAAATTGCGTGCGGCGCGCCTGGCAGCCCGTTCCGGTGCGCACACCATTATCGTTGGTGGACGCATAGAGCGCGTGCTGGATCGCCTGAAGGCAGGTGAGCGCATCGGCACCTTGCTGTCGCCTGAGCGCGGGATGCTGGCGGCGCGCAAGCAATGGCTGGCCGGGCATCTGCAAACCCGTGGCACGCTGGTCCTGGATGGCGGTGCGGTGAAAGCGCTGGCCCAGGACCATAAAAGTTTGCTGCCTGTGGGTGTCAAGCTGGTGCAGGGCAGTTTCCGTCGCGGTGAAATGGTGGTGTGCGTGGCGCCGGATGGTCGCGAGATCGCCCGTGGCCTGGCCAACTACAGTGCGCTGGAAGCACAAAAAATCATCGGACAGTCGTCTGAGGCGATTGTCGGTCTGTTGGGTTACATGGCTGAGCCGGAACTGGTTCACCGCGATAACCTGATTCTGGTCTGAAGGAATACCTGAATGCGTATGGCAAAAGGATTGTTGGGTCTGCTGCTGGCGCTGCCGCTGCTGGCTTCGGCTGAGGAAATTGGCCAAGTGTCGACGGTGTTCAAATTCGTCGGGCCGAACGACCGGATCGTCGTCGAGGCGTTTGATGATCCTAAGGTCGACGGCGTGACGTGCTACCTGTCGCGAGCCAAGACCGGTGGCGTGAAGGGTGGTTTGGGGTTGGCGGAAGATCGCGCCGAGGCCTCTATTGCTTGCCGTCAGGTTGGGCCCATCAGTTTCAAGGGTGAGCTGAAGGATGGTGACGAGGTGTTCAAGGAGCGCACATCGCTGGTGTTCAAGACCATGCAGGTGGTGCGCTTCCTCGACAAGAAGCGCAATACGCTGGTTTACCTGGTCTACAGCGATCGCTTGATCGAAGGCAGTCCGCAGAATGCGGTGACGGCGATCCCGATCCTGCCGTGGGCGCACGCTCAGTAATCTGACAAAGATCCAAATTGTGGGAGTGAGCCTGCTCGCGATAGCGGTGCAACAGTCGACATCGGTGTTGAATGTTGCACCGCTATCGCGAGCAGGCTCACTCCTGCATTTTTTTGTGTGTTGTCTGTTAAATCGCAGGCAATAAAAAACCGACCCTGAGGTCGGTTTTTCAACAAGCTTATCGCTTAAGCGGCAACAGCAAGGTTCAGAGCCTTGACGTGACCGTTCAGGCGGCTCTTATGACGAGCAGCCTTGTTCTTGTGGATGATGCCTTTATCGGCCATGCGGTCGATAACTGGCACGGCCAGAACGTAAGCAGCTTGAGCTTTAGCAGCGTCTTTTGCGTCGATGGCTTTAACTACATTCTTGATGTAGGTACGAACCATGGAACGCAGGCTGGCGTTGTGGCTGCGACGCTTCTCAGCCTGTTTTGCACGTTTTTTGGCGGAAGGTGTGTTGGCCACCGTCGAGCTCCTCGAAAGACTTTTTAGGAAATAGCAAACAAAATAGGCCGCGAATCATGCCGATGAGTTGATGTCTTGTCAAGGGCGGTTGAGACGTTCCGCTAAGTGGTAGGTATAAAGAGGCGGGATATTTATTTCCGGCGCTTGACCTGTAAACTCGCGAGCTTTGGCTCTGTGCTGCTGCGGCGCGGAGTATCGCATAAGTAGGCGCTTTGTTCGCCTGCTGTTTATCGACAGGCACAAACTCTTTCAATGAATCTGCTCAAATCGTTGGCCGCCGTCAGCTCTATCACGATGATCTCCCGGGTTTTGGGGTTTGTTCGTGACACGCTGATCGCACGTACATTTGGTGCCGGGATGGCGACGGACGCCTTCTTTATCGCCTTCAAATTGCCCAATCTGTTGCGTCGAATCTTCGCCGAGGGGGCGTTTTCCCAGGCCTTCGTGCCGATTCTGGCCGAATACAAAAGCCAGAAGGGCGAGGAGGCGACGCGAACATTCATTGCTTACGTCTCGGGCCTGCTGACACTGGTGTTGGCACTGGTCACGGCATTGGGGATGATCGCGGCGCCCTGGGTGATCTGGGCGACTGCACCGGGTTTTACCGATACGCCGGAAAAATTCGAGCTGACCTCCAGCCTGTTGCGTGTGACCTTTCCTTACATATTGCTGATTTCCCTGTCGTCCCTGGCCGGTGCGATCCTCAATACCTACAACCGTTTTTCGGTGCCGGCCTTTGTGCCGACCCTGCTCAACGTCAGCATGATCGTGTTTTCGGTGTTCCTGACGCCGTACTTCGATCCGCCGGTCATGGCCCTCGGATGGGCAGTCCTGGTGGGTGGCCTGGCGCAATTGCTTTATCAGCTGCCGCACCTGAAAAAGATCGGCATGCTGGTTTTGCCGCGCCTTAACCTGCGTGACAGCGGCGTCTGGCGGGTGATGAAGCAGATGCTGCCGGCAATTCTCGGCGTATCGGTCAGTCAGATTTCCCTGATTATCAACACCATCTTCGCTTCGTTTCTGGTGGCCGGTTCGGTGTCCTGGATGTACTACGCCGACCGTTTGATGGAGTTGCCTTCCGGTGTATTGGGCGTGGCGCTTGGCACGATTCTGTTGCCGACGTTGGCCAAAACCTACGCCAGCAAGGACCGTCACGAATATTCGCGCATCCTCGACTGGGGCCTGCGCCTGTGCTTCGTCCTGGTATTGCCGTGTTCGCTGGCACTGGGGATTCTGGCTGAGCCGCTGACCGTTTCGCTGTTCCAATATGGCCAGTTCAGTGCCTTTGATGCGTCGATGACCCAGCGTGCACTGATCGCTTATTCCGTCGGCTTGCTCGGGATTATCGTGATAAAAGTGCTGGCGCCGGGCTTCTATGCGCAACAAAACATCCGCACACCGGTGAAAATCGCCATTTTCACCCTGGTGGTGACCCAGGTGTTCAACCTGTTGTTGATTGGTCCGCTGGCGCACGCCGGGCTGGCCCTGGCCATCAGTGCCGGTGCCTGTATCAACGCCGGGCTATTGTTCTATCAACTGCGCAAGCAGCAGATGTACCAGCCGCAGCCAGGCTGGGCGAAGTTCGGCGCCAAGCTGGTTATCGCCGTGTTGGTGATGTCCGCAGTGTTGTTGCTCGGCATGCACTTCATGCCGGCTTGGGATCAAGGGCATATGCTGGAGCGGTTCCTGCGCCTCGGTGCTTTGATCGGCGCCGGCATCTTTGCTTACTTCGGAATGTTGCTGCTCATGGGCTTCCGTTTGCGCGACTTCAATCGCAAGGCATTGAGTTGAGGTTGCGACCTCGATAAACACGGGCGAGCCGGTGGTTTTGTCGGCTCGATCACTTTGGTTACGGTGTTGCCTGTCGTCGGCCGCCGGGTGTGGTTATAATCGACCACTTTATGAGCAAGAAGCGCGTTATGCAGCTGGTTCGAGGCCTCCAAAATCTGCGCCCCCAGCATCGGGGCTGTGTCGCCACTATTGGCAACTTTGACGGTGTTCACCGTGGCCACCAGGCTATCCTGGCGAGGCTGCGTGAGCGCGCGCTCGAGTTGGGCGTGCCTAGCTGCGTGGTGATTTTTGAACCGCAGCCGCGAGAATTCTTCGCCCCGGACACGGCCCCGGCCCGTCTGGCCCGGCTGCGGGACAAACTGCAGCTACTGGCCGAGGAAGGTGTCGACCGCGTCCTGTGCCTGGCCTTCAATCAGCGGCTGAGCAAGCTCAGCGCCAGCGAATTCGTCGATACCATTCTGGTGGACGGCCTTGGCGTGCAGCACCTCGAGGTCGGTGACGATTTCCGCTTCGGCTGTGACCGCGTTGGCGATTTCGATTTCCTGCAACAAGCCGGCATCGTTCAGGGCTTTACCGTGGAAGCTGCGCAAACCGTCGAGCTGGACGGCATTCGCGTCAGCAGCACCCAGGTCCGCAATGCCCTGGCCGCTGCGGATTTCGTCCTGGCCGAGCGGCTGCTCGGGCGGCCGTTCCAGATTACCGGGCGGGTGCTGCATGGCCAGAAACTGGCGCGCCAGTTGGGGACCCCCACGGCCAACATACAACTCAAGCGCCGTCGCGTGCCGCTGACCGGGGTTTACCTGGTCAACGTTGACATCGACGGCAAGACCTGGCCAGGCGTCGCCAATATCGGCGTGCGGCCAACGGTCCAAGGGGATGGCAAAGCCCACCTCGAAGTGCATCTTTTAGATTTTGCCGGCGATCTGTATGACCGGCGTTTGACGGTGGTCTTCCACCACAAGCTGCGTGAAGAGCAGCGTTTCGCCTCTCTGGAGGCGCTTAAGACGGCGATCAATGCGGATGTCGCCGCCGCCCGTGCCCTGTCGCACCTAGCGCCAATCGCTAATGAAGAGCCTTAAATGACCGACTATAAAGCCACGCTAAACCTTCCGGACACCGCCTTCCCAATGAAGGCCGGCCTGCCTCAGCGCGAACCGCAGATTCTGCAGCGCTGGGACAGCATTGGCCTGTACGGTAAGTTGCGCGAGATTGGCAAGGATCGTCCGAAGTTCGTCCTGCACGACGGTCCTCCGTACGCCAACGGCACGATTCACATCGGTCATGCGTTGAACAAGATCCTCAAGGACATGATCATCCGTTCGAAAACCCTGTCGGGTTTCGACGCGCCTTATGTTCCGGGCTGGGACTGCCACGGCCTGCCGATCGAGCACAAAGTCGAAGTGACCCATGGCAAGAACCTGGGCGCGGACAAGACCCGCGAACTCTGCCGTGCCTACGCCACCGAGCAGATCGAAGGTCAGAAGTCCGAATTCATTCGTCTGGGCGTGTTGGGCGACTTTGCCAACCCGTACAAGACCATGGACTTCAAGAACGAAGCCGGTGAGATCCGCGCCCTGGCGGAAATCGTCAAGGGTGGTTTCGTGTTCAAGGGCCTCAAGCCCGTGAACTGGTGCTTCGACTGCGGTTCGGCCTTGGCTGAAGCGGAAGTCGAGTACGAGAACAAGAAGTCCTCGACCATCGACGTAGCGTTCCCGATCGCCGACGAAGCCAAACTGGCGGCCGCATTCGGTCTGTCGTCGCTTGCCAAGCCGGCTTCGATCGTGATCTGGACCACTACCCCGTGGACCATCCCGGCCAACCAGGCGCTGAACGTTCATCCGGAATTCAACTACGCCCTGGTCGACGTCGGCGATAAGCTGCTGGTGCTGGCTGAAGAGCTGGTGGAGTCGTGCCTTGCCCGCTACAGCCTGGAAGGTTCGGTCATCGCGACCACCACCGGTAAAGAACTGGAACTGATCAACTTCCGTCACCCGTTCTACGATCGCCTGTCGCCGGTTTACCTGGCCGACTACGTGGAACTGGGCGCTGGCACTGGCGTGGTTCACTCCGCACCGGCCTACGGCGTGGACGACTTCGTGACCTGCAAGCAATACGGCATGGTCAACGACGACATCCTCAATCCGGTGCAAAGCAACGGCGTATACGCGACCTCGCTGGAGTTCTTCGGCGGCCAGTTCATCTGGAAAGCCAACCCGGCCATCGTCGACAAGCTGACCGAAGTCGGTGCGCTGCTGCATACCACTATCATCGAACACAGCTACATGCACTGCTGGCGCCACAAGACCCCGCTGATCTACCGCGCCACCGCGCAGTGGTTCATCGGCATGGACAAAGAGCCCGTCACTGGCGACACCCTGCGCAAGCGTGCAATCAAAGCCATCGAAGAGACCAGATTCGTTCCGGCCTGGGGTCAGGCGCGTCTGCACTCGATGATTGCCAACCGTCCGGACTGGTGCATCTCCCGTCAGCGCAACTGGGGCGTGCCGATCCCGTTCTTCCTGAACAAGGAAAGCGGCGAACTCCACCCACGTACCGCCGATCTGATGGAAGAAGTTGCCAAGCGCGTCGAAGTCGAAGGCATCGAAGCCTGGTTCAAGATGGACGCTGCCGAGTTGCTCGGTGACGAAGCGCCGCTGTACGACAAAATCAGCGACACCCTCGACGTCTGGTTCGATTCGGGCACCACGCATTGGCACGTCCTGCGCGGTTCGCACCCGATGGGCCACGAAACCGGTCCACGCGCCGATTTGTACCTGGAAGGTTCGGACCAGCACCGTGGCTGGTTCCACTCGTCCCTGCTGACCGGTTGCGCCATCGACAACCATGCGCCGTACCGCGAACTGCTGACCCACGGCTTCACCGTCGACGAGTCCGGTCGCAAGATGTCCAAATCCCTGGGCAACGTCATTGCACCGCAAAAAGTCAACGACACCCTGGGCGCCGACATCATGCGTCTGTGGGTGGCTTCCACCGATTATTCGGGTGAAATGGCGGTGTCCGAGCAGATCCTGCAGCGAAGCGCGGACGCCTACCGGCGTATCCGTAACACTGCGCGCTTCCTGCTCTCGAACCTGACCGGTTTCAACCCGGCCACCGACATCCTGCCGGCCGAAGACATGCTGGCGCTGGACCGTTGGGCCGTGGACCGCACCCTGCTGCTGCAACGCGAGCTGCAAGAGCACTACGGCGAATACCGCTTCTGGAACGTCTACTCCAAGATCCACAACTTCTGTGTTCAGGAGCTGGGCGGTTTCTACCTCGACATCATCAAGGACCGTCAGTACACCACTGGCGCCAACAGCAAGGCCCGCCGTTCGGCGCAAACCGCGCTGTATCACATCTCCGAAGCGCTGGTGCGCTGGATCGCGCCGATCCTCGCGTTCACCGCTGACGAACTGTGGGAATACCTGCCGGGTGAGCGTAACGAATCGGTGATGCTCAACACCTGGTACGAAGGCCTGACCGAGCTGCCGGAAGGCGTCGAGCTGGACCGCGCCTACTGGGAGCGGATCATGGCCGTCAAAGTGGCCGTCAACAAGGAAATGGAAATCCAGCGCGCGGCCAAGGCCGTCGGTGGCAACCTGCAAGCCGAAGTGACGCTGTTCGCCGAAGAGGCGCTGAGCGCCGACCTGGCCAAGCTGAGCAACGAACTGCGCTTCGTGCTGATCACTTCGACCGCCACTGTTGCACCGTTCGTGCAGGCTCCGGCCGATGCCGTGGTTACCGAAGTCAGCGGTTTGAAGCTGCAAGTGGTCAAGTCCAGCCACGCCAAGTGCGCCCGTTGCTGGCACTGCCGTGAAGACGTCGGTGTGAACCCTGAGCATCCGGAAATTTGCGGTCGTTGCGTTGACAACATCAGCGGCGCCGGCGAGGTTCGTCACTATGCCTAATGCCATTGGCCGTTTCGGACGGCTGAGCTGGCTCTGGTTGAGTTTGCTGGTCCTGGTCATCGACCAGGTCAGCAAGTTCTACTTCGAAGGCAAGCTTGCGATGTACCAGCAGATCGTGGTGATCCCCGATTACTTCAGCTGGACCCTGGCCTACAACACTGGCGCGGCGTTCAGCTTCCTGGCTGACAGCTCGGGCTGGCAGCGCTGGTTGTTTGCCCTGATCGCCGTGGTGGTCAGTGCGGTGCTGGTGGTCTGGCTCAAGCGTCTGGGGCGCAACGAAACCTGGCTGGCGGTTGCGCTGGCCCTGGTGCTCGGTGGCGCGCTGGGCAATCTGTACGACCGCGTAGCCCTGGGCCATGTGATCGATTTCATTCTGGTGCATTGGCAGAACCGCTGGTACTTCCCGGCGTTCAACTTCGCCGACAGTGCAATTACTGTCGGTGCGGTGATGCTTGCACTGGACATGTTCAAAAGTAAAAAGACCGGAGAAGCCGTTCATGACTGAACAGTTATTGGCTGAGCAACGCATCCGCCAGAACACGGAAGTCACCTTGCACTTTGCACTGCGCCTGGAGAACGGCGACACCGTCGACAGCACCTTCGACAAAGCCCCGGCGACCTTCCAGGTTGGCGACGGTAACCTGTTGCCAGGTTTCGAAGCGGCACTGTTTGGCTTCAAGGCGGGCGACAAGCGTACGCTGACGATTCAGCCGGAAAACGCTTTTGGCCAGCCGAATCCGCAAAACGTACAGATCATCCCGCGTTCGCAGTTCAAGGACATGGACCTGTCACCGGGTTTGCTGGTGATCTTCAACGATGCGGCGAATACTGAGCTGCCTGGCGTGGTGAAGGAATTCGATGACGAACAAGTGACCATCGACTTCAACCACCCGCTGGCCGGCAAGACATTGACCTTTGACGTCGAGATCATCAGCGTCAAATCGCTGTAACTGACTGGACACTGTCCCCTGTGGGAGCGAGCTTGCTCGCGATGAGTACCTGACATTCAACATTGATGTTGACTGACATTCCGCCATCGCGAGCAAGCTCGCTCCCACATAGGTTTTTCACTGTTTTCGCGCGCAAGACACGAGGCACAGCATGCAAATCAAACTCGCCAACCCCCGTGGCTTTTGCGCCGGCGTGGACCGTGCGATTGAAATCGTCAACCGCGCCCTGGAAGTGTTCGGGCCGCCGATCTACGTGCGCCACGAAGTGGTCCACAACAAATTCGTCGTCGAAGACCTGCGCGCTCGCGGGGCAATCTTTGTCGAGGAACTGGATCAGGTGCCAGATGACGTCATCGTGATCTTCAGTGCCCACGGCGTATCCCAGGCCGTGCGTACCGAAGCCGCCGGCCGTGGCCTCAAGGTGTTCGACGCGACCTGCCCGCTGGTGACCAAGGTGCACATCGAAGTCGCGCGCTACAGTCGCGATGGTCGTGAATGCATCCTCATCGGCCACGCCGGTCATCCGGAAGTCGAAGGAACCATGGGCCAGTACGATGGCAGCAATGGCGGTGCGATTTACCTGGTCGAAGACGAGAAAGACGTCGCCGCGTTACAGGTGAGCAACCCGGAAAAACTCGCCTTCGTGACCCAGACCACCCTGTCCATGGACGACACCAGTCGCGTAATCGACGCTCTGCGTGCTCGCTTCCCGGCTATCGGCGGTCCACGCAAGGACGACATTTGCTACGCCACGCAAAACCGTCAGGACGCGGTCAAGCAACTGGCCGACGAATGCGACGTGGTGCTGGTTGTCGGCAGCCCGAACAGCTCCAACTCTAATCGCTTGCGTGAACTGGCCGAGCGCATGGCCACCCCGGCTTACCTGATCGACGGCGCCGAAGACCTGAAAAAGAGCTGGTTTGAAGGTGTCGAACGTATCGGCATTACCGCCGGTGCCTCTGCTCCGGAAGTGTTGGTGCGGGGTGTGATCCAGCAATTGCAGGCGTGGGGCGCCACCGGTGCCGATGAACTGGCCGGTCGCGAGGAGAACATCACGTTCTCCATGCCTAAAGAGCTACGCGTGCGTTCGTTGCTCTGACGCGTTCCCCTCCCGGACATAGCGCCTGCTCGGCTTTATCGCTGCGCAGGCTGACGCGACCTGTAGCGGCCAGCACCACCTGGAGCTGGCTGACCGGTTCGCTTACTGCGCAAAAGTGCACTGTCCCGGCTTGAAACGCCCGTCCGGGCATCTGCGGTTCGCCGATCCCGCTGAATCGAACATACCGCCTTACCGGCCAATTGCCGACAATCGCCCCCCGAGCGCTACCCGCGTGCTCGACCAGCAGCGGATTGCTGCTGTCCTCCGGCCCTTTGCCGCTGATGTCCAGGATGATCCGCCAGCCCTGGCCCCAATCCCCGTTGATGCCATGAATCACCACGGCTTGATTGCGTGTGATGGCCAGGGTTCTGGCATTGCGAATAGCACTGACCAGAGCGTTCGCCGCCGCCTCGCGATGGTTCGATTCAGTGAGTGCTGCGAACGCCGGACTGACCAACAGCAGAACAATTGCGGCAATCGCCAGTCCCATAAGCAGTTCGATCAGGCTGAAACCTTGCTGATGCATGGCATTTCCCTCCCTGGAGTGGTGTGACCCGCGCAATCCTTGCGCGAGTAATGGCAAAACAACCCGCCTGGGCCGGTCGAATGTTCTAGCGTGTAAAGCAGGTATAGCCGACGGCAACGGAGGGCATCGATGGATCATCGTACAAAAGGTTTCACGCTGATCGAGTTGTTGATCACGCTCGCGGTGTTTCTGATCCTGATCACCCTGGCCGTGCCGGCGTTCACCCGTTCGGTGCAAAGCACCAAGGCTGATACCGAAATCGGTGACTTGCAGCGTGGACTCAACTTCGCCCGACTGGAGGCCATTGACCGTGGCATAACCACCCGTGTCCGTCCGACTGCGGGCGGCAGTGGGTGGACGGGTGAATTGACGGTCTATGACGGTACTGGCACACCGGCCAATGTATTGCGGGTTGTTCCAGCGATGAGCAGTGGCGCCACTCTGACGCTAACCTCAGGAGTGACCGCGCTGGACTTCAACAACCTGGGCGGTTTGTCGGCACCGTCTACCGCCGTGGTCATCAGCTACGTATCGGGGACGCAAAGCAGGACGCTGAATGTGTGTTTGAACGGACGAATTCTATTGGGTGGAAGTTGCGGATGAGGGAATGGAGCAAGCGTGCACAGGAGGGCATGACGCTGATCGAAGTCTTGGTGGCGTTGTTGATACTGACCGTGGGGCTATTGGGGGCGGCGGCGATTCAGCTCAATGCGCTGAAGTACACCGACAGTTCACGGATGACCAGCCAGGCAAGTTTTATCGCCTACGACATGATGGACCGCATCCGCGCCAATTCCGCTGCCGATTACACCGTCACGCCTCCGACCTCGGGCAACCTGAGTGTCGCCCGGGACCAGGACCTCTACGACTTCACCACCAACATCGTCAATTTCGGCGGCGCGACGGCCACCGGCAGCGTGACGCTGAACCAGCGGGTCTACACCATTACTATCAATTGGGATGACTCACGCGCCGCCAATATCGCCAGCTCGCGCCGCAGCTTTGTCCTGACCAGTCGCGCCACGGTCGACCCGGTGTCCACGCCATGAACCGCTCCAGCCGAGGGTTCGGTCTGATCGAGTTGCTGATCGCGCTGGCGTTGAGTCTGATCGTGGTCCTGGGCGTGGCACAGATTTTCATCGCCGCGAAGAATACCTACGTCAGCCAGAACGTCTCCGCCGGCATGCAGGAAGACGCGCGTTTTGTGTTGAGCAAGATGATTCAGGAAATTCGCATGGTCGGCATGTTTGGCTGTCTGGCGACTATCACCGATTCGAGTTCGTCGGGTGACTTCAACGCCAGTCAGATCACCCCCATCAATTGGGACAATGCCAACCTCAAACTGACCCTGGTGACGGCGGATGTCGGCAGCAGCGGCGGGGCACCGACCTGGACGGTGGTGTCGGACTGTCGAAACTCTGCGACGGCGTATACCGGCATGCGAGTACCCGCCACAGGGTTTCTGGCATTTCCGATCAGGCGGCTGATCTACAGCTTCAGCAACAACCAGATATTGATGGGGGTCGGTGCCGGCTCGCCCACCCAGTACGTGCTGGTGAACAACGTGAGTGCATTCAACGTGAGCTTCGGTCTCGCCAGTTCCGCCACTGATGTGGCAGCTTCCACTTACAGCAGTAACCCGTCGGACCCGGCGCGCATTCGCAGCGTGCGCCTGAGCCTGACCCTCACCGACCCGAACAATCGGGTGCGCAACCAGACCTTTAGTGTGGTTGCCGCCTTGCGCAACCGTCTGCCATGAGGCCGGCCGCGATGACGTCTCGCGCGCAGCGAGGCATGGCGCTGCTGGTCAGCCTGGTGTTTCTGCTGTTGCTGACACTGATCGGCCTTTCGTCGATGCAGAACGCCACCCTGCAGGAAAAAATGGCCGGCAGCGTGACACTGCGCAACCAGTCGTTCCAGGGCGCCGAAGCGGCATTGCGAGTGGGCGAAAGCACAGTGCAGCTCGACAGTTATTCGTTGCCGGTCTGCAGTCAGTGCGCGCCGCCGGCCGAGGCCACGAGCCTCACGGCAGCGGGTCTCAACTCGAGCTCTGGTGTGACGTGGATCGCTTCTGGCACTGGTTTTTACGGGGTGCAAAACATCGGCACCACACTTAACGCTGTCAATGTGCCGAGCAATACGTCGGCGACGCTTTACCGGGTGACCGCCGTCGGCATCGCGGGTAATTCGCGCAGCGTTGTGGAGAGTATTTATGCGAAGTACTGAATGGCGCGCCCGCATTTGGCGGTTGTTTTGCGGTGCGTTGTTGGGCCTCTACCTGTCGGCCCCGGCGTATGCCTTCACGCCTTCGGATTCACCGCTGTTAAGCGCTGCGGCTGTTTCGCCGAATGTGATGCTGCTGATCGACGATTCGGGCAGCATGAACAGCATCATTTATGCCGCCGGGTTCGATCCGACCGTCACGGGGCGCACGCCTGCCAGGCAATGTAATTTTTTCCTCGGACTGTGTTTGAGCGGCAGCGACATCGTCGGCGATTCGATCTTCCTGTCCAGCCTGCCGCAGTCCGGATGTTCCAGTGGGGCGTATGCGTTTTACAACAACAGCCTGGCGCCGTTATGCCTGAAGCTGCCTGACCCGGTCGGCAATGAAAACACCCGGTACTCCGACGATTACCTGTCGTATCTGGTGGGCCTGGCTAACGGCAATAATCGGGATTTCACCACCGGTTCGATCCCCAACGACTACCGCATGAACGTGGCGCGAAATGTGTCCACGGCACTGGTGAGTAGCAACCGCGGCTTGCGCATGGGGCTTGCGACCTTCAATCCGGTGAATAGCAGCAACTCCGGCAATGGCGGCTTCATTGCCCGCTCGATCAGTGATCTGTCGGTGGTGAGCGGCAGCGTGACCCAGTCTCAGGCCGACAATAATTACAACAACCTGATCAGCTCCATCAACGGCTTGAGTGCCGTGGCCAACACGCCGCTGGCGGAAACCTATTATGAAATTACCCGGTACTTTCGTGGGATGGCGCCGTACTACAACTCGACGCCGGCGACGTACACCAGCCCGGTCCAGTACCGTTGCCAGAAAAACTACGGCGTGGTCATCACCGATGGCCTGCCGACGTTTGACCGGAGCTTCCCGAGCAACGATCCCCTGGGTGGCACCCGGTTGCCGAACTGGGACGGCGTGAACAACGATGGCAACAACCTCAACGGTGACGGCGAAGGTGACACGCTCTATCTCGACGACATCGCCAAGTTTGCGTTCGACATCGATATGCGCTCCACCGGCACCGACGCGGCGGGCAAAAGCTGGAACGCGGTGGACTTCCCTAAACAAAATATGAACACCTACACCGTAGGGTTTACCGCTACGAACCAGATGCTGTCGGACGCGGCCAGCTACGGGCAGGGCAAGTACTATCAGGCGACCGATAGCCTGGGGCTCAACAACGCGTTGTCTTCGGCGTTGAGCGAGATCACTTCCAAGGCCGGTTCCGGGGGGAGTGGGGTCACCAGCGGCACCACCCTGTCCAGCGGCTCCAGTTATTTTCAGACCAGTTATGACCCGAAGGACTGGCGCGGCACGATCAAGTCCTTCGGTTTCACATCGGGTGGTACGGTAAACACTGGCGCTGTGCAATGGACCACCGACAGGACCATCGTTCCGGGCACGACCGCACCGACCTTTCAATCCTGGAATACCCTGAGCAACACCGCCGTCACGCTGGCCTATGGCAGCTTCTCCCCGACGCAACAGGCATCGTTGAGTCAGAGCTTGCCCAGCGGTATCACCGGCAGTGATCTGGTGGAGTGGAGCAAAGGCACCAACAAAACCGGGCTCAAGGTGCGCAGCGTTTTGCTGGGTGACATCATCAACTCGCCGCTGGTGCTGGCATCGCCTGTGGATAAAACCGCCTCTGATCTGCTGGGCGACAGCACTTACAGCACCTACCTGAACACCAAAGCCACCAATATGAGCGCCAGTCTGGTGGTGAACGCTAACGACGGTTTCGTGAATGTCATCAACTCGACCAACGGTGTCCGGCGCTATGCCTACATGCCCTCCAGCGTTTTACCCTCGCTGCGCTACATCGCCGATCCAGCCTACATCAATGGTGTGAGCCACAAGTACCTGGTCGACGGTCAGATCGGTGTGTTCGATGCCCAGTACAGCGGCGCCTGGAAAACCCTGGTTATTGGCGGCACCGGGGCGGGCGGCAAAACCTTCTACGCGCTGCAATTGTTCGATGCTTCGTTGGGTAACGCGTTCAAGGCGCTCTGGGAAATCGCAGCGCCCACCACGCCGAACACGGCAAACGTTTTCAATGATCTGGGTTATGCCTACGCGCGACCGGAAGTGGCACGCTTGGCCGATGGTCGATGGGCTGCGTTCATTTCCAACGGTTATGGCAGCAACTCCGGCGTCGCTGCCCTGTACGTGGTCGATGTGCGTGACGGCTCGTTGATCAAGAAAATTGTGGTCGACAGCACTGAAACCACCAATGGACTGTCGTCGGTGAAACTTCGGGTCAACTCGCAGAATGTGGTGCAGGCCGCTTATGGCGGTGACTTGAAAGGGCGGTTGTGGAAGTTTGATCTGAGTGCCACGGCGCCCGATACCTGGGGCATAGCCTTTTCCGGCAAACCGTTGTTCACCACGGCAGGCGGCGCCACTCAGCCCATCACCGCGCAACCGTTGCTGGCGGATAGTGCATTGGGCGGCAAGGAAGTGTTTGTCGGCACCGGTAAACTCAACGAGACGGCCGACAAGACCAACAAAGATCTACAGGCGTTTTATGCGGTGTGGGATGCGGACGGCGGATCGGGTCAAATCACCGTGGCCAGTTTGCAGGCTCAGGCGGTAACCGGTGTGTTTGCGGGGAGCGCCGATCAATTCATCACCACCAGCCAGAACGACGTGACCTACCCGGCGGAGAAGGGCTGGTACTTGCCGCTGGTGTACAACAATGCGCTGACCGGCGAGCGGGTGATCAATCAAGCGAGTCTGGTGCTGGGGCGGATCGTTTTTACGACGGCGAGTGTGGACACCACGGACCCGTGCGCCAGCTTCGGCACCGGCAAACTGGTCGAACTGGATGCGTTCAGCGGTAAGATGCTCAACTATGCGGTGCTTGATACCAACGGCGACGGTGTGGTCGACAGCGTCGACATGGTGTCGAGCGGGGTGGTTTCCACTGGCGGCATTCCGAGCCTGAACGCCATCATCAACGGTGGAACCGGAAAGATTATTAATGATTCCAGCGGCAGCATCAAAACGCTGGCAGAAAAAGGTGGCGGCGGCAGCCGTCGCATCATGTGGCGACAAATACAGTAAGTGAGAGTTGAGGCATGCGTAGATCCAACCGAGGTTTTACCCTGATCGAAATCATGATCGTGATTGCGATCATCGGGATCGTCATGACCATTGCCGCCCCGAGCTTCACCGAATACCTGAAGAAGGGCCGGCGCAGCGAAATTGCCGGGGTGTTATCGGAACAGGCGCAGATCCTTGAACGCTTCTACACCAAGAGCAATGTCTACACCAACGCCACAGGCCTGAGCGCTGGCAATGACTATTACACTATCACCCCGACTATCACTGACCAGACCTTCCTGCTGACGGCCGTGCGCAAGGCCGGCTCGAGTATGGCAACCGACAAGTGCGGGGATTTCACCCTCACCAATACCGGTGTCCGGAGCATGGTCAACGCTACAGCCGGCTTGACCGCCAAGGATTGCTGGGGGCGCTGAGTTTTCTTTCGGGCGCCTTTTGCGCCCTCTGTCTATTTAACGGTTGGATCTGAACATGATCAGGCAACAGCAAGTGGTGATTGTCGGTGGCGGCGTGATCGGGCTGCTGACGGCGTTCAATCTCGCGTCCGAAGTGCGCAGCGTGGTGCTGCTGGATCGCTCGAACGTTGGGCAGGAGTCTTCATGGGCGGGCGGGGGGATTGTTTCTCCGCTCTATCCGTGGCGCTACAACCCGGCGGTCACTGCGTTGGCGCATTGGTCCCAGGATTTTTATCCACAGCTCGGTGAGCGATTGTTCGTGGCGACCGGGGTTGATCCTGAGGTCCACACCACCGGCCTGTATTGGCTGGACCTGGATGACGAAGCCGAGGCGCTGGCGTGGGCCAAACAGGAAAATCGTCCGCTGCGGGCTGTGGATATCTCGGCGGCACACGATGCGGTGCCAGTATTGGGCGCGGGGTTCTCGCGAGCGATCTTCATGGCCGATGTCGCCAATGTGCGCAATCCGCGGCTAGTGAAGTCGCTGAAGGCTGCGTTGCTGGCGCTGCCTAATGTGACGATTCACGAGCAGTGTGAAGTCAGCGGGTTTATTCGTGAAGGCGATCAAGTCGTTGGAGTGCAGACCTCGACGGGTGCCATTCAGGGCGATCAAGTGGTGCTGACCGCCGGCGCCTGGAGTGGAGATTTACTCAAAAGCCTGGGCTTGATGCTGCCGGTCGAACCGGTGAAAGGGCAGATGATTCTGTACAAGTGTGCGGCGGACTTTTTGCCGAGCATGGTGCTGGCCAAGGGGCGTTACGCGATTCCCCGGCGCGACGGGCACATTCTGATAGGCAGTACGCTGGAGCATGAAGGCTACGACAAGACGCCGACCGATTCGGCTTTGCAAAGTCTCAGGGCATCGGCGGTGGAGTTGATTCCCGCGTTGGCGGATGCCGAAGTCGTCGGGCATTGGGCCGGCTTGCGGCCGGGTTCGCCCGAAGGCATTCCTTACATCGGTCAGGTGCCCGGGTTTGAGGGGCTTTGGCTTAATTGCGGGCATTATCGCAATGGGCTGGTGCTGGCGCCGGCGTCGTGTCAGCTGTTTGCGGATGTGATGCTGGGGCGTGAGCCGATTATTGATCCTGCACCTTATGCACCGGGCGGGCGGATCTAGTCGCGGGATCTCTGGCGCCTGTCAGCTTGCCTTCGTCGGAACGCCGCCAGGAACAGGCTCGCGAAGGGGCCTTTAATCCAACCCAAGTTTTTTGAGCCTGTAACGCATCGACCTGAACGACAAATTCAGCCGCTGAGCCGCCGCCGTGCGGTTCCAGCGGGTTTCCTCCAGCGCCTGGAGGATGACTTTACGTTCGACGTTTTCCAGATAGTCTTCCAGATTGTCGATCTGCGTCAGGTCGGGCACCCCACCCTCTGCCGCGCAATTACCCTCGGCCAGTCGTAAATCGCTGGCTTCAATCTGCTTGTTCTCGCACAACGTGTGCGCCCGTTCGAGCACGTTCTCCAGTTCTCGCACATTGCCCGGAAAGCGATAGCTTTTCAGCGCATCCAGTGCCAGAGGATGCAGTGTTGCGGGAGGTCGGCCGCTGTCCGCCGCCAAGCGCCTGAGGACATGGCTGGCCAGCGCCTCAATGTCGTCACGGCGTTCGCGCAAGGGCGGAACCCGCAGTTCAATGACATTGAGCCGGTAATACAAATCCTGACGAAAACGCTCGGCGGCGATCTCGGCCTCAAGGTCTTTGTGGGTGGCGCAAAGAATGCGCACGTCGACCACGGTTTCCTGTTGTTCTCCGATACTGCGCACCGCTTTTTCCTGAATCGCACGCAGCAGTTTGACCTGCATTGCCAAAGGCAGGTCCGCGACTTCGTCGAGGAACAGCGTGCCGCCATGTGCTGCCTGGAACAGTCCGCGCTTGTCCTCGATGGCACCGCTGAAACTGCCTTTGCGATGCCCGAAGAACTCGCTTTCCATCAGCTCTGACGGAATCGCCCCACAGTTGACCGGGACGAAGGGATGATGGGCTCGCGGTCCTTGCTCGTGGATCAGCCTTGCAACCAATTCCTTGCCGCTGCCGGATTCGCCGCTGATGTACACCGGCGCCTGGCTACGAGCGAGTTTGTCGATGTGTTTGCGCAGGTTGCGCATGGGCGGCGAGCTGCCCAGCAGCCGGCGATCAATGGCCGTACTGGCGTCGGCTGGAGCAGGCAGGCGCAGGGCGCTGGTGACCAATTCCCGCAGGCGAGTGAGGTCGACCGGTTTGGTCAGGAAGTCGAAGGCGCCGGCCTTTAGTGCGTTGATCGCTGTTTCGATGCTGCCATAGGCCGTGATCATCGCCACCGGCACCTGTGCGTAACGCTGCTGGATGTGCTGCACCAGCTCAAGGCCGGTGCCGTCGGGCAGGCGCATGTCGGTCAGGCACAGATCAAAGGTCTCCCGGGCCAGCAGGGCTTGGGCATCGCCCAGGTTACGGGCGCTGAAGGTATCGAGTTTCATCCGTCCCAGGGTGATTTCCAGGAGTTCGCGGATATCCGGTTCGTCGTCGACGATCAGGACTTTGGGCCGTGGGCTCATGTTCAACTTTGTTTCCGTCCGTGAGCAAAAGTGATGCGAAAGCAGCCGCCGCCTTGGCGTGGTTTGAAGTCTAGGCGGGCCTGGTTGCTTTCGCACAGCTCACGGGACAGATAAAGCCCCAGGCCTGTGCCTTGGCTACTGGTGGTAAAAAACGGTTCGAACAAATGCCCCTGCTGGTCTGGCGCCACGCCGGGGCCGTTATCGACAACCTCGAGAATCGGTAACTGGCTGTCGGCATCAACAAACAATTGCAGCCAGACCTGAGCCGTGTCGTGGTTCAGGGCGCTGTGGTGCCAGGCATTGCGCAACAAATTGTCCAGAACCTGGGTGAGCTGGTTCGGGTCCATCAAGGTGTTGAAGTCGCCGGAACCTATGCTCAGGTGGATCTGCTGAGCGTCGTTCGCGTTCTCACGGGTTTCAGCGACGAACCTTTCCAGCCACAGCTTCAGGTCCAGCCGTTGCGGTACGGTTTGCTGGCGGCGGGACAGTTGCAGGACATTTTCGATAACCCGATTCATTCGTTGAGAGTGGTCTTGAATAATCTGGGTCAGACGCCGATCCGCACCGTTGAGTTCCTCGGATTCGCGCAGCAATTGCGCGGCATGACTAATGGCGCCCAAGGGATTGCGGATTTCATGGGCGATACCCGCCGTCAGTCGGCCGAGGGCGGCGAGTTTCAGTTGCTGTGCCTGTTGTGCAACCTGAGCGATGTCTTCGAGAAAAACCAGGGTCTGCGGGTTCGGGCTTTGATCCAGGGCGATGAAGCTGGGTTGTAGTTCCAGGCCGCTGCCGGGGATTTTCAGGCTTTGCGGGCGCAACGTCGGATTGTTGAACCACAGCTCCAGACGTTCGACCAGCGTCGGGGAAAAGTCGTCGATCAGCCGTCCGTCGAGTGCTTTGTGCCCCAGCAGGATCAATGCACTGTGATTGGCCAGTTGCACCCGCCGTTGTGCGTCGAGCACCAGAATGCCCGTGCGCATACGTTGCAGGATCAGCGCGTTGAGTGTTTCGAGACCCATTACTTCGCTGGCTCGCTGTTCGGCGAGGTGTTCACTGACTTCCAGGCGTCTGGTCAGGCCTTGCACCAGCAAAGCCGCAGCAAAACACAGGGCGCCGAGCATGCCGACTTGCAGGTAATCGTTGGGGCTGGCCGGATGGCTGAAGCTCAGGACGAAACTTAAACCGACGATGCCCAGCGCGCCGACCGCGGCGATCAACAGGCCGACACGTCCACGCAGCAGGGTATTGCTGATGACCACCGACACAATCAATAGATTGCCGATGGCGCTGGCCACGCCTCCAGCGGCGTAGAACAAACCACAGAGCATAAAGACATCGACCAGCGCCAGGCTGAACAGCTGCGCTGGCCGTCGGGTGTTTCCCAGAAACACCACCAGCAGAATGTTCAGCACCAGGTACAGCCAGCTGCCATTGCGCAAAAGGTCATCATTGGCGAATCCCAGCAACTGATTGTCCAGGTTGCTGGTCATCAACAGCACCAGGGTGATGCCGATACTTAAACGGTAGAGGTGGTAGAGGCGCAGCAGTCGCTGAGCCTGTTTGCCGCCGGGACTTGAGGTCTCAGCGGCCACTTGAGCCCGGGCCTTGCTCAAGGTGAGCCTGGCTGCAATACCACTGTTGTTGAAGGCTCAGCGCGCGGTCGCGGGGCAGGTGTACGCCGCAATGGGCGCAACGGACCATGGGAGCAGCTTCCAGCTCGGCGGAGGACCTTGGAGCATTAGCCGAGCCCTTGAACTTGCGCCAGAACCATACTGCAGCGGCAATCAGGGCAATCCAGAACAGTAAACGAAGCATGGTGAGCTGCTTTATGACGAGTGATTCAGCAGTTTAGCCAAGGTCATGCCGAGCGCACAGCGTAATCATCACGCCCACAAAAAAGGAGCCTCGCAAGACTCCTTTTTGTACAACCTGAGGTGTCAGTCGAACACGCCAAAGGTCATGTAGCTGAACCAGGAGCGGTCACTGTTGTTGCCTTCAGACTCGTGTTGTTCTTCTTCGACTGCATCGCCATTGCCATCTTTAGGCTTCAGTTCGCTCGGAATCGCGTCCTTGGCATCCTGGAACTGTCTCTGCACGTCCTGGTTGGCGCGGGTTTCGCCCGGTGGCAGCGGCGGACGGGACTCGATCAGGCCCAGTGTGGCCTTGCTCAGCCATGAACGGTTGTCAGCTTCGGCGACCGAAGGCTTGAACTGGCCGTCTTCCAGGCTTGGGTGGTTGGGGTAGTTGAGCTTCAGGGTTTCGAGGCTGGTGGCCGCCAGCTCGTCCAGATGCATACGCTGGTAGGCTTCAGTCATGATCGCCAGGCCGTCACCGACGGAAGGGGTATCCTGGAAGTTTTCCACTACGTAGCGGCCACGGTTCGCGGCGGCGACATAGGCCTGACGGGTCAGGTAATAGTTGCCAACGTGAATCTCGTAGGCTGCCAGCAGGTTGCGCAGGTAAATCATGCGCTGCTTGGCATCCGGCGAGTACCGGCTGTTCGGGAAGCGGCTGGTCAGCTGGGCGAACTCGTTGAAGGAGTCGCGAGCGGCACCGGGGTCACGCTTGGTCATGTCCAGCGGCAGGAAGCGCGCCAGCAGGCCGACGTCCTGGTCGAACGACGTCAACCCTTTCAGATAGTAGGCGTAATCCACGTTCGGGTGCTGCGGGTGCAGGCGAATGAAACGCTCGGCAGCAGACTTGGCGGCTTCAGGCTCGGTGTTCTTGTAGTTGGCGTAGATGAGCTCGAGTTGAGCCTGATCAGCGTAGCGACCGAACGGATAGCGCGATTCCAGAGCCTTCAACTTGGCAATGGCGCTGGTATAGCTACTATTGTCCAGATCGTTCTGAGCCTGCTGGTACAGCTCGACTTCGCTAAGGTTTTCGTCTACGACTTCCTTCGATGAGCAAGCAGCGGTCAATGCGAGGATGGCGATCAGCAGCAGGTGTTTCACTTGCATGGCGGCTTGCGTCCCTATGACGGCCGCTGTCTTGGGCGGGGCCGTCCTGTTATGATGAGCGCCCCGTTGAATAGCCTCGGGGCAAAAGACGCCGTATTTAACCACAAGCGCGCAGCCGAAACCAAAGGCTGTGCCGACGCCTAGTCTGAGCATGTCCGATAAAATTGAACTTCGCGCAGAGGTGCCGTCCGAATTGGGCGGCCAACGCCTCGATCAAGTCGCCGCACAATTATTCGCTGAGCACTCGCGCTCGCGCCTTTCCGCCTGGATCAAAGACGGCCGCCTGACTGTGGATGGGGCGGTTATCCGCCCGCGAGACATCGTTCACGGTGGCGCCATTCTTGAACTGACCGCCGAGCAGGAAGCTCAGGGCGAATGGATCGCTCAAGACATCGAACTGGACATCGTCTATGAAGACGACGACATCCTGGTGATCAACAAACCTGCGGGTCTGGTGGTGCATCCGGCTGCTGGCCACGCTGATGGCACCTTGCTCAACGCCTTGCTGCACCATGTGCCGGACATTATCAATGTGCCCCGCGCCGGTATCGTGCATCGCCTGGACAAGGACACCACTGGTCTGATGGTCGTGGCCAAGACCATTCAGGCGCAGACACAGCTTGTCACGCAATTGCAGAGCCGCAGCGTAAGCCGGATCTACGAATGCATCGTGATCGGCGTGGTGACGGCAGGCGGCAAGATCAACGCGCCAATCGGTCGTCATGGCCAGCAACGCCAGCGCATGGCCGTAATGGAAGGAGGCAAGCAAGCCGTCAGCCATTACCGCGTGCTCGAGCGTTTCCGCTCCCACACTCACGTGCGGGTGAAGCTGGAAACCGGTCGTACCCACCAGATTCGTGTGCACATGGCCCACATCAACTACCCGTTGGTCGGAGACCCTGCCTATGGCGGTCGCTTCCGTATCCCGCCGGCAGCCAGTGTGACCATGGTCGAATCGTTGAAGGCGTTCCCGCGTCAGGCCCTGCATGCGCGGTTCCTGGAACTGGATCACCCGACCACCGGTAAACGCATGAGCTGGGAATCGCCACTGCCGGACGACTTTGTCTGGTTGCTGACCCTGCTCAAGCAAGACCGTGAGGCGTTCATCGGATGAGCGACTGGCTGATTCCCGACTGGCCTGCGCCTGCCGGGGTGAAAGCCTGTGTGACCACCCGTGCGGGCGGCGTCAGTCTGACGCCGTTCGACAGCCTCAACCTCGGCGATCACGTCGACGACAGCCCCGAAGCTGTTGCCGAAAATCGCCGTCGCCTCACCGATCATTTCTCTATTCAACCGGCCTGGCTGCAACAGGTTCACGGCATTGCCGTGGCCCACGCGGACCCAAGCCTGGTCGCCACTGCCGATGCCAGCTGGACCGCCACGCCCGGTATTGCCTGCGCGGCGATGACTGCTGACTGCTTGCCGGCGCTTTTTTGCAACCGTGCCGGCACTCGCGTTGCCGCGGCCCATGCCGGTTGGCGCGGGTTGGCGGGGGGTGTGCTGGAAGCCACGCTTGACAGTCTGGACGTGCCGCCCGCAGACGTATTGGTCTGGCTCGGTCCGGCCATTGGCCCCAAAGCCTTTGAAGTTGGCCCGGAAGTGCGCGAAACCTTCGTCGAGCAACTGCCGGAGGCCGCCAAAGCCTTTGTGCCAAGTGCCAATGCTGGCAAGTTCATGGCCGATATCTACGAGCTGGCGCGTTTGCGTCTTTCGGCTCGTGGTGTCACCGCTGTTTACGGTGGCGGTTTCTGCACCGTGACCGATCCGCGCTTCTTCTCTTACCGGCGCAGTCCACGCACCGGTCGGTTTGCCTCCCTTATCTGGCTTGAAGTGCCCAGTCTCACGAATACTGTTCCTTTTTGACGGCGTCTGTTGCCGTCATGCTGCGTTGCCGCTCCTCGCCATAGCGGGCTATGACTCGTCGCGGCGCCTTGCCTGACGACAACAGCCACTCGTCAAAGAGGAACGTATTCGTGAGACAGGGCACAAACGCTAGACTTCTCTGATCTGCATCAAGTGATCGGCGCTTGAAACTCCCAGAATCGACCGCATCTATAACGGTATCTGGCAGGTTTCTTCATTCAGGATGTTTTATAGGTCCGGCCTGCTCAAAAGGAAGGTGACCCATGCGCATAGATCGTTTAACCAGCAAATTGCAGTTAGCACTCTCCGACGCCCAATCCCTGGCCGTCGGCCTTGACCATCCCGGTATCGAGCCGGCGCACTTGATGCAGGCCATGCTCGAACAGCAGGGTGGTTCGATCAAACCCTTGCTGATGCAGGTCGGTTTCGACGTCAACAGCCTGCGTAAAGAGCTGACCAAAGAGCTCGACCAGCTGCCGAAAATCCAGAACCCGACCGGCGACGTGAACATGTCGCAGGATTTGGCGCGCCTGCTCAATCAGGCTGATCGCCTGGCCCAGCAAAAGGGCGACCAGTTTATCTCCAGCGAACTCGTGCTGCTCGCCGCCATGGACGAGAACAGCAAGCTCGGCAAGTTGTTGCTGGGGCAGGGCGTGAGCAAGAAAGCCCTGGAAAACGCGATCAATAACCTGCGTGGCGGCGAAGCGGTCAACGATGCCAACCACGAAGAGTCGCGCCAGGCGCTGGATAAATACACCGTCGACCTGACCAAGCGCGCCGAAGAAGGCAAGCTCGATCCGGTAATCGGCCGCGACGACGAAATTCGCCGGACCATTCAGGTCCTGCAACGCCGTACCAAGAACAACCCGGTGCTGATCGGTGAGCCTGGCGTGGGTAAAACTGCGATCGCCGAAGGCTTGGCCCAGCGCATCATCAACGGTGAAGTGCCGGATGGCTTGAAAGGCAAGCGCCTGCTGTCCCTTGATATGGGGGCGCTGATCGCCGGTGCCAAGTATCGCGGTGAGTTTGAAGAGCGCCTGAAATCGCTGCTCAACGAGCTGTCGAAGCAGGAAGGGCAGATCATTCTGTTCATCGACGAGCTGCACACCATGGTCGGCGCCGGTAAAGGCGAAGGCTCGATGGATGCGGGCAACATGCTCAAGCCTGCGCTGGCTCGCGGCGAGCTGCATTGCGTCGGCGCGACGACGCTCAACGAGTACCGCCAATATATAGAGAAGGATGCGGCCCTCGAACGACGCTTCCAGAAAGTCCTGGTGGACGAGCCGAGCGAAGAAGACACCATCGCGATACTGCGTGGCCTCAAAGAGCGTTACGAGGTTCACCACAAGGTGGCGATCACAGACGGGGCGATCATCGCCGCGGCCAAGCTCAGCCATCGCTACATCACGGATCGTCAGTTGCCGGACAAGGCCATCGATCTGATCGATGAAGCGGCCAGCCGCATCCGCATGGAGATCGACTCCAAGCCGGAAGTGCTCGACCGCCTGGAGCGTCGCCTGATTCAGCTGAAGGTAGAATCCCAGGCGCTGAAGAAAGAAAGCGACGACGCGGCGAAGAAACGCCTGGAAAAACTCCAGGAAGAAATCGTTCGTCACGAACGTGAGTACTCGGATCTCGAAGAAATCTGGAACGCGGAAAAAGCCGAAGTCCAGGGCTCCGCGCAGATCCAGCAAAAAATCGAACAGTCCCGTCAGGAACTGGAAGCCGCACGCCGTAAAGGCGACCTGAACCGCATGGCTGAGCTGCAATACGGGGTGATCCCGGACCTGGAGCGCAGCCTGCAAATGGTCGACCAGCACGGTAAAAGCGAGAACCAGTTGCTGCGCAGCAAGGTGACTGAGGAAGAAATCGCTGAAGTCGTGTCAAAGTGGACCGGCATTCCGGTGTCGAAAATGCTCGAAGGCGAGCGCGACAAGCTGATGAAGATGGAAAGCCTGTTGCATCAACGTGTGATCGGTCAGGACGAAGCGGTGGTCGCGGTCTCCAACGCGGTGCGACGTTCCCGGGCCGGGTTGTCCGACCCGAATCGTCCGAGCGGTTCGTTCATGTTCCTCGGCCCGACCGGTGTCGGTAAAACCGAGCTGTGCAAGGCACTGGCCGAGTTCCTCTTTGATACTGAAGAGGCGATGGTACGGATCGACATGTCCGAATTCATGGAGAAACATTCCGTGGCCCGACTGATCGGTGCGCCACCTGGCTATGTAGGCTATGAAGAGGGTGGTTACCTGACAGAGGCGGTGCGTCGCAAGCCTTACTCGGTGATCCTCCTGGACGAGGTCGAGAAGGCCCACCCGGATGTGTTCAACATCTTGCTGCAAGTGCTGGAAGATGGCCGCTTGACCGACAGCCATGGCCGCACGGTGGATTTCAAGAACACCGTGATCGTCATGACGTCCAACCTGGGCTCGGTGCAGATCCAGGAACTGGTCGGTGATCGTGAGGCACAGCGCGCGGCGGTGATGGACGCGATTTCTACCCACTTCCGGCCGGAGTTCATTAACCGGGTCGACGAAGTGGTGATCTTCGAGCCTTTGGCGCGGGATCAGATTGCGGGCATTACCGAGATCCAGTTGGGTCGCCTGCGCAGTCGCCTGACCGAGCGTGAGCTGAAACTGGAGTTGAGCCCAGAGGCCATGGATAAGCTGATCGCGGTGGGTTACGACCCGGTGTACGGCGCACGCCCGCTCAAACGAGCGATTCAGCGCTGGATCGAGAACCCGCTGGCCCAGTTGATTCTGTCGGGTCGTTTCATGCCCGGCGATACCGCCAAGGGTGTGGTGGAAAACGACGAAATCGTATTCGTCTGACCCATCCAGGCAACAAAACTGACGAGGCCTCGCATTGCGAGGCCTTTTTTTCGCCAGGCTGTTGAACTCTAAGGAAAAGGCTTGTAAAGTGCGCCCCGCAGTCAGTCACCCGTCAGGGTTTCCGCTCCCCAAGCAGGAATCCAAAATAAGTTGCAAATCATTAACTTGAAAGCAATTTAGGGGGTTGACAGAGGTGCTGAAGATTGTAGAATAGCGCGCCTCAGACACACGAACGCAGCGATGCGAACGGGTCGAAGAGAACGCAAAAAGCTTCACCGTTGTAAATTGAAATATGTAGTTCCGTGATAGCTCAGTCGGTAGAGCAAATGACTGTTAATCATTGGGTCCCAGGTTCGAGTCCTGGTCACGGAGCCAATTTCAAACCGGGGTATAGCGCAGTCCGGTAGCGCGCCTGCTTTGGGAGCAGGATGTCAGGAGTTCGAATCCCCTTACCCCGACCATTTTTGGGTCGTTAGCTCAGTTGGTAGAGCAGTTGGCTTTTAACCAATTGGTCGTAGGTTCGAATCCCACACGACCCACCATTTTTGAAACCAGTTAACGCTGGGATCAGATCTTAAGATCAGAGGCCAAAAGCGCTGATCGAAGAAGGCGACTTGGAAAGGTCGCCTTTTTTTTACCGGGGTATAGCGCAGTCCGGTAGCGCGCCTGCTTTGGGAGCAGGATGTCAGGAGTTCGAATCCCCTTACCCCGACCATATTAAAAATCCTCGTATCGAAAGATACGGGGATTTTTTTTGCCTGCTGTTTTTTATCTACCACTTTTTGTTTACTGAAAATGCGATTCTCTTCAAGTCATCGTACAACTTGCCGATAGCGAAGCGACGGGGTTCTGCCGACACACGCCCCTTATCCAGGCCATTACAAGAAAAGGGCGTTCGTTATGTTGCTTCGTCAGTTGAATATTGCTCCTCGGGCGACCTTGGGGTTTGCCCTGATCGCCGTGTTGGTCGCCTTGCTCGGCGTATTTGCGCTGGGTCAGATGTCGAGCATTCGCGAGAGCGAGGTGGCGGTGGAGAAGCAATGGTTGCCGAGCATCCGCGGTGGCGACGAGATCCGCGAGATCATGCTGCGCATTCGTACCATTTCCCTGCGCATGGCCCTGGATCAGGACCCCAAGAACATTCCTCAGTACCGCAGCCAAATGGATACCCGCGACAAGGAGCTTAGCGAAAAAATCGCCGCGTACGACAAGCTGGTAAACACCGCCGAAGGCAAGGCGCTTTATGACCAGTTCAAAACCACCTTCGCGGCTTACCGTTCCGGTATCGCCCAATCGTTTTCCCTGGCGGAACAAGGTCGTCGTGACGAACTGACCAAACTGCTGCTGATCGACATGAAAACTGTGGTCGATGGCTCCGGCAAACAACTCACTGACCTGGCGGACCTGTTTGCCAAACAAGTTGCCGCCGAAAGTGAGAAATCCGCCGCGCATTACGATACCTCGCGAATGATCGTCAGCCTGTTCATCGCCTTGGCGGCGCTGGCCACTGTCGGCCTGGCCATGTTGCTGACCCGCAGCATCGCCAACCCCCTGAACGAAGCGTTGCACGCTGCGGAAAACGTGGCCCGTGGCGACCTCACGCGTCCGATCGAAACCCATGGCAGCGACGAAGTCAGCCGCTTGCTCAAGGCGCTGGCAACCATGCAGCAGAACCTGCGTGAAACGTTGCAAGGTATCAGCGGCTCGGCGGCGCAACTGGCCACGGCGGCGGATGAGTTAAATGCAGTTACCCTCGACGGCACGCAAAACCTGCAGCAGCAGAACAACGAAATCGAACAAGCCGCCACCGCCGTTAATGAGATGACCATGGCGGTGGAGGAGGTTGCTCGCAATGCGGTGTCCACGTCTGACGCTACCCGCCAATCCAGTGAATCCGCCCATGCCGGTCAGGAGCGCGTCAGCGAAACGGTCACGGCCATTGGTGCACTGGCCAATGACGTGCAGGTGACGGGTGGCCTGGTGCAATCCCTGGCCCATCAGTCGCAGGACATCGGCAAGGTGCTGGATGTGATTCGCGCGATTGCCGAGCAAACCAATCTGCTCGCACTCAACGCCGCCATCGAAGCGGCGCGTGCGGGGGAAAGCGGTCGGGGGTTTGCGGTGGTGGCGGATGAGGTTCGAGCACTGGCTTATCGCACGCAGCAATCGACCCAGGAAATCGAACAAATGGTTCAGGGCATGCGCAGCGGCTCGACCCAGGCGCTGGATTCGATGCAAGCAAGCTCAACTCGGGCGGCGACTACGCTGGCCTTGGCCGAGCGTGCGGGCGAGGCGCTGCAGACCATCACCGACTCGGTTCACCAGATTCATGAACGCAATCTGGTGATCGCCAGCGCGGCTGAAGAACAGGCGCTAGTGGCGCGAGAAGTGGACCGCAATCTGGTGAACATCCGCGACCTGTCCGTGCGCTCCACTGCCGGAGCGAATCAGACCAGTGCCTCCAGCCACGAACTCTCACGCCTGGCCAATTCGTTGAGCACCATGGTCCAGCGCTTCCAGGTGTAAATCCGCAAGACGAAAAAATCTATGGTCACCCCATTTTTTGCAATACTGATTAACGGGTGAAGTGGTTGGCTTGCTTAAATCTATCCGGCGTCTGTTGGGGCAAACCCCGCGCCACGATGAGAGTCGCGCCTGACGATCCTTGAAAAAGCCCACGGCTTTATTAAGCCAAATTTTTCGTCAGGATCTTCGTCAGGCCGGTCGGCCGTTCACGTCATCTGTTGTTCAGCTATCGCAAAACCTGAAGGGTGAGTCGTGGTACTGCAACAACCGCAGGGTCAAGCAGCCATGCTGATTGGCCCTGCTTCAAACTCGGTATGGTTGGCCGCTATCGCCCAAGCGATACGGGCCAGCTTGTTGGCCAAGGCGCAGGCCACTACATTGGAGTGGCGTCGCATCAGCAGCGAGCGTACCCAGTCCGCCAGGGGGCCTTTCTGGTACTCCAGATGCTGCAGGTAAACCCTAGCGCACTGCACCAGTAGGCGTCGCAAGTTCTTGTCGCCGCGCTTGCTGATCCCCAGCAAATTGGCCTTGCCACCGGTACTGTATTGTCTGGGCACCAAGCCAACAGAGGCCGCAAAGTCACGGCTACAGCCGTATTGCTTACCGTCGCCCATTTCCACAGCCAGCAGGCTGGCGGTGATCGGACCGACACACGGCAGGCTCAGTAAGCGAGTGCCCAGATCATCGTCAGCCAGTTGGCCTGCCAGCTCTTTATCCAATGCCTTGATTTGTTCATCCAGGTAGACGAAGTGATCGTGCAGGCGCTGCAACAGAACTGTCAGCCGAACGGGTAATTCATATTCCGCCAGGATGCTGGCCAAGCGTTTCATCATGACCAGTCCTGGTGGCAGGCTGATGCCGAACTCCAGCAGAAAACCATGCATTTGATTAACGGCCTTGGTGCGATCATGAATCAGCGATTCGCGCAGGCGATGCAAAACGGAAAGGGTTTGCTGAGCCTCAGTCTTTGGCGAAACAAAGCGCATCGATGGCCGCGAAGCGGCTTCACAAATGGCTTCGGCATCGACGAAATCGTTTTTGTTGCCTTTGACGAAGGGCTTAACGAACTGCGGGGAAATCAGCCTGGCTTGATGCCCCATGGCCATCAGCTCGCGAGCAACGAAATGCGCCCCGGCGCAGGCCTCCATCACCACCGTGCAGGCTGGCAGGTTGCCGAAGAAGCACATCATCTGCTGACGTGAACACTTCTTGCGAAACAGCTCTCGCCCCGACTTTTCCTGGCCGTGCAGGTGGAAGGTATGTTTGCCGAGGTCAATACCGACCAGCGCTAAATCGCTCATGGTGATGGTCTCCAAAATAAAACACCCTGCGAAAGCGTAGCCCTCGCAGGGTGTGGGGGTGACCATCTCATTAAGCCCCGCTTCTCGGTGGAGAAAGCGGGGCGTGATGCTCAGAGGCTTAGGCGCCGTCTTGATCTTTCAGGTGTTCGAACAGGCCTTTTGGCATTTTCTTGCCGTTGGCTTCGTAGTTGGCTTTCACATTATCAAACGCCTCTTGCTCGTCGATAAAGCCATCGTGGTTAGTGTCGATCTTGTCGAAGTTGGACTTCGGTGCGACAGCCTGGAATTCAGCGCGGGAAACCTTGCCGTCACCGTCGGTGTCGGTCTTGGCCATCGACGCATCGCCACACTTGCCTTCGCCACATTTGCCTTCTGGGGTTTTCACCACCTGTTCGGCCGAGGCCAGCAGATAACCTTGAGTCAGCGGCTGCGAAGCGAAGACAGAGCCGGTCAACATCATGCCACCAGCCAGAACAGCACCAAGCAGACCGATAGTGTTTTTGGTAGTACGGGACATTTCAATTCCTCCTGGGTTGCACGACACAACCACTTGATAAAGGGTTGCCACGTAAGTGCGGCGACAGCCGAAGCGGGCGGGTTGCCTTGCTCGGGTGTGGCCATTTAGCGGGATGGGTGTATCGCTACTGTGTCGCGCAAGGGGGAGTTTGTAAGCGAAGGTGCGAAAGCGTGGGGGAGATACAGTGAGACACACATCTCCAAATCAATGGAGATCAATTGTAGGCGTGAGCCTGCTCGCGATGGCGGTGTGTCAGTGCCGTCAATGTTGAATGACACTCCGCGATCGCGAGCAGGCTCACTCCTGCAGGGTGTTTAGTGCAGCTTCAGTCGCGGCTCAGTCCCGCGCCCGATCTTGCTGCCCAGCATCAGCATCGCTGTACGAAACGCGCCATACAGCGCCATCTGGTGCATGCGGTACAGCGACACGTAAAACATCCGTGCCAGCCAGCCTTCCAGCATCACGCTGCCCGTCAGGTTGCCCATCAAGTTACCCACAGCCGAAAAACGCGACAGCGAGATCAGCGAGCCGTAATCGGTGTACTTGTACGCCGGCAACGCCTTGCCTTCGATCCGCAGCTTCAGCGATTTGGCCAGCAACGACGCCTGTTGATGCGCTGCCTGAGCGCGTGGCGGCACATTGCGATCGGTACCCGGTTGCGGGCAGGCCGCGCAATCGCCGAACGCGAAGATGTTCTCGTCGCGGGTGGTTTGCAGGGTCGGCAGTACTTGCAGCTGGTTGATGCGGTTGGTTTCCAGGCCGTCGATGTCCTTGAGGAAACCCGGGGCACGAATCCCGGCGGCCCAGACTTTCAGGCTGGCGTTGATCACTTTGCCGTCGGCGGTGATCAGGCTGTCGGCCGTCACTTCACTGACCGCCGCATTGGTCATGACGTTGACCCCGAGTTTCTCCAGGGTTTTATGCACAGGCCCGCCGATGCGTTCCGGCAGGGCCGGCAACACCCGTGGACCGGCTTCGATCAAGGTGATGTGCATGTTTTCCGGTTTGATCCGGTCAAGTCCATAAGCGGCCAGTTCATGCGCCGCGTTATGCAACTCGGCGGCCAGTTCAACACCGGTGGCACCGGCACCGACGATAGCGACGCTGATCTGTTCGACCTTGTCGGTTTGCCCGGCATGGGCACGCAGGTAATGGTTGAGCAGTTGCTGATGGAAGCGCTCGGCCTGTTTGCGGGTGTCGAGAAACAGGCAATGTTGCGCCGCGCCCTGGGTGCCGAAATCGTTGGTGGTGCTGCCGACCGAAATCACCAGCGAGTCGTAACCCACTTCACGGGCAGGCACCAGTTCCAGGCCGGCCTCGTCGTAAGTGGCCGCCAGCTGGATTTTTTTCTGCGTGCGATCGAGCCCGCTCATGCGCCCCAACTGGAACTCGAAGTGGTTCCATTTCGCTTGGGCCACATAGTTGAGTTCGTCTTCGGAAGAGTTCAGCGACCCGGCCGCCACTTCGTGCAGCAGCGGTTTCCAGATGTGGGTCAGGTTCGCGTCGACCAGCATCACACTGGCCGTGCCACGCTTGCCCAGAGTCTTACCCAGACGGGTAGCCAACTCCAGACCGCCGGCGCCGCCGCCAACGATGACAATACGATGAGTCATGGGGATATCTCGCAAGGCTAAAAGAAATCGGTGCAATTACCCGAGCGAGCGCGAGGCAGCTCATAGCGTCAGGTAACTGATAAATCGGCTCAACAGGCCCAGGCCTATGGTCACTGCCAACACCACCACCAGGAGCATCCACGGCCGGAAAGGTCGGCGCTCGACTTGGTGCTGGGACAAGTGCAAGTACTCTTCGACATGCTTTTGGTCGTCGGGGTTCAGGCGGCTGGTCATAAAGGCCTCGTCAGTAGACGTTGCTGAATGTGTAGAAGCTACAGGCGGATTTAACGCACGTTGAACGGAGCATAGCCGCTGTCCGGGATGGGCTCGACGCTCACCGTGTCGTCCAGTCGAATGATTCCACTTTGTATCACCCGGGCGGTGATTCCGCCATGGCCACGCACGGCCTGAAAGGTCCCGGGGCCGAGGTTGTTTTGCAGGCGCGCGCAAGGCTGGCACCAACCGGTGGTTTCGAAAATTGCCTGGCCGATCCGGAAGCGCCGGCCCTTGAGGCTGAACAGGTTGATACCGCTGATAACGAGGTTGCGCCGCAAATCATTAGGTAACACCGGTTGATCGTCCGGGCGACCCATCAGCGAACTGATGACGGCCAAGTGTTCCCATTGAATCAATGTCACCTGCCGGGCGTTACGGATGCCGGGACGGGCTCGATCGCCAGTCAAACCGGCCTCGAGCCGCGCTTCCACGGCATCCAGTTCGATCATCGGTACGTGAGGTTCGGGGCGCACGCCGATCCAGCGGACGCGGCCGGTTTGCGGAACGTGTGCGATCAATTCATGCAATGGGCTCACAGGCTGATTCCAACATCGAAGACGATGCTGCGCCCCAGGTTACTGCGCAGAAAATCCGGGGCATCCGGGTGCGCGAACAGCACTCGGGCGAATGTCGGGCCGACCAGCGACAACGAACGCCAGCCTTGGCGCAGGTATTCGGTGGGCGGCGGAAAATGGCTGTTGAGGTCCAGCACTTCGCGCTTGAGGCTGGCGAAGGCGATGATGTCGAGCTCCCCCAGGTCCATGCCACGTTCTTTGTAGTTGTGCGCTTTTTTGCGCAAGGTCGGTGCCAGTCGCAGCAAAAACTCGTTGGCAGGGATGCGTTTGGGTTTGGCTTCGCGTCGCACCAGCTGGCTCAGGGAAAACGCGCTGCGCCGACGTTGCAGCTCGTCGCGCCATTCATCATTCAGTCGCCGGCCCTCATCGAGCACGAAGAACACCTCGAAATTCGCCTCGCGAAACAATACGTCCGGCGGCTCGCCGGCCGGGGCGAACTCGTCGGCGCGGTAGGGAATGTTGAGCCCTTGCAGCAGGCGCTGGCACACCCAACGCTCACGCTCCCATTTGCGGGCATTGGAAAGGAACGCATTGGCTTGCTCGGCCGCGATGGTCAGCAAGCGTAAATAATCTGAGTCATCCATAGGCCCAAGCTTAGCGTTCAAATGCGACAAGCAGAAACCGTTTACTGGCATTGGAGATCACTGGGCAGTCAGAGTCCGCGGTGTAGACTGATGGCCATCATGCATTAGCGATATCACAAGGACTGAATATGAAATATTGGCCGGTGTTGCTGCTCGGTTTTTTGCCCTTGTGGGCCCAGGCGCTGGAGGTGGGTGAGCGACTGGCGCCCTGGACCCTGCTCGATCAGTTCGATCAGGCCTTCACACTCGATAATCAGACTCAGACGTTGCTGGTGGCACGAAGCATGGAAGCCGCCAAACTGGTTGAGGCGGCGTTGCAAGGCCAGCCCAAGGGCTATCTGGAGGGGCGGCACGCCGTGTTTTTAGCGGACATTCAGCGCATGCCAAGGCTGATCGCGAAGATGTTTGCCGTTCCGGCCATGCGCGACTATTCCTATCGGGTCATGCTGGACCGCGAAGGACGTGTAGCGACGCGCTATCCCGGGGCTGAAGACAAGGTGCTGTGGCTGCAACTCAAGGATGGCCAACTGATGGCGCAACACGAGTACAGCACGGCCGCGCAGCTGCATGAGGCGCTGGAGAAGGTCCGTCCATGATCGGTGCCGAGCTGCTGTCACCCGAAACGCTGACGGTCGGCTGGCTGATCTATGTGCCCGTACTGCTCTGGGCGATCTGGCGTGCGCCGTGGGTGGAGTTATTCACCGACAGTCGGCGCCAGCATTTGCTGTTCGGCACGGTGTTCGCGCTATTCATGCTGTGGCTGGTGCGGCGGGATTTCGATACCGGTGTGTCATATCACTTCATCGGCATGACCGCCGTGACGTTGCTGCTGGACTGGCCGCTGGCAATCGTCGGCGGCCTGATTGCACAGCTCGGGCTGGTGGTGCTCGGGCGTCAAGACCTCGTCGCTGTGGGGGTCAACGGGTCGCTGCTGATTTTGCTGCCGGTGCTGGTCACCGAGTGCATCGCCATCCTGGTAGAGCGCGCGCAACCTCGTAATCCCTTTGTGTACATCTTCTGTTCCGGTTTTTTTGCGGCGGCGCTATCGGCGTTGTTGTGTCTGCTGCTGGCACTGGGGGTGCTGTGGTATGACGGCATTTTTGTCATGCCGTATTGGCTGGAAGATTTTGTCGGCTACTTATGGCTGCTGATTTTTCCGGAGGCGTTCATCAACGGCATGATCGTCAGCGCGTTGGTGGTGTTTTGCCCGGAATGGCTGGAGACGTTCAATCGCACACGGTACCTGTCGGCCCCCTGGAAAGACGACGATCCGAAGTCTTGATCCACATCAAATCGGTCTTTGACCGGCGAACGCATGCTCGACAAAACCTTGAGGAGCATGGGCATGAGTGTGTACGAATGGGCTAGGCAGGAGCTGCGTCAGAGTCTGGATGGGGCGCAGGAAGTGGGGTTTGATCCGGGTTTGAGCCTGCGCGCCTTGCTCAGTGCAGTGGTGCAACAAAGCAAGGCGGTGCGCAGTATCGAGGACCTGGCCGATGAGTTGCGCTTTCTCGCGGAAAACCTCGATGACGACCAGGACTACGGTTTTATGCGGCCCTGAGAAGTCAGTGGCGCGGATCGAAGTCTTCACTGAACATTTCGTCTTCAGCTTCCGGGCTGACCGGAATCTTGTGTTCTTCCGATGCCCATGCCCCGAGGTCGATCAGTTTGCAACGGTCCGAGCAGAACGGCCGAAATTTGTTCTCGGGGCTCCATTCGACAGGCGCGCCACAGGTTGGGCATTCGACGGTAGGGATCTGGCTCATGTCTGGCCTCCACGCAAAGTAAGGTAAAAGTGATGCAGGCGTTCGACCTCGCTGTGCAGCCAGGCGAGGTCGCGGTCGTTGACCACCACATCGTCGGCATGGCGCACGCGGTCCTCGCGGCTGGACTGGGCCTTGAGGATCGCTTGGACCTGTTGCTCGCTGGTCTGATCACGCTGCAAGGTGCGTTCGATCTGTAACTGTTCCGGCGCATCGATCACGAGCACCCGTTGGGTCATGGCGTACTGCCCGGACTCGATCAGCAGTGGCGAAACCAGAATCGCGTAGGGCGATTGTGCCTTGGCCAGATTGTGCGCGATTTCTTCACCGATCAACGGATGCAGCAAGCCTTCGAGCCACAGGCGTTCCTCCGGCACCTTAAAGATCAATTCGCGCAGGGCTACACGGTCCAGTTGTCCGTCGGCTTGCAGCACGCCGGGTCCGAAGTGTTCAGCAATGGCGGCCAGCGCCGGGCGACCCGGTTCCACCACCCAGCGCGCCGCATGATCAGCGTCGACGACGTGGATACCGAGGTCTATGAAGTGTTGGGCCGCCGCGCTTTTGCCGCTGCCGATGCCGCCGGTCAGGCCGAGAATCCAGGGTTTTTCCACAGGGGTATTCATTTCAAACCGACAAACTGCCAATAGAAGCCGGTTATTTGACCACCCCAGAGCAACGCAATCCAGCCAGCAATCGCCAGATAGGGGCCAAAGGGGATTGGCGACGAGGTTTTCGCGTCGCGAAGGCGCAACAGAATCACCCCGAGAATGGCGCCCACCAGCGATGACAGCAAGATCGTCAGCGGCAAAATCTGCCAGCCACCCCAGGCACCGAGCATGGCCAATAATTTGAAATCACCGTGGCCGATACCGTCTTTGCCGGTGATCAGCTTGAACAGCCAATACACCGACCACAACGCCATATACCCGGCCACCGCGCCCCACAACGCTTCATGCAGAGACACGAAAACCCCGAAGCTGTTGACGATCAACCCCAGCCAGAGCAGCGGCAACACCAGCACATCTGGCAGCAGCTGGTGCTCGGCGTCGATCAAACTCATCGCGAGCAAACCCCAGGTCAGCACCAGCACCATGCCGGCTTGCCAGCCGAATCCGAAATGCCACGCGATAAAGGCCGAGAGCACACCGCAAGCCAGTTCAGTCAGCGGATAGCGCTTGCTGATCGGTGTCGCGCAGCTCGAGCATCGACCACGTAAAAACAGGTAGCTGAGCACCGGGATGTTCTCCCACGCGCGAATTCGATGGTCGCAGTGTGGGCAGTGGGAGTGGGGCAGCATCAAGTTGTAGGTCGGGCCCGGCACTTCAGGAGGCACGCCCAGCACGTCGTGGGCTTGCAGCCGCCATTCGCGCTGGAGCATTTTCGGCAGGCGCCAGACCACCACATTGAGAAAACTGCCCACCACCAGGCCCACTGCTAATGCAATGACCAAGAAGAACACCGGGTAAATCATGAGGATTTCAGTCAATGGCATGTCAGATCGCTGAGCCGAGTTGGAAGATGGGCAAATACATCGCCACCACCAGGCCTCCGACGATAACACCGAGCACGACCATGATGAATGGCTCCATCAGGCTGGTGAGGTTATCGACCATGTTGTCCACTTCGTCCTCATAGAAGCTCGCGACCTTATCGAGCATGTCATCCAGCGCACCGGACTCCTCGCCGATGGCGGTCATCTGAATGGCCATGTTGGGAAAGATTCCGGAAGTGCGCATGGAAAAATTCAGCTGCATGCCGGTCGACACGTCCTGCTTGATGCGCAGCACCGCTCGCTTGAACACGATGTTGCCGGTGGCGCCGGCCACTGAATCGAGCGCTTCGACCAGGGGAACGCCGGCGGCGAAGGTGGTCGACAGGGTACGGGCGTAGCGGGCCACGGCAGACTTGTACATCAGTGTGCCAACCAGCGGCAGTTTCAACAGCCAAGTGTCCAGCCAGTCGCGAAACCCCGGGGATTTTTTAAACGCGTGGCGCGCACCGAAAATGCTCCCGAACAACCCGCCAAGCATGGCCCACCACCACTGCTGCATGAACGCCGACAGGCCAATGACCATCACCGTGAACGCTGGCAATTCGGCGCCAAAGCCCTTGAACACCGACTCGAACTGCGGCACCACTTTGACCAGCAAAATCCCGGTGACAATGATCGCGACGAACACCACGGCCAGCGGGTAGGTCATGGCTTTCTTGATCTTGGCCTTGAGGCTTTCGCTTTTTTCCTTATAGGTCGCGACCCGCTCCAACAGGGTATCGAGGGCGCCGGCCTGCTCGCCGGCGTCCACCAGGTTGCAGTAGAGCTCATCGAAATATTGCGGCTTCTTGCGCAGGGAAGCGGCGAAGCTGTTACCCGCCGCGACTTCCTGTTTGACCTCGTCGATCAGTTTGCGCATGGCCGGGTTATCGAAGCCTTCGCCGATAATGTCGAAAGACTGCAACAGCGGCACGCCGGCTTTCATCATGGTCGCCATCTGCCGGGTGAACAGGGCAATGTCCTGGGCCTTGATGCGTTTGCCGAAACTGAAAATCGACGCGGATTTCTTGCGCACCTTGCCGGGGTTGATGCCTTGCTTGCGCAGTTGGGCCTTGATCAACGCCGGGTTCTGGCCGCTCAACTCGCCGGTCATTTTTGTGCCTTTCCTGTCTGTGCCTTCCCAGGCGTAGACGCTGATTTTTGCTGCTTTGACCGCCATGTTCAGTCCTTGGTGACCCGGTTGATTTCTTCAAGGCTGGTGACGCCGTGCATGGCCTTGATCAGGCCCGAGGTGCGCAAGTCGTTGAAACCGTCCTTGCGCATCTGGCTGTCGATTTCCAGCGAGTTGCCTTCGGCCATGATCAGCCGTTGCAGGTCCGGGGTGTTCTTCACCACTTCATAAATGCCGACTCGCCCTTTGTAGCCGCCGTTGCACTGATCGCAACCGACCGGTTCATAGATCGTGAACGCGCCGATGCGTTCCTCGGGGAAGCCTTCCTTGAGCAGCGTTTCGCGGGGAATCTCGATGGGTGTCTTGCAGTGGTTGCACAATTTGCGCGCCAGTCGCTGGGCGATGATCAGGGTGACGGAAGTGGCGATGTTGAAGCCCTGAATGCCCATGTTGTGCAAACGGGTCAGAGTTTCGGCGGCGCTGTTGGTGTGCAGGGTGGACAGCACCAAGTGTCCGGTCTGGGCAGCCTTGATGGCGATTTCGGCGGTTTCGAGGTCACGGATTTCGCCGACCATGATGACGTCCGGGTCCTGGCGCAGGAACGAACGCAGCGCCTGGGCGAAATCCAGCCCTTGCTTGGGATTGACGTTGACCTGGTTGATGCCTTCCATGTTGATCTCCACCGGGTCTTCGGCAGTGGAGATGTTGATGTCCACGGTGTTGAGAATATTCAGGCCGGTGTAGAGCGACACGGTCTTGCCCGAACCGGTGGGACCGGTGACCAGAATCATCCCCTGTGGCTGCTTCAGGGCGGCCATGAACAGGTCTTTCTGGTCGGGTTCGTAGCCGAGCGCGTCGATGCCCATTTGGGCGCTGGCCGGGTCGAGGATACGGATCACCACTTTCTCGCCCCACAAGGTCGGCAGGGTGTTGACCCGAAAATCGATGGATTTGCTTTTGGACAGGCGCATTTTGATCCGCCCGTCCTGAGGTTTGCGCCGTTCGGAGATGTCCAGGCTGGCCATGACTTTCAGCCGGGCCGCAATGCGGCTGGCCAACTGGATGGGCGGCTTGGCCACTTCGCGCAGCAGGCCGTCGGTGCGCATCCGCACCCGGTAGGTTTTTTCATAGGGCTCGAAGTGCAGGTCGGACGAACCACTCTTGATCGCGTCGAGCAGCAGTTTGTGGACGAACCGCACCACGGGGGCGTCATCGGCGTCTTGCCTGGCGATGGCGTCCTTTGCGCTGTCATCGGTCGACTCGATGTCCAGCCCGTGGAGGTCAACGTCGGCCATGTCTTCCAGGCCGCTGGCGTGGCTGTCGAAGAATTTCTCGATGGCCTCGCTGAGCTTGTCGTCCTCCACCAGGATGGCTTCGGTGTTCAGCCCGGTGCTGAACTGGATGTCATTGATCGCTTGATGATTGGTCGGATCGGAAACACCCACGAACAATTTGTTGCCGCGTCGCCAAAGGGGCAGGGCGTGGTGCTGGCGAATCAGCTTTTCGCTGACCAGTCCTCTGGGCTGGGTTTCCTTGTCCAGGCTGTTGAGGTCGAGCAGCGCCATACCGAAATGCTCCGAGGCAATCTCGGCGATCTGTCGGCTCTTCGCCAGTTTGTTCTGCACCAGGTAACTGACCAGGGAGATTTTATTGCGTTGGGCTTGCTGATACGCCTGTTGCGCGCTTTTGTCAGTGAGTAGCTCGGCCAGGACCAATTGTTTGGCCAGACCGCTTAGGGCGATGTCATTCATTGGGGTACCGGACGCAGACAGTTCATGACTTATAGCCTAGTCAAGGACCCGAGCCAAACCAGCGACGGTGAGGTGACAAAAAGTGTCAGATAGTGCGGTTGCTGGGTGTAGGAAAGGTCATAGGATCGCCCCGACACCGCGCCAGCAGGGGCCGTAGCGCTTGGCACGGGCTGTGCTGGAGCTCTTTCAGATCATGAGATTCCGACTCATGCATGGAGCTTGTCTATGAAGACTCAGAAAGGTTTTACCCTGATCGAACTGCTGATCGTGGTGGCGATCATCGGGATCCTGGCGACGTTTGCGTTGCCGGCGTACTCCAAATATCAGGCAAAGGCCAAGGTGACGGCTGGGATCGCGGAGGCGTCCGCGCTTAAAGTGCCTTTTGAAGACGTAATTAATGCCGGTTCGGCCAATCCTGATATCACTAGCGTCAATGCTGGCGTGACGGCAACTCAGAACTGCACGATGGCCGCATCGGGCACAGTGGCTGACGGCAAGGGAACGATTACCTGCAAATTGATCAATGCGCCTGCGCCGGTGCTCGGTCAGACTATTACGCTGACCCGTAGTGCAACGACCGGTTGGTCGTGTGCATTCTCGGGTTCAAAAGATTACACAACGACAAGTTGCCCTGGTGTCTGACAGAGCCATTTATTGATCAAATACCCCGCCTCGCGGGGTATTTTTTTGATTGGCTGTCACAAAAAACCATAAAAATAAAAAATCCCGACAATTCATGGCCTTAGGCCGACGCCAAAACCCGCAACTTGCATGTCGATAAATTCCAACTCATGCATTTTGCATGATTCCGAAAATTCAGTGTTTTTTTAACATGTTGATTTATAAGGTTTTTGTGGCTATTTCAAAGTTGGCACAGCGTTCGCAACATACCCAGTAACCCTGCTGAGAAGACAACCAGCAGACTATCTGGAAAAACAGGAGTTACTCGTATGAAGAAGTTCGCTATCGCTGCCGCTACTGCTACCGCGCTGACCCTGACTATGGCCAACGTAGCATTCGCACAGACCGCCACCACTCAAGCACCGATGACCTTGGCTGCTGGTGAAATGACCAAGGCCACGGAAGCTACTTCCGACACCTGGATCACTACCAAAGTCAAAAGCGATCTGCTGACCGAAAAAGGCATTCCTGGTACCGACATCAAAGTCGAAACCAATAAAGGTGTTGTGTCGCTGTCGTCCACCGTTGCAGTGACTGATTCCCAAAAAGCCACCGCCGTGGCGATCACCAAGAAAATCAAAGGCGTCAAAGCGGTCTCCGCTGACGGCCTGAAAGCCGAGTAAGGCAAGACTTCTCGCCTGGACCGGGAGAAGGTGTGGCAGACGGGCTGAGTAATACGCCTGCCGCTTCTTAGGAGTTCATGCGAACGGCCATAGGGATGTGGCCATTACAGGCCTCCGACATTCGTGTCGGGGGCTTGTTCTATTTGCGGCACCGAACATCAAAATGTAGGAGTGAGCCTGCTCGCGATAGCGGTGTAACAGTCGACGACAGGTGTTGAATGTTATGCCCTCATCGCGAGCAGGCTCTCTCCTACAGGGGATGTGGCGAGTTCAGTTGCCGCGTTTACTGGTGATCTGTGTCAGGCGATTGCCTTCAAACCGAAGGAATTGGTACATCCCGCTATTCGGCCCATAGGTCCATTCCTCCACCGGAAACTCTTCCCGTCGGTTAGCGCTACGTTTGTAGCCCAACACGTCGCGGCTGACCGGCTCACCGCACTTCTGCAGTACTTCGCTGGACCTGTCTCCGACGCTGATCAGTTGACTGCCGCAGCGTAGCGTATCGGCCGCCGAGGCCTGGCCGACAGTTATTACCAATGCCAGCCCCGCCAGCAATTGCACCACAATCACTCCGCGTCCAGATGCAAAGGCGTTACCACCCTGCCGTCACTTTCCGCTTCACCCAGGTTGGCGTCGATGAAGTACACGCGGTCATCGGCCAACTGACCCTTGTCTACCAGATAGTCCTTGATGCTGCTGGCGCGCTCCTGTCCCAACTGACGTAACAGTACGTCGCTGGTACTCCAGAACTTGATCACGTCGGCGCGCATTTTCGCGGTGCGTTCTTCCTTGCCCAGATCCTTCCATTCGGCCGGCGGCTGAGTCTTCAGGCGTGTGCGGTAGATGCCTTCCAGCAACGGGCCTTTCTCGTTCTCCGGGACCTGTAGCAAAGATGCCTGGGCCGGCACCTTGTCTCCACGACGCTGGAGCATTTTGTAGTAGTTGTACTGGTATTCCCGTTCCAGGCGTTGCTCAGCAATCAACGGGCCGTCGCTGCTGGCGGCCGCCGTGCCTTCGATCTCCAGACGCAGGGCGGGACGTTCTTTCAAGGCTTGGGACAGTTTGACCAATGCAGCTTCGGCGTCCTTGCTCAAATCGCTTGAACCCGGCGCGAACGACACGGTGCCCAAGTCCTCGGAACCGCCGCCGCTGACCAGTCCGCCAATCAGTTTGAACGGCGCAGCCGCGGCTTTGACGATCAGGTTGCGCAGGGTTTGCCAGACAATCGGCATGATGCTGAACTGCGGATTATTGAGGTCGCCGGTGACCGGCAACTCAATGGAAATCTTGCCATCGACATCCTTGAGCAAGGCAATCGCCAGTTTCAGCGGCAGGCTCACGGCATCCGGGCTGTCGACCTTTTCACCCAGCTGCAACTGCTCGACCACCACTTTGTTTTCGGCCTTGAGCTGGCCTTTGGTGATCATGTAATGCAGGTCGAGATTGAGCCGGCCTTTGCGAATGCGATACCCGGCGAATTTGCCGGAATAGGGCGTGAGCGTGGTCAGTTCCACCCGTTTGAAACTGGTGGCGATGTCGAGGCTGGCCATCGGGTCGAACGGATTGACCGCGCCCTTGATGGTCACCGGCGCATAACGGTCAACTTTGCCTTTGACATCCACGCTGGCCGGTTTTGCCTGTCGGCTGTCGATGGTGCCGATCTGCCCGTTGAGCTGTTGGATGGCGGTAGCGAAGTTCGGTGTCAGGCTGAAGTCGGCGAAGTTGGCCGAACCGTCATTGATGGCGATGCCGCCGATGTGGATACCCAGTGGTTTGTCTTTGCTGGCCGGTTTGGCCGCGGCGGTTTTGGCGCCGGTATCGGGCGGTTGCGGGATCAACAGGTCATCGATATTGGTGGTGCGATCATCGTTGATCATGAAGCGCGCATAGGGCTGGAACAGGTTGACCTTGTCGATCGACAGGCTGTCACCGTGTTGGTAATTCAGGCCTTCGAGCACCAGTTGTTGCCACTTGAGGAAGTCGCGGGTTTTAAGGGTGTCGAGGGTGTGCAACTGATCGACCTGAGCACGACCGGAGACGCTGAACGCCAAGGGCTCGGTACTTTTCAGATCGACCGCCAGATCACTGCCGAGCATGCCGCTGCGAAGTTCCAGGCGAATGAACGGAGTGATGTAGGACTGTGCGACACGCAGGTCGATGTCTTTGGTCTGCACTTTCAGTTTGGCGCTGATCGGGGCGAGATCGACCACGCCATCGGCCATGATCTTGCCCTGTTTGCCCACGCCGGTGTCGAGCTTGAGATTAAAAGGCGAACCGTTAAGGCTGTCGAAGTTCTGCAGGTCCAGATTCAACGGGCCGACTTCCAGCGCTACGGCGGGTTGTGCCTTGCGGTCTGCCAGGTGCACCTGGTAATTGCGCAACTGTACGTCTTTGAGCTGCACCTGCCACGGTTTGCTCGGTGGCGCCGGTTCAGGCTTGGGTGAGTCGGCTGCCGCTGGCGTACTGGCGGGTTCGGCCTTGGCTTTGGCGGCGGGTTTGGACGGTTGGCTGGCGAACAGTTTCTGCCAGTCGAGTTGCCCGTCGGCTTCGAGGGCGGCCCAGGTTTCCAGTTTCTGGCTGCGAATCTTGCCGACCACCACTTGCTGCTTGGCCAGGTCGACCGTGGTTTCGCTGATGTCCAATCGTTCCAGCTTCGCCAATGGCCGGCCGTCCGGGGCCTTGATTGCGAACGGTGCGATGCTGGCCGCGAGGTTGTTCAGCAGCAGTTCGGTTTCTTTGGACAGGTTGAGTTTGTAGTCGGTGCTGAGGCTCATGATGCCGCTTTCGAGGTCCAGGGGCACGGCGTCGCGCACATAGGGCCAGAAGGCTTTCATCTTGCCATCGGTGATTTTCAGCTTACCTTCGGAGGCGAGCGGGATCAGGCTGAAGTTGCCGGTCCAGTCGACCTGTCCGCCGTTGGGGCCGGCGGCCACCAAGGTCATGTCGGCACTGTCGTCGGGCAGGGTGCTGAGGTTTTTCAGCTCGAAGTCGAGTTTGTCGTAGAGAAACTCAATGGGTTCGCTGGGGCGCGAGTCCTCGAAATGCACCGCGCCGCCCGCCAGATTGATCCGGTCCACGCGCAGCGGAAATGGCTTGGCGTTCGGGTCGGCAGGTGTCGGTTCGCTCCCGGGCAGTTTGAACAGCCCGAGCAGGTTTAGCTTCCCGTCCTTGCCGAAGAGGATTTCGGTCTTGGGTTTGTCCAGTTCGATGTCGGACAGATGCACGGCTTTGGTCCAGAGACTGTCGGCTTGCACATTGGCGTACAGGCGTTCGAAGCCGATCTGTTCCTTGCCCGGCTCACCGATGACCAGCCCCCAGAGGGTCACTTCAAGGCTGAAAGGGTTGAGTTCGATCCGTTGAAGGTGGGCGGGCACCGTGGCGTAGTTGGCCAACTGCTGGTTGGCAACCCGCAACGCGATGCCCGGCAAAATCAGAAACCCCAGCAAGCTGTAGAGAGCCAGAGCAGTCAACAAGGCGCCGATAGCGCGAATCAATCCTTTGGGCATGTGCGGCTTCATCTGTCTGAATCGGAGTGCCTTGGAGTATGGCACGCGATTACGGTTCCGAAGTCATCAGCCTTTATCGGAATTGTCTGAATTTGCGGATGAATCTCAGAGCTGAAGGATCAGCGTTTTCAGCGGCGGCTGTTGATCCATTGACGGAAAATCAGCGCCCGGTGTCATCACAGACCACTCGCGCACCGGCCTCCCGGCCTTCTCTGCGCAGCGCAACACCTGTTCGCGCCAGTCGTCCATGTTGACCTTTGCCAGATTGTTGCAGCAAATCAGTACGCCGTTGTCGGCGGTTGTCAGCAGCGCGGGTTTGAGCAGGCTCTGGTAGTCGCGCAGCAGGTCGACGGTACCGAAAGCGCTCTTGGCCCAGGCGGGAGGGTCGAGCAGCACCAGGTCGTATTGACGCTGTTCCAGCCGCTGGTAGCTCGGCAGTTTTTGCCCGCGCCGTTGGCTGATCGGCAGGCCCGCCAACTGGCGAATCGCCGGGAAGTAATCGGACTGGACGAATTGCATGGGGGGCAACTGTGGATTGAGCAGCCCGTTTTCGCGGCCGACCGCCAGGTTGCCCTCGGCGAAATCCAGGTTGCACACCTCACGGGCGCCACCGGCCGCAGCACTCAGGCCGACGCCACAGGTGTAGGCAAACAGGTTGAGCACGCTTTTGTTTTGGCTGTGCGCCTTGACCCAGCCGCGGGTGTTGCGCAGGTCGAGGAACAGCAGCGGGTCCTGGCCGGCGTGACGCCCGCGCACCCGATAGTTCAGACCCCACTCGTGGCCGACCAGATCCGCCAGCGCGGCTTCATCGGCACGGTAGACCGTGTCTTCGCGGTCGATGCGCGAATTGCCCCGGGAGCGGTCGTTGTAGACCAGCAGGGTGTCGAGGCCCAAATGCTGGTCGATTGCCTCGTGCAATTGCAGCAGCGCGTCGCGTTCCAGCGACTGGTGAAAGCTTTGCACCAGCAGTTGCGGGCCGTAGCGGTCGATGGTCAGGCCGCCGGCGCCTTCCTGGCTGCCGTGGAACAGGCGATAGCAGTCGGTGCCCTGCTGATGCAGTTCGGCAAGCAGGTCCTGGCGATGTTCTAGGGCGGCGCGCAGCGCCTGATTCAAGGAAGACATGCTGGGCGCCTTGCAGGAGGGAATTTGGCGCGGGAGTTTAACAGTTTGGCAGCACACCGAGGTGCTGCCTTCGCGAGCAGGCTCGCTCTCACAGGGGATTTTGTGTTCGACACCGATCAAATGTCGGAGCGAGCCTGCTCGCGAAACTTTTAGCTTTTCAGGTGAACAAGCCCATTCGCCGCTTCGCCCGCTGCACCGAGCCATTACGCACTGCCCAGCGCAACATCGGCGCACTGCGATTGACGCTGGCGCGGATCAGTTTGCGTTGTAACAGGTTTTGGCTGACGCCGAGCATGTCACTGGCCCAGTCCGGCAACAGGTCAATCCCTGCCTGCATCATCAACCCACCGAAAGGCTTGGCCAAACGGCTGGGGGATGGCGCATTCAACAACAGTCGCAAGACCTCGCGACTGCGCTCATCGCACAGCAACTGTGGACGAATGCGCTCAAGGTAATCAGCGATTTCCTGCCGCGAGCGGGGCACATCACGGGCGCCCAGTCGTTCGGCGACCAAGGCGATTTCTTCGTAGTAACGGTCCTGATCGGCCAGTGACAGATGCGGATTGCGATAGCGCAAATGCGCGGCGAGGAAGTTGCTGACCTCGGCCACGTGCACCCAGGTCAGCAGGTCCGGGTCGCTGGCCGCATAGCGGCGACCATCCGGCGCGGTGCCGGTCACTTGCAAGTGGATGGTGCGGACTTTCTCGATCAGCCAGTCGGCATCTTTTCGCGAGCCAAACGTGGTGCCGGAGATGAACTGCCCGGTGCGGCGCAGTCGGCCGAGCATGTCCTCACGGAAATTCGAATGGTCCCAGACCCCGGCAAGCGCCAATGGGTGCAGAGCCTGCAGCATCAGCGCACTGATACCGCCGATGAGCATGCTGCTGAAATCGCCATGCACTTGCCAACTCACCGAATCGGGACCGAACAGGCCCGGGTCGCCCTTGGGGTTTTCCAGGTCGAGCTTGCCGAGGGACAGACCGGTCAGGCTCATGACCTGGGTTTCAATGCGGGTGCGGATAAATTCCATGGCGACTCAGTGGCGAAAATGAAACGCGGCCATCGCTGGCCGCGTCGGGCTTATTGGTTCAGGCGTTTATCGACCAGATCCTGAACAACGCTCGGATCGGCCAGCGTCGACGTATCGCCCAGGGTGTCCAGTTCGTTGCAGGCGATCTTGCGCAGGATACGCCGCATGATCTTGCCCGAGCGGGTTTTCGGCAAGGCCGGGGCCCATTGGATCAAGTCCGGTTTGGCGAAGCTGCCGATTTCCTTGCTGACGTGGGCCAGCAGTTCTTTCTTCAACTCGTCGTTGGGTTCGGTGCCGTCCATGGGCGTGACAAAGGCGTAGATGCCTTGGCCCTTGAGGTCGTGGGGGTAGCCGACCACGGCGGCTTCAGCGATGCTGTCATGCAGCACCAGGGCACTTTCCACTTCGGCGGTGCCGATGCGGTGCCCGGAGACGTTGATCACGTCGTCGATGCGCCCGGTAATCCAGTAATCGCCATCCTCATCGCGCCTCGCACCGTCGCCAGTGAAGTAATAACCGGGGTAAGGCTTGAAGTAAGTATCGACCATCCGTTGCGGGTCGCCGTAGACGCTGCGGATCTGTGCTGGCCAACTGGATTTGATCGCCAGCACGCCGCTGCCGGCCCCTTTGATTTCCTTGCCCGTTTCATCGAGCAGCACCGGTTGCACGCCGAACATCGGTTGGGTGGCGCAGCCCGGTTTGATCCGTTGCGCGCTGACCAGGGGGCTGAGCATGATGCCGCCGGTTTCGGTCTGCCACCAGGTATCGACAATCGGGCAGCGTTGTTCGCCGACTGCATTGAAGTACCAGTCCCACGCTTCCGGGTTGATCGGCTCACCGACACTGCCGAGTAGTCTGAGGCTGGCGCGGGACGTTTCCTTCAACGGTTCCGGCCCTTCGCGCATCAGGGAACGCAACGCCGTTGGCGCGGTGTAGAAAATGTTCACCTGGTGTTTGTCGATGACCTGCCAGAACCGCGAGCTGGTCGGGTAACTCGGCACGCCCTCAAAGATCAGCGTGGTCGCGCCGTTGGCCAGCGGGCCATAGACGATGTAGCTGTGGCCGGTGACCCAGCCGACATCGGCGGTGCACCAGAACACTTCGTTATCACGGTAGTCGAGTACGTATTTGAAGGTCATCGCCGCTTGCAGCAGATAACCGCCGGTGGTGTGCAACACGCCTTTGGGTTTGCCGGTGCTGCCGGAGGTGTAAAGGATGAACAGCGGATCCTCGGCGTCCATTGGCTCCGGCGGGCAATCGTCGCTGACGTCGCGCAAGGCCTGGTGATACCAGAGGTCGCGCCCTTCAACCCAATTCACTTTGCCTTGCGTGCGCTCCACCACGATGACGGTGCTGACCTTCGGGCATTGCTCCAGTGCCTTGTCGACTTTCTCTTTCAGCGGTATGAATTTTCCGCCGCGCACACCTTCATCGGCGGTGATCACGGTGCGGCAATCCGCATCCAGTATCCGGTCGCGCACAGAGTCCGGGGAGAAGCCGCCGAAAACCACCGAATGCACCGCGCCGATTCGCGTGCAGGCGAGCATGGCGAAGGCGGCTTCAGGAATCATCGGCATATAGATGCACACACGGTCGCCTTTCTTCACGCCTCGGCTTTTGAGCACGTTGGCCAGGCGGCAGACGTTGTGGTGAAGTTTTTTGTAGGTGATCTGTGCGGATTCGGCGGGATCGTCGCCTTCCCAGAGGATCGCGATCTGATCGCCGCGCTGTTCCAGATGACGGTCGATGCAGTTGTAACTGACGTTCAGCTTGCCGCCGGCAAACCAGCTGGCTTCACCGGTTTTCAGGTTATAGCGCTGGACGGTGTCCCATGGCGTGTTCCAGTCGAGAAAGCGCGTGGCTTGTTCGGCCCAGAAGCTGGTGGGGTGCTCGATGGACTCGCGGTACAGGCGGTGATAGTCGTCTTGACTCAAATGCGCAGCCCGGCGGACGGCATCGGCTTTGGGGAACGTGCTGATATCGAACATGACGGTTCCTTATTCTTGTTTTGCGACAAGTAATAAAGATGCGCCGAGCGGGAGGAGGGTTCAATACCTGAAAACAAACACAGTCCTGTAGGAGCTGAGCTTGCTCGCGATGCAGGCGCCGCGGTGTATCAGGAACACCGCGTTATCGTTCATCGCGAGCAAGCTCGGCTCCTACGGGAGCGAGGGTTCAACCGCGGTGACGGCCGCGGAAGTAGTTGATCAAACCTTGGGTCGAGGCATCGTCAGCCGGGGTTTCTTCGCTGCCAACCAGGCGGTTGTAGACGCCTTTGCCCAGTTCTTTACCCAGCTCCACACCCCACTGATCGAAGGCGTTGATGCCCCAGATCACGCTTTGCACGAAGACTTTGTGTTCGTACATCGCGACGAGTGCGCCGAGGCGACGCGGGCTGATGCGTTCAACCACCAGGGTGTTGCTCGGACGGTTGCCCGGGATCACCTTGTGCGCCGCCAGTTTCTTCACGTCTTCTTCGCTCATGCCTTTGTCACGCAGTTCGGCTTCCGCTTCGGCAAGGGTCTTGCCGAGCATCAGCGCCTGACTCTGCGACAGGCAGTTGGCGTACAGCCACTGGTGGTGGTCGGACACCGGGTTGAAGCTGACGATCGGCACGATGAAGTCGGCCGGGATCAGTTGGGTGCCCTGGTGCAGCAACTGGTGATAGGCGTGTTGACCGTTGCAACCGACGCCGCCCCAGATCACCGGACCGGTGTCGGTGGACACCGGGGTGCCGTCCTGACGCACGCTCTTGCCGTTGGATTCCATGTCCAGCTGTTGCAAGTGCTTGGTGATGTTACGCAAGTAGTGGTCGTACGGCAGGATCGCGTGGCTTTGCGCGCCCCAGAAGTTGCCATACCACACGCCGAGCAGAGCCAGCAGCACGGGCATGTTCTGTTCGAACGGCGCGGTCTGGAAATGCTGGTCCATGGTGTAGGCGCCGGACAGCAGTTCCTTGAAGTTCGACATGCCGATGGCCAGGGCAATCGGCAAACCGATGGCCGACCACAGCGAATAACGGCCGCCGACCCAGTCCCACATCGGGAAAATGTTTTCTTCACGAATGCCGAACGCCACGGCGGCCGCGTTGTTGCTCGATACGGCGATGAAGTGACGATACAGCTCGGCTTCCGAACCGCCCTGAGCCAGGTACCAGGCGCGAGCGGCCTGGGCATTCTTCAGGGTCTCGAGGGTATTGAAAGACTTGGAGGACACGATGAACAGCGTGGTTTCGGCGCGCAGCTTCTGGGTCAGTTCGTGGAACTCACTGCCGTCGATATTCGCCAGGTAGTGGCAGCGCACGCCTTTTTGAGCGTAGGACAGCAGCGCCTCGGACACCAGTTCCGGGCCGAGGAACGAGCCACCGATACCGATGTTGACCACGTCAGTGATCGGCTTCTCGGTGTAACCGCGCCACAGCCCGTCATGGATGCGGCCCACGAGGTCGGTGATCTGGTTCAGCACTTTGTGCACTTCCGGCATCACGTTGACACCGTTGACCGACAGCTTGTCGCCCACCGGGCGGCGCAGTGCGGTATGCAGGGCCGGACGACCTTCGGAAGCATTGACGATTTCACCCTCGAACAGCGACTTGATCGCGCCCTTGAGGTCGACTTCATTGGCCAGGCCCACCAGCAGGTTGCGGGTCTCGGCGTTGATCAGGTTCTTCGAATAATCAAGAAACAGCCCGCAGCTGCTCAGGGTGAATTGGGTAAAGCGCTGCGGGTCGGCATTAAAGGCTTCGCGCATGCTGAAATCCTGCATGGCTTGGCGGTGATCATTCAACGCCTGCCAGGCGGGCAGAGCGGTCACGTCGTGAGGAGTGCGGTAGTACGCCATCGCTGCGGGTTTCCTTTTTACTTGAACGGCTTTTTGAACACTAAAAATCCCGGAGCGCTGCGGATTGGCGTCCGGTCAACTGCGTCGAAACGATTTCATGGCGCAGGGCGAATACAGTAAACCCCGCGCCTTGATCTGTCTTGACTTTGTCTGACCTGTTTCCGGTACTTTTTTAACATCAAAGTTAGAAGCGGCCGACAAACGGAACAAAGACAGGACGGCGGCTCGATCAGGCGACCTGGACCGGAATGGCATTGCTGGTGTGGCTCAGTTCATTGCCCGGTGCCATGTAGAGCATGCGCGGCTTGAAGTTGAGCAGCTCGGCTTCGCTGTAATGAGCGTAAGCGCAGATGATTACGCGGTCACCGACCTTGGCCTTGTGGGCAGCGGCGCCGTTGACCGAGATCATGCGCGAGCCTTCTTCGCCGCGGATGGCGTAAGTGGTGAAGCGTTCGCCGTTGTCGACGTTGTAAATCTGGATTTGCTCGTATTCGCGGATGCCGGACAAGTCCAGCCATTCGCCGTCGATGGCGCAAGAACCTTCGTAATCTAGTACAGCGTGGGTAACTTCGGCGCGATGCAACTTGGCCTTGAGCATGATGGCGTGCATGAGTGTTTCCCCAGGTCGGAATCGAACGGCAGGCAGTTTGCCCGAAGGCTTTGGAGGCAGCAATACAGTGTGTGGCCACTGCTTAACCCCTGTGGGAGCGAGCTTGCTCGCGAGTGCGGTGGATCAGCCAACATCAATGTTGAATGACAATCCGCTATCGCGAGCAAGTTCGCTCCCACAGGGTTTGGTGGTGTTTAGGCGAGCGCGTCGAGGTTCAGGTGCAGGTTGTCGATTAACCGCGTGGTACCCAGGAATGCCGCCACCAGAATCACCAGGTCACGATCATCCGGTGTCGCCGGACGCAGCGTCTGCGCATGGCGAATTTCCAGGTAGTCGGTGCGCAATCCCGCAACTTCGAGCTGCTTGATTTGCGCCTCGATCAGCGCCGGGAAATCCCGGTCACCCTGTTTGATCGCGTCGGCAATCGAACTCAGGGTGCGATAGACCACGGGTGCCACGGCACGCTGTTCTTCGCTGAGGAAACCATTGCGCGACGACAGCGCCAGGCCATCGGCTGCGCGAACAGTCGGTTCGCCAATGATCTGGATCGGCATGTTCAGGTCATGGACCAGCGATTTGATCACCGCCAGTTGCTGATAATCTTTTTGGCCGAAAATCGCCAGGTCCGGCTGGACCATGTTGAACAACTTGCTGACCACCGTCGCCACGCCTTCAAAATGCCCCGGACGGCTGGCGCCGCACAGGCCTTCAGATAGCAGTGGAACGCTGACGCGCGTCTGGCCGGCCATGCCGTCCGGGTACATTTCTTCAACGGTGGGTGCGAACAGCAGGTGGCAACCGGCCTGGAGCAGTTTTTCCTGGTCGGCAGCGAGGGTGCGCGGGTACTTGTCGAGGTCTTCGCCGGCACCGAATTGCAGCGGGTTGACGAAAATGCTCGCGACCACGAAATCCACCCGCTGGGAGGCTTTGGTAATCAGCGCGACATGACCGCTGTGCAGGTTACCCATGGTCGGCACGAAGCCGATGCGCTTGCCTTCACTGCGGGCACGGGCAACGGCGGCGCGCAGTTCGCGTACGGTCTTTACGGTGTTCATGCAGAGAATCCGTGTTCGATGCCTGGGAAAGTCGCCGCTTTGACTTCAGTCACGTAAGCACTCAGGGCTGCTTGAAGGGTCGGCTGGCCGGTCATGAAGTTCTTCACGAATTTTGGCACGCGACCGGTAATCGACAAGCCCAGCATGTCGTGCAAGACCAGCACCTGGCCGTCGGTGCCGCTGCCGGCGCCAATTCCGATCACCGGAATGCCCACAGCCTGGGTAATTTCCTCAGCCAGCTCGCTCGGCACGCACTCAAGCAGCAACATGGCGGCACCGGCCTGCTCCAGCGAAATCGCGTCGGCACGCATCTGCCGCGCCTGGTTTTCGTTGCGCCCCTGGACTTTGTAACCGCCCAGGATGTTCACCGATTGCGGCGTCAACCCCAGGTGCGCGCACACCGGGATGCCGCGCTCGGCCAGCAGGCGAATCGAGTCCGCCAGCCACAGTGCGCCTTCTACCTTGACCATGTGCGCACCGGCCTGCATCAACAGCGCGCTGTTGGTCATGGCTTGTTCGGTGGTGGCGTAGGCCATGAACGGCAGGTCGGCGAGGATGAGCGCATCGGTGTTGCCGCGTTTAACGGCTGCGACGTGGTAAGCCATTTCGGCAGTCGTCACGGGCAGGGTGCTGTCGTGACCCTGCAAAACCATGCCGAGTGAGTCGCCCACCAGCAGCACTTCGACGCCAGCCTCATTACAGGCGTGTGCGAAGGTTGCGTCATAGCAGGTCAGCATGGTGATTTTTTCACCTTTTTGCTTCAGACCTTGCAGAGTGGTCAGGGTGATGGCTGGCATGAAAAGATCCTCATTCAGGCGCTGTGGAAACTACTGCGAGTAACGCGCGTGATTCTTCGTTAAATACAGGCGCACGGTCTGTTGTCGTGCTTTTACGGCCTGGATTGCGCCCTTCAACGCCGTGTCGGCGGCAGCGGGACGCCTATAGTCGTGAGGAGAACTCGGGAAGTCAATTGCATGTGTTACCGCGTTGTTACGACAGGGGTGTTACCGGGGTAACTGATGCGATTCAGCAGTAGATTTTGTGTTCGGCACAAAATCCAGTGTAGGAGTGAGGTGTCAATTTTGGGGGAGGCGATCCAGGCCGATGAATGGGCAGGCTGCGAGTAAATCCTTGAGCGTGCGGCCGTCGGCCAGACACAAATTCGCAGGCGCCAGTTCGGCCAGCGGATACAGGACGAACGCTCGCTCCTGCATATGATAGTGAGGGACTTTGAGCCGAGGTTCATCGATCAGCCGATCGCCAAACAGCACGATGTCGAGATCCAACGTGCGAGGGCCCCAGCGCTCAAGACGCTCGCGACCCTGCCCGTTCTCGATGGCTTGCAGCGCATCGAGCAAGTCCAGCGGCGCGAGTGCGCTGTCGAGGGCAGCGACCGCGTTGGTGTAACGCGGTTGGCCGGGTAGCAGCGAGTCGCTCTGATAAAACGCGGATACCCCGACCAGCTCGGTCTGCGGTACCTGCGCCAGCGCTTCGACGGCGCTGCGCAATTGTTCAGCAGGGTCAGCCAGATTGCTGCCCATGCCGATGTAGATGCGTTCCATGGATTACTCGCCCGAGACACTCGGTGCGCCGGCGGCGCGTTTACGCTTGGCACCACCGCTGCGGCGACGTTTGCGCGGGGCGCCGGTGCCGTCTTCCTTGCCGCTGAGGTCGCGGATCATGTCGCGACGTTCGCTGTCGTTGGCGTCCTGATAATCCGTCCACCATTCGCCCAGGCCATCAGTCTGCTCGCCGGCGCTTTCGCGCAGCAGCAAGAAGTCGTAACCGGCACGGAACCGAGGGTTATCCAGCAACAGATCGGCGCGCTTGCCACTACGGCGTGGCAGGCGTTCCTGCATGTCCCAGATCTCGCGGATCGGCAGGGTGAAGCGTTTCGGGATGGCGATGCGTTGGCACTGTTCGGCAATCAGCTCGTGAGCGGCTTCCTGCATGGCCGGAATCGGCGGCATACCGCGTTCTTGCAGGCGCAATACGCGAGCCGGCAGGGCAGGCCATAGCAGGGCAGCAAACAGGAATGCCGGAGTGACCGGTTTGTTCTGCTTGATGCGCAGGTCCGTGTTGACCAGCGCATCGCTGATCAGGGTGTGGGTGTACGTCGGGTTGTATTCCAGCGCCTCGGCACTGGCCGGGAACAGCGGATCGAACAGCTGCAGGTCGACCAGCATCTCGAAGGTGTCCGCGGCGTGGCCGGAGAGGAACAGCTTGAGCACTTCTTCGAACAGTCGCGCCGACGGGATTTCGCTCAACATCGGTGCCAGCTCGCGAATTGGCGCGGCGCTGTGTTTTTCGATACCGAAATTCAGCTTGGCGGCAAAACGCACGGCCCGCAGCATCCGCACCGGGTCTTCCTGGTAGCGCTGTTTCGGGTCGCCAATCAGGCGGATCAGGTGATTGCGGATGTCGTGTACGCCGTTGGCGTAATCGAGGATGCGCTCGCTGACCGGGTCGTAATACAGGGCGTTGATGGTGAAGTCGCGGCGTTGCGCGTCTTCTTCCAGGGTGCCGTAGACGTTATCGCGCAAGATGCGCCCGCTTTCATTACGGGAAGACTGGTTGCTGTCTTCTTCCTCGTCGTTTTGCGGGTGATTGGCGCGGAAGGTCGCCACTTCAATGATTTCGCGACCGAAGTGAATATGCACCAGTTTGAATCGACGACCGATGATCCGCGCGTTGCGGAATTCGGCGCGCACCTGTTCAGGTGTGGCACTGGTGGCGACGTCGAAATCTTTCGGCGTGATGCCGAGCAGCATGTCACGCACGCAGCCGCCGACCAGGTAAGCCTGGTAACCGGCGTTCTGCAGGCGTTCGACGATATTCACCGCGTAACGGCTGAATTGCGCCTTTTTCAGCGAGTGTTGGCCGCTGTTAAGCACTTCAGGCGTACTGCGAATGTGTTGCGTATGACGCTTGGGAGAACGGAATGACTGGAACAGCTTCTTCAGCATGGGATGCACTGTTTGAAGGAATGTTCGGCCATAACAGAAGAATGACCGCATGATGGGCGGGGATTCTAGCATTTAGTCGAGGGATGGTGTAGGACACTGCAGATATGAGCAGTAAGCCGCAGGCTTCAAGCCAAAAGCAAAGCCGATTTGGGAGGTTTTTTCGAATCGCAGAAACTACAAGGGGAGCCGAAGCTCCCCAAGAAGTAGTTGCATGCTCTATTTTTATTATTGATTTCGGGCTTTTTGTTTTTGTTAAGTGCCCTCGTCATGAAGCTTTTCCTTCATGACCCTCCCAATCGGGAGCCAAGAGCAAACGGATTGCTTTGGTCGCTGTGCTGCAGTGATCTTGCGATCCAACCAGTTCAGGCACTGTCTTAGGACAGTTTTTTATTATTCTCGGCCTGGTCGTGGGGCAAGCCCCAAATACAACGCCTCTCCAAAAGAATCAGTTAGCTGCGCCTCTCGCCGTCTTGTTTTTATTGTGCGTGAGTCGATTCGTCTTATTTTTATTATGTTATGCATTGCTTGTTATTGTTCTTGTACCAAACATATAGCAGGGTGCGTGCCAACTTTTGCGAAACCCAGTAAAACAAGGGGTTAGGTCAGTCCGTGGGGTTTTTCGGGGCCAAAAAAAACCGGGGCTTCGTTACCGTAAGCCCCGGCTTCTGTTACGTGAAAAATCTGAGGTAACAGTTTTTTCACGAAGTCACGTGTTACCCACGCATCAGACAGGTGACATTCAGCCTTCGCTGGCGACCCCGGTCTTGCGCCGCGGGATGCCCAGGCGCTGACGGCGCTCCCACAGGCATTTGCGGCTGACCCCGAGTTTGCGCGCCAGCTCGGTTTCGGTCATGTGGTCCTGGTGCTCGAGCACGAAGTGCTGGAAGTAGTCTTCCAGTGACAAGTCTTCGGTCGGTTCATGGCTGGAGTTGCTGCCATTGTTGCCCTGTTGCGGTGCCAGGCCGATGAACTCGTCCTCTACCAAGCCACTCAGTTCGATGTCGATACCCAGCAGCTCGGCAGAAATTTCCGGGCTCTCGCACAGGATGACCGCGCGCTCGACCGCATTTTCCAGCTCGCGAACGTTACCGGGCCAGGAGTAATGACGAATCGCCTGCTCGGCATCCGGGGCGAATTTCAGGTCGGTGCGGTTGACCCGCGCGCTCTGTCGCGCCAGGAAGGCATTGGCGATTTCGTTGACGTCCGCACCCCGCTCACGCAGCGCAGGCAGTTTCAAGGCGATCACGTGAAGGCGGTAGTACAAGTCTTCACGGAACTGGCCGATTTTTGCCAGGCTCTTGAGGTCCCGGTGCGTTGCCGCGATCAAACGAACGTCGACCTTCTGCGATTGCACCGAACCCACGCGGCGAATCTCGCCTTCCTGCAGTACGCGCAGCAGGCGAGCCTGGGCTTCCAGAGGCAGTTCGCCGATCTCGTCGAGGAACAGGGTGCCGCCGTCTGCTGCTTCCACCAAGCCTGCACGACCGGCGCTGGCGCCGGTGAATGCGCCTTTTTCGTGACCGAACAATTCGGACTCGATCAGGCTTTCCGGTATGGCCGCGCAGTTCACCGAAATCATCGGCGCCTTGGCGCGCTTCGACAGGTTGTGCAGGGCACGCGCCACCAGTTCTTTGCCGGTGCCGGATTCGCCCTGGATCAACACGTTGGAATCGGTTGGCGCGACTTTACGGATTTTGCTGTAAAGGTCCTGCATCGGCGGGCACGAACCGATGATGCCGATTTCGCCGTTGCTGTTATCGACGCCCGCTTTCGCAGCGCCGTTGGTGGCTTTGCCAGCAGGCGCTTCGCCACCGGCCGGCAACGATTGCCGGTCACGCAGGATACGGGCGACAGCCTGGAGCATTTCATCGTGATCGAAAGGCTTGGCGATGTAATCCACCGCGCCCATCTTCATCGAGTCGACCGCCGAACGCAGGCTGGCGTAGCTGGTCATGATCAGCACTGGCGTGCCCTGGCCGAGTTTGATCAACTCGGTGCCCGGTGCGCCCGGCAGACGCAGGTCACTGACGATCAGGTCGAACGTGGGAATGGTGAAGCGTTCTTGTGCTTCCTGCACTGAACCGGCTTCGCTGACCTGGTACTGGTTACGTTCCAGCAGGCGGCGCAAGGCGGAGCGGATAATTGTTTCGTCTTCGACGATCAAAATGTGCGGCATTGATTCGATACTCTCGACGGTCTCAGTTCACAGCGGACGTCGCTTCGACATGACGCGGCAAGGTCACCCGGATACGGGTGCCGCGTTGGCTTTGAACATCAGCCGGGCTGTCGATGGTGATTTGTCCATAATGCTCTTCAACGATGGAATAGACCAGTGCAAGGCCCAGACCGGTGCCTTCGCCAGGATCCTTGGTGGTGAAGAAAGGTTCGAACAATCTATCCATGATGTTCTTCGGAATACCGCTGCCTTCGTCTTCCACGATCAGATCGACCGTATGTTCGCCGGCTTCGCTTTTGACCCGCACCGCACTGCCGGGAGGCGAGGCGTCGCGTGCATTTGAGAGCAAGTTGATCAGTACTTGTGCAAGCCGCTGCGGGTCGCCTTCGACCCAGTGATCGGGGTCGCACAAGTTGTAGAACTGCACTTCGAAATTGCGTCGGTTCAGGGCCAGCAAGCCGATGGCATCCTGGGCCACTTCGGCCAGACAGACGGGCTCATCGCTGTGCTGATGACTGCCGGCATGGGCGAAGCTCATCAGCGATTGAACGATGCGCGACACACGTTTGGTCTGCTCGAGGATCTGCCCGCTGATTTCCTTCAACTCGCCATCGTCTTCGCGTTCTTCGCGCAGGTTTTGCGCCAGGCAGGCGATGCCGGTAATCGGGTTACCGATTTCATGGGCCACGCCCGCGGCGAGTCGACCGATACTGGCCAGACGCTCGGAGTGCACCAGTTTGTCTTCAAGCATCTGGGTTTCAGTCAGGTCTTCCACCAGCAATACCAAGCCACTGTTTCCCGGTGCGAGCGGTTCATCGATCGCCGCTTTGTGCAGGTTCAGCCAACGGGTCTGACCGTCGAGGGCCAGATGCTGTTTGTGCAAATGCTCGTCCGGCAGATTGATGAAACCTTGCAGCAATTCTTTCCACGGATCGGCAATGGTGCTCAGGCGCGATCCCACCACGCGTTGCGCCGCAATGCCGGTCAGCTCCTCCATGGCTTTGTTCCACATGAGGATTTCCTGGTCCTTGGCCAGGGAGCAGACGCCCATTGGCAGTTCCTGCAAGGTCTGGCGATGGTAGCGGCGCAGGGCGTCGAGCTCGGCGGCCAGGCCGGTCAGGCGCGAGTGGTAATCCTCAAGTCGACTTTCGATGAAGTGAATGTCTTCAGTGACATAGTTCTCGCCGCCGGCCTTGTAGGGCAGGAAGGTTTCGACCATGTCCTGCGCCACACTCGGGCCCATCAAGCCGGACAGGTTGGCTTCGATGCGGTCACGCAGGCGGCGCAAGGCGTAAGGCCGGCGCTCGTCAAAAGGCAGATAGAGATCACGCAGCGCCTGTTCGACTTCTTTCTGTGCGGCCTTGGCGCCCAAGGGTTTTGCCAGCTGGGTGGCGAATTCCTGAGGCGACGCGGCGTGCAGCTCACGACGTTGCGGGCGACGCACGTTGTCCACGGCGCAGGCTTCGGCGGCGCTGGCTTCTTCCGGGCTGGCGTTGGTGAACAGCGAGATCAAGGTGAACATCAGCACGTTGGCGGCCAGCGAGGCAATCGCCGCCATGTGCCAACTAGTGTCGTCCAGTACGTAGATCATGTTCAGCAGCGGGATGTAGAAACCCTGCAGATTGCCCACCAGCGGCAATAGCATGGTCACCAGCCACACCAGAATCCCGGCGAGCAAACCGGCAATGAAACCGCGACGGTTGGCGGTCGGCCAGTACAGGACCGACAGCACACCCGGCAGGAACTGCAACGTGGCGACAAACGCGACGATGCCCAGGTTCGCCAGATCCTGTTCTGCACCCAGCAGCAAGTAGAAGCCGTAGCCGGCCATGATGATCGCGACGATCAGCGCCCGGCGAGTCCACTTCAGCCAGCGGTAGATGTTGCCTTCGGCCGGTGGCTGATAGAGCGGCAACACCAGGTGGTTCAGGGCCATCCCTGACAGCGCCAGCGTGGTGACAATGATCAGGCCGCTCGCCGCCGACAGACCGCCGACATACGCCAGCAGTGCCAAGGCCTTGCTGTTGGCGGCGATGCCAATGCCCAGCGTGAAGTATTCGGGGTTGGTGGTGGCGCCGAGTTTCAGGCCGGCCCAGAGAATCAGTGGCACTGCCAGGCTCATCAGCAGCAGGAACAGCGGCAAGCCCCAGCTCGCACTGACCAGCGAGCGCGGGTTGAGGTTTTCGGTGAAGGTCATGTGATACATGTGCGGCATCACAATCGCCGAGGCAAAGAACACCAGCAGCAGCGTTCGCCACGGCCCTTCTTGCAGCGGCGTGTGCAGGGCGGCGAGGGCGGTCTGGTTTTGCAGCAGCCACAGTTCCAGCTGTTGCGGGCCGTCGAACACGCCGTACAACGCATACAGGCCGACGCCGCCGATGGCGATCAGCTTGATCACCGACTCGAACGCAATGGCGAACACCAGGCCCTCATGTTTCTCGCGGGTCGCGATGTGGCGCGAGCCAAAGAAGATCGTGAACAGGGTAATCAGTGCACAGAAGCTCAGGGCGACCCGATGCTGCACCGGTTCGCGGGTGAGGATGCCGATGGAGTCGGCGACCGCTTGAATCTGCAGGGCCAGCAGGGGCAACACGCCGATCAGCATGAAAATCGTGGTCAGCGCGCCGGCCCAGGTGCTGCGGAAGCGGAACGCGAACAGGTCGGCCAGCGACGACAGTTGATAGGTGCGGGTAATCTTCAGGATCGGGTACAGCAGCACCGGTGCCAGCAAAAATGCGCCGGAAACCCCGAGGTAACTGGACAAGAAGCCGTAGCCGTACTGATAGGCCAGACCCACCGTGCCGTAAAACGCCCAGGCACTGGCGTAAACGCCCAATGACAGCGTGTACGTCAACGGGTGGCGAATGATCGCTCGGGGGATCATGCCCCTTTCGCTGACCCAGGCCACGCCGAACAGCACCGCCAGGTACGCGGCGCTGATCAGGATCATCTGGGTCAGGCTAAAGCTCATCGGCATCTTTTTGGCTCTGCAGGATGAAGGTCACGACGATCAGAATCAGCCAGAGCAGATAAGGGCGATACCAGGCGCCGGTGGCGTCGATCCACCAATCCATGATGGCTGGGGAAAACAGATAAATCCCCACTACGAGGAGCAGGACCAAGCGATAGATGTACATCCCTGCCTCTCTTCTTTATGCACGTGCCCGAAAACGTGCGGCGATGGTAACGGATGGGCGCGCCACTGCAAGTGCGATCACTGCAGTTGCGCCTCGGGCAGGCTCAGTGTGCGCGGGATAAGTGCTGCATCCCAGTGGACAATGCCCCAGTTCAACACTTCCCGTGGGTTGGCGTAAGCCAGTTCGGTGCCGGGGTTTTGTCCGAGTGCGCGCAATGCACGCAGCAATAAAGGTGTCGCCTGATCTTCGGTCAGCGGTGGCGAGCGGTAGGACTTGCCGAGTTTGTTACCGTCGGGCTGGGTGATCAGCGGGATGTGCAAGTAGCGTGGTTGTCGCAGGCCGAGCAGTTCTTGCAGATAGAGCTGTCTCGGCGTCGAGTCCAGCAGGTCGGCACCTCGCACGATGTCGGTGATGCCTTGCCAGGCATCGTCCAGCACCACGGCCAGTTGATAAGCGTACAGCCCGTCGCGGCGGCGAATCACGAAGTCGCCGACCTCGCGACCCAAATGTTGGCGGTATTCGCCTTGCACGCGGTCGATGAAGTGGTATTCCAGTTCGGGTACGCGCAGGCGAATGGCTGCGTCTTCGGTGCCGTGGCCGGCGTTGCGGCACAGTCCCGGATAAACGCCGTGATACGGCTCCAGTTGCTTGCGCGAGCAGGTGCAGGCGTAAGCGAGGCCGTGATTGAACAGGCGATTGAGCTCTTCGGCGTAAGCCTCGTGGCGCTCGCTTTGGCGGACCATTTCGCCGTCCCATGCAAAACCGTAGCTTTCCAGTGCGTTGAGAATCGCTGCCTGTGCGCCGGGCTCTTCCCGCGGCGGGTCGAGGTCTTCCATGCGCATCAGCCAGCGACCACCTACCGAGCGGGCGTCGAGGTATGAGGCCAGCGCGGCGACCAGCGAGCCGAAATGCAGATGGCCGCTGGGCGTGGGGGCGAAGCGCCCGATGTAGGTGGGGGTGATGGCAGTCATGAGGGCAGTGTTACTTTTCGCAGAGGCAAATATCAGAAACAAAAACGGAGCGTTCGCACGCTCCGTTTTTCGTTCAAGTCGACGTTACTTGCCGACTTGCTTTTCCTTGATTTCCGCCAGGGTCTTGCAGTCAACGCACATGTCGGCGGTAGGGCGGGCTTCCAGTCGCTTGACGCCGATTTCGACGCCGCAGGACTCGCACCAGCCATATTCTTCGTCTTCGATCAGCTGAAGCGTCTTGTCGATCTTCTTGATCAGCTTGCGCTCGCGGTCGCGGGCGCGCAGCTCAAGGCTGAACTCTTCTTCCTGGCTGGCACGGTCTGCCGGGTCCGGGAAGTTGGCCGCTTCGTCCTTCATGTGATCAACCGTACGGTCGACTTCCTGCATCAAGTCCTGTTTCCACTTGTTCAGGATCTTGGTGAAGTGAGCGCGCATGGGCTTGCCCATGTATTCCTCGCCCTTTACTTCTTTGTAGGGTTCGAAGCCGCTGATCGTCGTGGTTTGCTGCTTTGCTTGGGTGGACATGAAATAGACCGCCTCTACTCTTGTAATCCATTGCGCAGGATTGCTCCATCACCGACACCTGCCGGCCCTGCGGCTGCAAGCGGGCGAACTTACCAGATCAAATCGGGGCGCGCTACTCCCGGATGTCGAGGTAGTGGCCCGCGGAACTTGCAAATCATTGCAAAGCCTTGCCTGGTGGTGTTGGAGGCCTGATCAAATATTGATTTTAGTCAAACCTGGAGTACTCGTTTGAGTCGTTTATGGCCAGGGTTCTAAGGCGTCTGACCGCTTTATGTTCTCGCTCGTTCCTGCGCTTGGGTAGAATCGGTTCTTTTCCCGTCGAAGGAAGGCTAATGGCCCAGTCCTACAGTGCTCGCAGTCGTGCGATCGAACCTTTCCATGTCATGGCGCTGCTGGCGCGGGCCAATGAACTGCAGGCCGCTGGCCACGACGTGATCCACCTGGAAATCGGCGAGCCGGACTTCACCACCGCCGAGCCGATCATCCAGGCCGGCCAGGCCGCATTGACGGCGGGGAAGACCCGTTACACCGCTGCGCGGGGCATTCCCGAGTTGCGCGAAGCCATCTCCAGTTTTTATCAACAGCGTTACGGATTGAACATTGACCCCAAGCGCATCCTCATCACCCCCGGCGGTTCGGGCGCCCTGTTGCTGGCCAGTGCCTTGCTGGTGGACCCGGGCAAACACTGGCTGCTGGCGGATCCGGGCTATCCCTGCAACCGGCACTTTCTGCGACTGGTGGAAGGCGCGGCGCAGCTGGTGCCTGTGGGGCCGGACGTGCGTTATCAACTGACCCCTGATCTGGTCGCCCGGCATTGGGATCACGACAGCGTCGGTGCATTGGTGGCGTCTCCGGCCAATCCGACCGGGACCATCCTGACCCGCGACGAGCTGGCGGGGCTGTCTGAGGCGATCAAGGTTCGTCACGGTCATCTGGTGGTGGACGAGATCTATCACGGCCTGACGTACGGCACCGATGCCGCCAGCGTGCTGGAAGTCGATGACAGTGCGTTCGTGCTCAACAGTTTTTCCAAGTATTTCGGCATGACCGGCTGGCGTCTCGGCTGGCTGGTGGCGCCAGAAGCGGCCGTCGGCGAGCTGGAAAAGCTTGCGCAAAACCTCTACATCAGCGCACCGAGCATGGCTCAGCACGCCGCTCTGGCCTGTTTTGAGCCAGCGACCATCAGCATTCTCGAAGAGCGTCGCACCGAATTTGGTCGTCGTCGCGATTTTCTCCTGCCGGCCTTGCGCGAGTTGGGTTTCGGGATTGCCGTGGAGCCGGAGGGTGCGTTCTATTTGTACGCCGATATCAGCAAGTTCGGCGGTGATGCCTTCACGTTCTGCCGGCACTTCCTGGAAACTGAACACGTGGCGATTACACCGGGGCTGGATTTCGGTCGCTATCAGGCCGGGCATCACGTGCGTTTTGCCTACACCCAAAGCCTGCCGCGTTTGCAGGAAGCGGTCGAGCGCATTGCTCGCGGACTGAAGAGCTGGCAAGGCTGATGCGGTTTCATCCTCCCCTGGAAGAAGGTCGCCTGATTCGACGTTACAAGCGTTTTCTCGCCGATATCGAAACCGTTAGCGGCGAGTTGATCACCATTCATTGTCCCAATACGGGCTCGATGCTCAATTGTCAGGTCGAAGGCGGGCAAGTCTGGTTCAGCCGCTCAAACGACCCCAAACGTAAGTTGCCCGGCACCTGGGAAGTTGGCGAAACCCCGCAAGGGCGCTTGTTTTGCGTAAACACCGGGCGCGCCAATGGTTTGATCGAAGAGGCGCTGCGTGCCGGTGTCATCAGTGAACTGAACGGTTTTACCGAACTGAGGCGCGAAGTCGCCTACGGGCAGGAAAGCAGCCGCATCGATTTTCGCCTCGAATACCCCAGCGGCCCGGCCTATGTGGAGGTCAAAAGCGTCACCCTGGGCTTCGACGGGGCATCGGTGGCCGCGTTTCCGGACGCGGTGACTCAGCGCGGGGCCAAGCATTTGCGTGAGTTGGCGCACCTGGCCCGGGACGGGATTCGCGCGGTGCAGTTGTATTGCGTCAACCTGACCGGCATCGATGCGGTGCGTCCTGCAGAAGAAATCGATTCGGCCTACGCGGCAGCCTTGCGTGAGGCCGTTGCATGCGGGGTTGAGGTGCTGGCCTATGGCGTGCGTTTGACTCATGAAGAAATGGTGGTTGACCGACGTCTGGATGTGCTGCTCAACGGTTAAAGGCTGACCCAGACGCCTTGTGCGTCTTCACGGCAGGGCACGGAGGTCAGCGATTGACCGGCGCAGGGGCCCGAAACGCACTCGCCGTCCTCGATCAGAAACAGTGCGCCATGGGTGGCGCACTGGATCAGGCTGTTGCTGGGATCGAGAAAGCTGTCCGGCGTCCATTCCAGACCAACGCCACGGTGCGGGCAGCGATTGATGTAGACATAGACCTGGCCGCCCCGGCGTACGGCGAAGAGCTTCTGCCCGTCTATATCGAAACCGCGACTGCTGGCGTCAGCCAAATCGGCGCCTGTACAAAGAAACTTCATGTCTATCCTTTAATCCTGCGCCTCGTGACCAGATATGTCCGAGCTTGACGTTCAAATGCAAACAATTATCAAATGGCCATCTTGCCCGTCGGGTGCGGGTGCCAGACGCCGAGGATACTTGGCCTGTCATCTCGATGTCTGGGAAAACTATTAAGGAAGCTGTTTATGCGCTTGAGTACCCGCGTTGTTGCGCTCTGTGTCGGACTTCTCGTCAGTCACCACGGCGCAGCGGCCGAGTTGCCGCAACGTTGGGTCAGTGCCGGTGGCGCGTTATCCGAGTGGGTGAGCGCGCTGGGCGGCGAATCGAAACTGGTCGGTGTCGACACCACCAGTCAGCATCCAGAAAGCCTCAAGGCGCTGCCCAGCATTGGCTATCAGCGGCAGCTGTCGGCGGAAGGCATCTTGAGCTTACGCCCGCAGATCCTCATCGGCACCGAAGAAATGGGACCGTCGCCCGTGCTCGCGCAAATTCGTAACGCGGGGGTGCAGGTGGAGCTGTTCTCGGCGCAGCCGGATCTACCGACGTTGCAGGGCAACTTGCAGCATTTGGGCAAATTGCTGGGCGCTGAAGCGCAGGCTGTTCAAGCGTACCAGCGTTACCAGGAGCAACTCGATCAGCAAAAAATCCGCGTGACCAAGGCACAGCTGACGCAACCGTCACCGGGTGTGCTGTTGCTGCTCGGCCATGCGGGCGGCAAGCCGCTCATCGCTGGCAAGGACACCGCCGCCGATTGGCTGCTGCGCCAGGCTGGCGGCCACAATCTGGCCACGCATACCGGCTACAAACCGTTTTCTGTCGAGTCGCTGATCAGCCTCGACCCCGAGGTGCTGGTGTTTGCCGACCGGGCGCTGACGGGGGATGCGGCGCGTGCCGCGTTGTTCAAGGAAAACCCGATGCTGTCCTCGACGCGTGCGGCGAAGGACGGACGGGTCTTAGAGCTGGATCCGACGTTGTTGGTGGGCGGGCTCGGCCCTCGGTTGCCGGACAGCCTCAAAAAGCTTTCTGACGGATTCTTTCCTGGCACGGCCGGTCAATGACCGTCCTGGTTAAGCCTCGTGCCCTGTTCATTGGTCTGAGCCTTCTGTGTGCGCTGGCGATCTGGCTGTCGCTGGCGCTGGGGCCGGTCAGTTTGCCGTTGCTCGACACCTTGCACGCAGCGCTGCGCCTGGCCGGATTGCCGATTGCGCCGGATGGGCTGGAGCAAGCCGAATTGATCGTCGGACACATTCGATTGCCGAGAACCTTGTTGGGCTTGGCGGTGGGTGGCGTGCTGGCGCTGTCCGGTGTGGCGATGCAGGGGCTGTTTCGTAACCCTCTTGCTGATCCGGGGTTGGTGGGGGTGTCCAGCGGCGCGGCATTGGGTGCTGCCATCGCGATTGTTGGCGGCTCGGCGTTTGGCGGGTTGCCTGAGTCCTTCGGGCCTTATCTGTTATCGGTGTGTGCGTTTCTCGGTGGGCTCGGGGTCACGGCGCTGGTGTATCGACTGGGCCGACGTAACGGCCAGACGAACGTCGCGACGATGCTGCTGGCCGGTATCGCATTGACCGCGTTGGCGGGCTCGGCGGTGGGGTTGTTCACCTATCTGGCAGACGACGCGACGTTGCGTACGCTGACGTTCTGGAACCTGGGCAGCCTCAATGGCGCGAGTTACGCGCGGCTCTGGCCGTTGCTGCTGGTCAGCGCGGGGGTGGCGCTTTGGTTGCCGCGTCGGGCCAAGGCCCTGAATGCGTTACTGCTGGGGGAGTCGGAGGCCGGTCATCTGGGCATCGACGTCGAAGGGCTCAAGCGCGAATTGGTGTTCTGTACGGCACTGGGGGTTGGCGCGGCGGTGGCGGCGGCGGGGATGATCGGGTTTGTCGGTCTGGTGGTGCCGCACCTCGTGCGCTTGCTCGCCGGTCCCGATCATCGAGTGTTATTGCCCGCTTCGATACTCGCCGGTGCCAGTCTTCTATTGTTTGCCGATCTGGTGGCGCGACTGGCCCTGGCACCGGCCGAATTACCGATCGGCATTGTTACGGCCTTTATCGGTGCGCCGTTCTTTCTGTTCTTGTTGCTCCGGAGGCGCGCCTGATGTTGCGCACGCAGAACTTGCACATCCGCCGCGGCACCAAGACTGTGCTGGCGGGCATCACGCTTGAGCTTCGGCCGGGCGAGGTGCTGGGCGTGCTCGGCCCCAATGGCGCCGGCAAAAGTACTTTGCTTGGTGCCTTGTGCGGCGAGTTGCAGGCCGATCATGGAAGCGTCTGGCTCGATGATCGCGAGTTGCGTCACTGGGCCGCATCGCTGCGTGCGCAACGACTGGCGGTGCTGCCGCAGGTGTCGACCCTGGACTTTGCCTTTCGCGTTGAAGAGGTGGTGGGCATGGGGCGATTGCCTCATCAAAGCGGTCGAGTGCGCGATGACGAGATCGTCGCCGCCGCGCTACACGCCGCTGATGCCGAACACCTGAGTGGTCGCAGCTACCTGGCCCTGTCCGGCGGCGAGCGTCAGCGGGTGCATCTGGCTCGGGTGTTGGCGCAACTCTGGCCGGGGGAGGCGGGACAGACGCTGTTGCTCGATGAGCCGACCTCGATGCTCGACCCGTTACATCAGCACACCACCCTGCAAGCGGTGCGCGAGTTTGCCGATCGCGGCGCGGCTGTTCTGGTCATCCTGCATGATCTGAACCTGGCGGCGCGCTATTGTGATCGCGTGTTGCTGCTTGAGGGGGGGCGTCCGGTGGCATTGGACACTCCGGAGCAGGTCCTGAAACCAGAGCCGCTCAAAGCCGTGTTCGGGCTGGAAGTGTTGGTGCAGCAGCATCCGGAGCGTGGGCATCCGCTGATCATCGCCCGCTGAGACTGTCATCGAGGTGAACATGCGTGGGATTTTACTGCTGGCCGTATTGCTCTTGGGTGCCTGCCAGCATGTTGCGGTGCCACCGCCGGTCAACGGTGAAATCCGTGACCTGCGCAACGGGCAGACCCTGACGGCGCAGGAACTGCTTGGGCGACTGGCCAAGCCTGCGCGGCTGATCGTCGGCGAGCAGCATGACAATCGCGATCACCACCCGCTAGAACTGTGGTTGTTGCAGTCGCTCGGCGAGCAACGGCCACAGGGCAGTTTGCTCCTGGAAATGCTGACGCCGGATCAGCAGCCGCGTGTCGAGGATGTTCGTCATGCCTCGACGCCTCCGGCCGATTTGCCGGCTGCCTTGGCTTGGCAGGAGGGATGGGACTGGGAACTTTACGGGCCGATCGTGCGTTTCGCGCTGACTCAGCCCTATCCGCTGCTGGCGGCCAACCTGGACAACCTCGATGTTCGTGCGGTCTACGCAAAACCCCCGGCATTGAGCGGCTCGCGCTCCAACGCGGCTTCGGTCAAGGATGAGTTGCTGGCAGAAATCAGTGACTCCCATTGCGGTTTGCTGCCCACTTCACAAATGCCCGCCATGTTGGCGGTCCAGCGGCAACGAGACCGGCGCATGGCCGAGCGCTTGCTGGCAGCTCCGATGCCTTCATTGCTGTTTGCCGGTGCCTATCACGCGCGCAAGGACGTTGGTGTGCCTCTCCATGTCCTGGATTTGGGGCAGGCGCAAGCGCCGACGGTGTTGCTGCTGGCAGAGCAGGGGGCCGAGGTGACAGCGGCTATGGCTGATTACGTCTGGTACACGCCGGCTTCACCGCCTCAGGATTACTGCGCGCAGATGCGTAAGCAGTTCGGCAAGTAACGACCGGTGCTTTCAAAGGCAAAAAAGTCACAGGCAAAAAAAGACCCGGCAAGAGCCGGGTCAAATAACCGTGATTAGCCTGATGAGGAGATATCTGAGAGTCCGAACCAAGGGCTTTTCAAATATCGACCAGTCTCGCGACCAGTTGGTGCTAATCATAGCGATTCTCATTACCATGTCAATCGCTGTTTTTCAGTTTCTTTGAGCTGCCTCGTCAGATGGGTTCAACGCCAATGCCTTCAGGCCTTGTGGCGCGATGAAATCGCTTCCAGCTGTTTGTTCAAGGCTTCTTTACGCTCGGCCGGAATGTCGTTCCAGTGCACATCCATCAGTGCACCTTCGATCGCATACAACAACACCTTTGACGCCCGAAACCCGCGCGTACGCACGGCCCGATAAGCATCCACCGCCCCGAGGCGACGCAAATCCGAGGCGCTGTGGATGCCCACGGCATGCAGCCACTGCGCCGACGTCTTGCCAAGATTCTTCAGGTGTTGCAGTTCATCATTCATCAAGCCTCCTTGCGATGGCCGAACGTTGCGTGGGCGAGCTTCTCAGGAGTGTAGCCATCAGTAGGAAAAGCGTGATTGTTTGGTCGGTTTCGACGCAAAAGCTTCTAAGAGGACGAGGCAAAGACAGGTTGGGAGGGGGCGACAGAAGTGGGTATTCGGCGATCACATGGCATCCAGCGCAAAGCGAGGGCGCTGGACGTGTCAGGGTAAGACGTCGTTTTTAGCGAGTGCGATACCGCAGGCGTGTGCCGAAGTTCATCGACATGAGGATCTCGTCCGCGCTCAGCTCTGCCGGAAAATACGCGCCGGAGATCTGTGCATGGGCCAGGCTGGCGCCTTCCAACTGTGCGCTGCGAAAGTCGATGCCGCGCAAATCGGCGGAGCGGAAATAGGCATCGGTAAAGTCGACGCCATCGGCGTTCAGTTCACGCAAGTCCAGGCCCCGGAAATCGCCACCGACCATGTCGATAGGTCCGTCTTTGGGCCGCTCATTGTTGAATCCTGCGATGTCGTCTTTGTGCAGCAAGGCATACAGCGGGGTATCGAGAAGTTTGGGCTGGCTCATGTCGCATCACCTGATGGTTTTATGACGCCAGTATAGTGCCACTATTTGACAGCCGTGAAGCCAGGGAAGGCTTCACGGCTGAAATAGTTTTTACAGGCCTGGCATGCGTTGGCGGATTTGCGCAACAACGGTGTCGAGGGTCCCGCTTTCATTGGTCTGGACGCGCTTGCTGCACAGAATCTCAGCGGGCGTCAGCGCTTCACGGTTGGCTTGCTGGGCTGCGATAACGGCCAGGTTGGCGTCGGATGGGTCCTTTTTGTCCGCCTGGCGCAGGGCGAGCCAGCTTTCGATCACGGCTTGCGGCGCATGGCAATCGAGGATCAGGAACGGCGCGCCGGTGGCCTCGGCGATTTTCGCCGCGCCGTCGCGCTGGTCGCGCTTGAGGTAAGTGGCATCGATCACCACCGGGAAGCCGGCGCGCAGGATGATTCCGGCGATTTCATGCAGGCGGCTGTAGGTGGCGGCAGTGGCGTGCGCGTTATAAATGCCGGCTTGCGGATCATTTGCTACGGTTTGTTCACCAAACAGACGTTTGCGTTCTACATCCGAGCGCAGGCGAATGGCGCCCAGTGCTTCGACCAGGCGCATGGCCACGTGGCTTTTGCCAACAGCGGATACGCCGTGGGTAATCGCCATGAAGCGCGAAGGAATGGTGCTGTAGCTTTCCGCGAGGTTGGCGTAGTTGCGGTACTGGCGCAGGGTCGTTGCGCGCTGCACCGGATCGGCTTCGGCGGGCATGCTGAACAAGCTGACTTTCGCGCGAACCAGTGCGCGGTAGGCTTTATAGAAGTTCAGCAGTTCAAGGCCTTGATAGTCGCCGGTCAGTTCCAGGTATTGGCTGACGAAACGGCGCGCGAGGCTCTTCAGGCCACGATCTTCCAGGTCCATCGCCAGGAAACCGGTGTCAGCGTAGACGTCGGTGAAACGGAACGGTTCGTTGAATTCGATGCAATCGAAGATCACGACCTTGCCATCGATCACGGTCGCGTTGCCCAAGTGGATATCACCGTGGCATTCACGAATGAAGCCTTCGGCCTTGCGCTGGGCGAACAGTGGCTTGAGGCGTTCGAAGCTGCTCTCGGCCCAGGCTTGCAGAGCGTCGAGTTGCACCAGGTCGGCCTTGTCACTGAGGAACGGGCGGATCTGTTCGAAGTTCTGGCGTACCGGCGCCATCACGCTGTCCGGGGTGCCTGCATCGTGTTCGGCGGGCACTTTCGGCGCGTTGAGGTGGAATTGTGCAATCTGCGCGGCCATCTCGTCGATGTGCGCAGTGGTCAGTTCGCCATTGGCCTGCAGGGTGCTGAGCAACTGGCTTTGTGGGAATTGACGCATTTTCAGGGCGAAATCGACCACCGGGCCATCGCCACCGAATTGAGGGGCTTCGGCGCTGCCAGTGATTGGCAACACTTCCAGATACAAATCGTTGGTCAGACGCTGGTTCAAGCGCAGTTCTTCGCCGCAGAAGTGCTCGCGGGCGTCGAGGCTGGTGAAGTCGAGGAAGCCGAAATTCACCGGCTTCTTCACTTTATAAGCAAAGGGACCTGTGAGGATGACCCAGGAAATATGGGTTTCGATGACCTGGAACCCGTCTACCGGATGCGGGTAGAGGGCCGGGTTTTGCAGAGCGGCGATCAGGGACTGGCTCACAGGCGATCCTTCAAAGACTGGGAAAAATTCAAGGCCGCCATTATGGCCGCAAGTCCGCCTGACGCAAACCTCGGAGGGCGTCTGTTGAGTATCAATAAAGTGCGTATAATCCGCCGCCATGACTCGTACTCGATCCCCCCGCACTCCCAAAAAACCACCTTCCAGGGGCCTGAGCCCGTGGCTGGGCTGGGCCCTTAAACTCAGTCTGGTCGGCCTGGTGGTGCTCGCCGGATTCGCGGTTTACCTCGACGCTATCGTCCAGGAAAAGTTTTCCGGCAAGCGCTGGACGATCCCGGCCAAGGTGTATGCGCGCCCGCTGGAACTGTTTACCGGCCAGAAGCTGAGCAAGGATGACTTCCTCACCGAGCTCGACGCCTTGGGCTACCGCCGCGAAAGCGTGAGCAATGGCCCCGGTGCTGCGGCGGTCAGCGGCAACACCGTTGATTTGAATACCCGTGGCTTCCAGTTCTATGAAGGTCTGGAGAAACCCCAGCCGGTGCGCGTGCGTTTCTCTGGCGACTATGTTGCCGAGCTTTCGGCGACCAACGGTTCGAAGCTGTCGGTGGTGCGTCTTGAGCCGCTGCTGATCGGCGGGATTTACCCGAAAAACCTCGAAGACCGCATCCTGATCAAAATCGATCAGGTACCGCCGTACCTGCTGGAAACCCTGGTCGCCGTGGAAGACCGGGATTTCTATAGTCATTGGGGCGTGTCACCGAAGTCGATTGCCCGCGCCGTCTACGTCAACACCTCTGGCGGCAAGATGACCCAGGGCGGCAGTACCCTGACGCAACAGTTGGTCAAGAACTTTTACCTGACCAGCGAACGCAGTCTGACCCGTAAACTCACCGAAGCCATGATGGCGATGTTGCTTGAGTTGCATTACGACAAACGGGAAATTCTTGAGGCTTACCTCAACGAAGTCTTCGTCGGTCAGGACGGCCAGCGCGCAGTGCACGGTTTCGGTCTGGCCAGCCAGTTCTTCTTCGGGCAGCCATTGTCCGAACTGAAACTGCATCAAGTTGCCCTGTTGGTGGGGATGGTCAAAGGGCCGTCGTACTACAACCCGCGTCGCAACCCTGAGCGTGCGCTTGAGCGACGCAACCTGGTGCTCGATGTTCTTGAGCAGCAGGGCGTTGCCACCGCCGAACAAGTTGCCGCGGCGAAGCAAATGCCACTGGGTGTGACGACGCGCGGCAAGTTGGCCGACAGCTCGTTCCCGGGTTTCCTCGATCTGGTTAAACGTCAGTTGCGCGAAGACTACCGCGATGAAGACTTGACCGAAGAAGGCCTGCGGATTTTTACCAGCTTCGACCCGATTCTGCAGATGAAAGCCGAAGCGTCAGTCAACGACACCTTCAAGCGGCTGTCCGGTCGCAAGGGTTCGGATGACGTTGAGGCGGCCATGGTCGTGACCAACCCGGAAACCGGTGAGGTACAGGCCATGATCGGTAGTCGCCAGGCGAGTTTCGCCGGCTTCAACCGTGCGCTGGATGCGGTGCGACCTGTAGGTTCGTTGATCAAGCCGGCGGTTTATCTGACGGCACTTGAGAAACCCACCCAGTACACCTTGACCAGTTGGCTGTCGGACGAGTCCTTCTCGGTCAAAGGCGCGGACGGTCAGGTCTGGAAACCGCAGAACTACGATCGTCGTTCCCACGGTACGGTGTTCCTGTATCAGGGGCTGGCGCATTCCTACAACTTGTCGACCGCGCGTCTTGGCCTGGCAGTGGGTGTACCGAACGTCCTCAAGACCCTCGCTCGTCTGGGCGTGACCCGCGACTTCCCTGCATTCCCATCGATGTTGCTGGGCGCCGGCGGCATGACGCCAATTGAAGTGGCGACCATGTACCAGACGCTGGCCAACGGTGGTTTCAACACGCCGATGCGCGGGATTCGTAGCGTTTTGACTGCCGAAGGCGAGCCGCTCAAGCGCTACCCGTTCCAGATCGAGCAGCGTTTTGATCCGGCCTCCATTTACCTGATCCAGAGCGCCATGCAACGGGTCATGCGTGAAGGTACGGGCAGTTCGGTTTACAACGTGTTGCCGAAAACCCTGACCCTGGCCGGCAAGACCGGTACCAGTAACGACTCGCGAGACAGCTGGTTTGCCGGATTCAGTCAGGACTTGCTGGCGGTGGTCTGGCTCGGCCGCGATGACAACGGCAAGACGCCATTCACCGGCGCGACCGGTGCTTTGCAGGTCTGGACCAGCTTCATGCGAAAAGCCGACCCGCTGCCGCTGGACATGCCGCAACCGGACAACGTTGTTCAGGCCTGGGTCGATTCGCGTACCGGGCAAGGCTCTGACGCCAACTGCCCAGGCGCTGTACAGATGCCGTATATTCGCGGCAGCGAACCTCCTCCCGGTGCGGCTTGCGGTGGCGAAAGCCCTGTTTCCGGCGAAACGGTGATGGATTGGGTCAAGGGCTGGATGAATTAAGCAAAGAGGGATTCACGTGAACAAGTGGTTGATACCAGCGGTTGCCGCCGTGGCGTTGCTCATCGGTTGCTCCACCGTACAACGCGGTTCGATTCCGGTTGAGGATTCCGGCACGGCTGTGTCCAACAGTGAACGGATATCGGCGAATGGCGGCTTCCGCAAGTCGACCGTGAAGCGTCCTGCGCAAGCCCCATCGCAAACCCAGGCGATCCCGCAAGGCGATACCGGTGTGGTGGTGATGGTCCCGGGTGGGGGCGCCGTCAGCTCGGCACCGATCAGCACCGCGCCGATCACCCCTGGCCCGATTACTCCGGGACCGATCGACACGTCGCCGGTCCAGTCGGCGCCGATCAATCAGGGCAGCTACAGCATGCCCTCGACACCGAGCGGGATTCCTTCGGCGAACGCTGGCGGTCTGTCCGCCGACGAGCAACTGGACGGTCCGGTGCTGGCGCTGTTGACCACGGCTCAGCAGCAACAGGCGAGCGGCGACCTCAACGGTGCTTCGTCCAGTCTGGAGCGTGCTCAGCGCGTTGCACCGCGTGAGCCGCAAGTGCTTTATCGTCTGGCTCAAGTGCGCATGGCTCAAGGCGATGCGCCGCAGGCTGAGCAATTCGCTCGTCGTGGCCTGACCTTCGCCAATGGCCGTCCGGACCTTCAGGCCAGCCTGTGGGATTTGATTGCCCAGGCGCGCGAGAAGCAAGGTGATTCTGCCGGCGCAGCATTGGCCCGTCAGAAGGCCAAGGTTTCGCTGTGATGGACGCACGCTTCCCGAGGATCGCCGAGCAGTTGCTGCTGATTGAGCGTGAACTGCGTGTGCAGGGGTGGTGGGATGAAGTCTCTCCATCCCAAGATGCGCTTTCCAGCGTCGAGCCGTTTTCGGTCGATACGCTGGATTTCGAGCAGTGGCTGCAATGGATCTTCCTGCCCCGGATGAAGATGATCCTCGAGCAGAACCTGCCATTACCCGCCGTCTCCGGGATTCAGGAAATGGCGGAAATGGTCTTCGCCGGCCGTGATGTGCAGGGCCGGGATCGACAGCTGCAAGTGCTGCTCAAAGAGTTCGATCTGCTGATCACCGCCTCCCGCTGAATCGGAAACTGCCAGTGCTTACTGGCAGTTCTGCGCAATCTGTTTCTGCGTTTCGCTGATGCGTTCCTGACGTTGTTGATCCGTCAGGCGATGCATTTCGCCCTCCACAGCCTCCCGAAGTCGTGGATTGTTCTGCAGCTGCGCCAGATTCGTGCGCGCCTGCACGCAAAATGCCTTGAGCTGGGCTTGCTGCTCGGCGACCTGTTTTTTCACCGTGTTGTCGATGTCCTGCTGATTGCCAATGGCTTTGCTGTCGGGCAGCGTGGCCGGTTGGCTCACAGAGGAGGGCGTCACCACGGTGGTGGCTTCCCGGCCTTGGGGTGGTTGAGCGTCAAAGTGTGTCACGCCTTGGGCATCGACCCATTTGTAGATCTGGGCGGCCGTGCACAAAGGGCTGATCAGCAGGCTGACCATGAAGAAGATCGTTCGCATGCCATTTCCTTGTCATGAGTTGCGCAATCGAAGCTAACACAGTCGCTGTTTAGCGATTTTTTCTTGCTTTCTCATGTGCTTACTTCAATAAAGCACATAGACGACTTGACTTGCAGGGGACGAAACAGAAGAATCCAAAGTCCGCTGTAGAGGGACTGCCAGAAGCAGACCCACTCAGCAGATCATGAGGCGCACATCCGCGCCGACCTGTTACACCCGCAACGCGTTACCTCGCGCTGGGTGGGAAAGGCCCGCAACACTTGGGACGATCCCAATACTTGCTCAGTCAGTGCTGACGTAGTCGGCGACCACCGTCGCTCATGCTCTGCTGAGAAGTAAACCTATTAAGACCCGTCCTCGTTTATGTGGGCGGTATTCTGGCGTTTTAGAGGTGAACAACGTGGAGCTTTTATCTGGCGGTGAGATGCTCGTCCGCTTCTTGCGTGACGAAGGCGTCAAATATATCTACGGGTACCCGGGTGGTGCTCTTCTTCATGTTTACGATGCCCTGTTCAAAGAGCCGGAAGTGACCCACATCCTGGTTCGCCACGAACAAGCGGCTACCCATATGGCTGACGGCTATGCCCGTGCCACCGGTAAAGCCGGCGTGGTACTGGTGACTTCCGGTCCTGGCGCAACAAACGCCATCACCGGTATTGCCACCGCCTATATGGACTCGATTCCAATGGTGGTCATTTCCGGCCAGGTGCCTAGCAGCATGGTGGGCACCGATGCGTTCCAGGAAACCGACATGATCGGTATCTCCCGGCCGATCGTGAAGCACAGCTTCATGATCAAGCACGCATCGGAAATCCCGGAAGTCATGAAGAAAGCGTTTTACCTGGCGCAATCCGGTCGTCCGGGCCCGGTTGTTGTCGATATCCCGAAAGACATGACCAACCCGGCCGAGAAGTACGAATACATCTTCCCGAAAAAAGCCAAGCTGCGTTCCTACAGCCCGGCCGTTCGCGGTCACTCCGGGCAAATCCGCAAGGCTGCAGAAATGCTCTTGGCGGCCAAGCGTCCGGTGATGTACGCCGGCGGTGGTGTGATTCTCGGTGGTGGCTCCGCGCCGCTGACCGAATTGGCGAAGATGCTCAATCTGCCAGTGACCAATACCCTGATGGGCCTGGGTGCCTACCCTGGCACCGACCGTCAGTTCATTGGCATGCTCGGCATGCACGGCAGCTACACCGCCAACCTGGCGATGCACCACGCCGACGTGATCCTTGCGGTCGGCGCGCGTTTCGATGACCGTGTGATCAACGGCCCGGCGAAGTTCTGCCCGAATGCCAAGATCATTCACATCGACATCGACCCGGCTTCGATCTCCAAGACCATAAAGGCAGACGTTCCTATCGTCGGTCCGGTCGAGAGCGTCCTGACCGAAATGGTCGCGATCCTCAAGGAAATCGGCGAGACCCCGAACAAGGAGTCCGTTGCCAGCTGGTGGAAGCAAGTTGACGAGTGGCGCGGCGATCGTGGCCTGTTCCCTTATGAGAAGGGCGACGGCAGCGTCATCAAGCCGCAGACCGTGATAGAAACCCTGTGTGAAGTCACCAAGGGCGACGCTTATGTCGCTTCGGACGTGGGCCAGCACCAAATGTTCGCGGCGCAGTACTACACGTTCAACAAGCCGAATCGCTGGATCAACTCCGGTGGCTTGGGCACCATGGGCTTCGGTTTTCCGGCGGCCATGGGCATCAAGTTGAGCTTCCCGGATGCCGACGTCGTCTGCGTGACGGGCGAGGGCAGCATTCAGATGAACATTCAGGAACTGTCCACCTGTCTGCAATATGGTTTGCCGGTCAAAATCGTCATCCTGAACAACGGTGTTCTGGGTATGGTTCGCCAGTGGCAAGACATGAGTTACGGCAGCCGTCACTCGCACTCGTACATGGAATCCCTGCCTGACTTCGTCAAGCTGGCGGAAGCCTATGGTCACGTTGGCGTGCGCATCACCGACTCGAAAGATTTGAAGTCGAAGATGGAAGAGGCGTTCGCCATGAAGGATCGCTTGGTGGTGCTGGATATTTCAGTCGACACCAGCGAGCACGTCTACCCGATGCAGATCAAAGACGGCTCCATGCGCGATATGTGGCTGAGCAAGACGGAGCGTACTTAATCATGCGACACATTATTTCCTTGCTTCTGGAAAACGAACCGGGCGCTCTGTCTCGTGTAGTCGGCCTGTTCTCGCAGCGCAACTACAACATCGAAAGCCTGACGGTGGCACCCACTGAAGACCCGACCCTGTCGCGTCTGACGCTGACCACGGTGGGCCATGATGAAGTGATCGAGCAGATCACCAAGAACCTGAACAAGTTGATCGAAGTGGTCAAATTGGTCGACCTGTCGGAGAGTGCTCACATCGAGCGCGAACTGATGCTGGTCAAGGTCAAGGCCACCGGCGCCCAGCGCGCCGAGATCAAACGCACCACCGATATTTACCGTGGGCAGATCGTCGATGTCAGCGCTAGCGTGTATACCGTTCAATTGACCGGGACCAGCGACAAGCTCGACAGCTTCATTCAGTCCATTGGCACTGCGTCGATTCTGGAAACCGTCCGTAGTGGCGTAACCGGTATTGCACGCGGCGACAAAGTACTCAGCATCTAAACCAAATTAGTGAATGGCCTGAACGGCCTGGATATATAGGGGAATTTCATGAAAGTTTATTACGAAAAAGACTGCGACCTGTCCATCATCCAGGGTAAGAAAGTTGCCATCATCGGTTACGGCTCACAGGGCCACGCTCAAGCGTGCAACCTGAAAGACTCCGGCGTTGACGTTACTGTTGGTCTGCGTAAAGGTTCAGCCACTGTTGCCAAAGCTGAAGCTCACGGCCTGAAAGTGACTGACGTGGCCTCCGCTGTTGCAGCGGCCGACCTGGTCATGATCCTGACCCCGGACGAGTTCCAGTCTGCCCTGTACAAGAACGAAATCGAGCCGAACATCAAGAAAGGCGCCACCCTGGCCTTCTCCCACGGCTTCGCGATCCACTACAACCAGGTTGTTCCGCGCGCTGATCTCGACGTGATCATGATCGCGCCGAAAGCACCGGGCCACACCGTGCGCTCCGAGTTCGTCAAAGGTGGCGGTATTCCTGATCTGATCGCTATCTATCAGGATGCTTCCGGCAACGCCAAAAACGTTGCACTGTCCTACGCTGCTGGCGTTGGTGGCGGTCGTACCGGCATCATCGAAACCACCTTCAAGGACGAGACCGAAACCGACCTGTTCGGCGAACAAGCCGTTCTGTGCGGCGGTACCGTTGAGCTGGTCAAAGCCGGTTTTGAAACGCTGGTTGAAGCTGGCTACGCGCCAGAAATGGCCTATTTCGAGTGCCTGCACGAACTGAAACTGATCGTTGACCTCATGTACGAAGGCGGTATCGCCAACATGAACTACTCGATCTCCAACAACGCAGAATACGGCGAGTACGTTACCGGTCCGGAAGTGATCAACGCCGAGTCCCGTCAGGCCATGCGCAACGCCCTGAAACGTATTCAGGATGGCGAATACGCCAAGATGTTCATCAGCGAAGGTGCAACCGGCTATCCTTCGATGACCGCCAAGCGTCGTAACAATGCCGCTCACGGTATCGAGATCATCGGCGAGCAACTGCGCTCCATGATGCCGTGGATCGGTGCCAACAAGATCGTCGACAAAGCCAAAAACTAAGTCACGCCCTTGTACGGAAGACGCGGCCTAGGCCGCGTTTTTTCGTTTGGAACGCTGCTTCTGGTATAAAGCTGCATTGTTTGTGGCCGAACCGTCGTCCCAGACACCTGTCGAAAACTTTCCATCCTGTTGCAAGGTAATGTCCATGAGCGAACGCCCCGAAGAGCCAAACCAGGCTTCTGACGCCGAAAGCCTGCTGCCCATCGATGAACACATCGAAGAAGGGCATGACGCTGAAGGCCGCAAAGTCCGGCATCGTGGTATCTATCTTCTGCCGAATCTGTTTACCACTGCGAACCTGTTTGCAGGGTTTTATTCCATCATCAACTCGATGAGCGCCCAGGCGGCCTTGAGTGCTGGTGATTCGGTCAATGCGAGCAAGTACTTTGCTTTCGCCGCGATCGCGATTTTCGTGGCCATGGTGCTTGACGGTCTCGATGGCCGCGTGGCGCGCATGACCAATACTCAAAGCGCTTTTGGTGCCGAGTACGACTCGCTGTCGGACATGGTCGCCTTTGGCGTCGCGCCGGCATTGCTGGCGTTTGGCTGGGCCTTGGGTGATATGGGCAAGGTCGGCTGGATGGTCGCCTTCATTTACGTGGCTGGCGCTGCGCTACGTCTGGCGCGCTTCAACACTCAGGTTGGCACCGCAGACAAACGCTACTTCATCGGCCTGGCCAGTCCGGCAGCGGCGGGTGTGGTCGCGGGGATCGTCTGGGCGTTCAGCGACTACGGCATTCAGGGGTCGAAGATGTCCTTCCTGGTTGCACTGATGGTCGCAGCGGCCGGTATGCTGATGGTCAGCAACATCAAGTACAACAGCTTCAAGGAACTGGACTTGAAAGGACGCGTACCTTTCGTGGCGATCCTTGCGGTGGTGCTGGTGTTCGCTGTGGTCTTCAGTGATCCGCCACGCATTCTGCTTCTGGTTTTCCTCGCCTATGCGGCCTCCGGCCCGGTGCAATACCTGTTGCGTCTTCGTCGACACAAAAACGCCGAGTGATGTAATTTCCCTCATACTCCGCAGTCTATTGGTGCAACTGTTCTCCAATGCTGCGGAGTTGCCATGCTGATCAAAGTCCCCAAAGCGTCTGACTGCCATGAGTCGGACGTCACGCCTGAATCCTTCTATCTATCCCGTCGGAATGTTCTCGGCGCTGCCGTGGCTGGTTTGGCGGTCAGTAGCCTGCCGCGTTGGGCGAGTGCCGAAGAAACGGCTCGCTATGCGAATGTCGAGCCTGGCAAAGCGCCTTCCTGGTTTGCCGAAAAGCTTCCTTCTACTAAGTGGGGCGCGGTCAACGTCAAGGACGAAGCAATTACGCCGTTCAAGGACGCAACCCACTACAACAACTTCTATGAGTTCGGCACTGATAAAGGCGACCCTGCTGCCAACGCAGGCACGCTAAAGACCGAGCCATGGAGCGTGGTGGTGGATGGGGAGGTGGGCAAGCCGGGGCGGTATGCGCTGGAAGATTTCATGAAACCTTATCAGTTGGAGGAGCGGATCTATCGTCTTCGGTGTGTTGAGGCGTGGTCGATGGTCATTCCGTGGATCGGCTTTCCCATCTCGGCGCTGCTCAAGGAAGTTGAGCCAACTTCCAAGGCTAAATACATTCGTTTTGAAACCCTCGAGGATCCCAAGAGTATGCCCGGTCAGCGTTCCGGGTTTGCCTTGATCGACTGGCCGTATGTAGAAGGGCTGCGTCTGGATGAGGCGATGAACCCGCTGGCGATTCTGGCGGTGGGCATGTATGGGCGTGAACTGCCCAATCAGAATGGCGCGCCGCTGCGTCTGGTGGTGCCCTGGAAGTACGGTTTCAAGAGCATCAAATCTATTGTGCGGATCAGCCTGGTCAGCGAGCAGCCGAAAACCACCTGGCAGAGCATTGCCGCGGATGAGTACGGTTTTTACGCAAACGTGAATCCGTCGGTTGATCACCCGCGCTGGACTCAGGCGCGGGAGCGTCGATTGCCCAGTGGTCTGTTCAAGCCGAACGTGCGGGACACGCAGATGTTTAATGGTTATTCGGATGAAGTGGCCTCTCTCTATACAGGGCTCGATCTGCGGAAGAACTACTGATGCGTTTTCCGGTTTGGCGCATTGGCGTCTTTATAGTGATAGCGATGTGGCCGCTGCTTTGGTTGTATCAGGCCTGGGCAGATGTGCTGGGACCGGATCCGGGCAAGGTGCTGGTCGATCGACTGGGACTGGGTACGCTCATTTTGCTGCTCATCACACTCAGTATGACGCCGTTGCAAAAACTCACTGGCTGGGCGGGGTGGATTGCAGTGCGGAGGCAGTTGGGGTTGTGGTGCTTTGCGTACGTGGTGTTGCATTTGAGTGGCTATACGGCGTTCATTCTTGGGTTTGACTGGTCTCAGCTGGGTGTTGAGTTGCGCAAGCGGCCGTACATTATCGTAGGCACATTGGGCTTCCTGGGTTTGCTGGCGTTGGCAGTGACGTCCAATCGCTATAGTCAGCGGCGTTTGGGCGCGCGCTGGAAGACGTTGCATCGCCTGGTGTATGTGATTCTCGGGCTTGGGTTGCTGCATATGTTATGGATCGTGCGTGCCGATCTGAAGGAGTGGGCGGTGTATGCCTCTCTTGGGGGGTTGCTATTAGTGTTACGTGTGCCGGCGGTTGCCCGTCGAATCCCGCGTTTAGTGGCTAAAAAGGCACCTTCTGTACGAAAGGCGTAATTAAAGGTTGACGGCAGATTCTGGATGTCTATAATTCGCCCCACTTCCGGCGCAGTCGAAACGGAAAACTCCTTCGAAAACAAAGAGTTAAGAAGTTTTCGGCAGTGAGTGGCTTCAGTTCATCGAAGTCCGAAAGGAGTTGAAAAAGAGGTGTTGGCAGCAGCGTGTAACGCTGTAGAATTCGCCTCCCGCTACCGAGTGATCGGAAGCGCAAGTGGTTGAAGTTGTTAGAGATTTCCAAGCGAAACTTTGAAAACTTCTGAAAATAACCGCTTGACAGCAACAGAGGCTGCTGTAAAATGCGCGCCTCGGTTGAGACGAAAGATCTTAACCAACCGCTCTTTAACAACTGAATCAAGCAATTCGTGTGGGTGCTTGTGGAGTCAGACTGATAGTCAACAAGATTATCAGCATCACAAGTTACTCCGCGAGAAATCAAAGATGTAACCAACGATTGCTGAGCCAAGTTTAGGGTTTCTTAAAAACCCAAAGATGTTTGAACTGAAGAGTTTGATCATGGCTCAGATTGAACGCTGGCGGCAGGCCTAACACATGCAAGTCGAGCGGTAGAGAGAAGCTTGCTTCTCTTGAGAGCGGCGGACGGGTGAGTAATGCCTAGGAATCTGCCTGGTAGTGGGGGATAACGCTCGGAAACGGACGCTAATACCGCATACGTCCTACGGGAGAAAGCAGGGGACCTTCGGGCCTTGCGCTATCAGATGAGCCTAGGTCGGATTAGCTAGTTGGTGAGGTAATGGCTCACCAAGGCGACGATCCGTAACTGGTCTGAGAGGATGATCAGTCACACTGGAACTGAGACACGGTCCAGACTCCTACGGGAGGCAGCAGTGGGGAATATTGGACAATGGGCGAAAGCCTGATCCAGCCATGCCGCGTGTGTGAAGAAGGTCTTCGGATTGTAAAGCACTTTAAGTTGGGAGGAAGGGTTGTAACCTAATACGTTGCAATCTTGACGTTACCGACAGAATAAGCACCGGCTAACTCTGTGCCAGCAGCCGCGGTAATACAGAGGGTGCAAGCGTTAATCGGAATTACTGGGCGTAAAGCGCGCGTAGGTGGTTCGTTAAGTTGGATGTGAAATCCCCGGGCTCAACCTGGGAACTGCATTCAAAACTGACGAGCTAGAGTATGGTAGAGGGTGGTGGAATTTCCTGTGTAGCGGTGAAATGCGTAGATATAGGAAGGAACACCAGTGGCGAAGGCGACCACCTGGACTGATACTGACACTGAGGTGCGAAAGCGTGGGGAGCAAACAGGATTAGATACCCTGGTAGTCCACGCCGTAAACGATGTCAACTAGCCGTTGGGAGCCTTGAGCTCTTAGTGGCGCAGCTAACGCATTAAGTTGACCGCCTGGGGAGTACGGCCGCAAGGTTAAAACTCAAATGAATTGACGGGGGCCCGCACAAGCGGTGGAGCATGTGGTTTAATTCGAAGCAACGCGAAGAACCTTACCAGGCCTTGACATCCAATGAACTTTCCAGAGATGGATGGGTGCCTTCGGGAACATTGAGACAGGTGCTGCATGGCTGTCGTCAGCTCGTGTCGTGAGATGTTGGGTTAAGTCCCGTAACGAGCGCAACCCTTGTCCTTAGTTACCAGCACGTTATGGTGGGCACTCTAAGGAGACTGCCGGTGACAAACCGGAGGAAGGTGGGGATGACGTCAAGTCATCATGGCCCTTACGGCCTGGGCTACACACGTGCTACAATGGTCGGTACAGAGGGTTGCCAAGCCGCGAGGTGGAGCTAATCCCAGAAAACCGATCGTAGTCCGGATCGCAGTCTGCAACTCGACTGCGTGAAGTCGGAATCGCTAGTAATCGCGAATCAGAATGTCGCGGTGAATACGTTCCCGGGCCTTGTACACACCGCCCGTCACACCATGGGAGTGGGTTGCACCAGAAGTAGCTAGTCTAACCTTCGGGAGGACGGTTACCACGGTGTGATTCATGACTGGGGTGAAGTCGTAACAAGGTAGCCGTAGGGGAACCTGCGGCTGGATCACCTCCTTAATCGACGACATCAGCTGCTCCATAAGTTCCCACACGAATTGCTTGATTCATTGAAGAAGACGAAAGAAGCAGCCTGTATCGGTTTGTAGCTGAGTTGGTTAGAGCGTACCCAATGCTTTGTGGTTAAGAGCAGGGTGAGGTCGGCCTTAGTAGCTCGAAATTGGGTCTGTAGCTCAGTTGGTTAGAGCGCACCCCTGATAAGGGTGAGGTCGGCAGTTCGAATCTGCCCAGACCCACCAATTTTGTGTGGGAAACGCCTGTAGAAATACGGGGCCATAGCTCAGCTGGGAGAGCGCCTGCCTTGCACGCAGGAGGTCAACGGTTCGATCCCGTTTGGCTCCACCACTACTGCTTCTGTTTGTATAAAGCTTAGAAATGAGCATTCCATCGTTGAGATGGTGAATGTTGATTTCTAGTCTTTGACTAGTTCGTTCTTTAAAAATTTGGGTATGTGATAGAAAGATAGACTGGACGTTACTTTCACTGGTAACGGATCAGGCTAAGGTAAAATTTGTGAGTTGCTCTTAATTGAGTATTATCGAATTTTCGGCGAATGTCGTCTTCACAGTATAACCAGATTGCTTGGGGTTATATGGTCAAGTGAAGAAGCGCATACGGTGGATGCCTTGGCAGTCAGAGGCGATGAAAGACGTGGTAGCCTGCGAAAAGCTTCGGGGAGTCGGCAAACAGACTTTGATCCGGAGATGTCTGAATGGGGGAACCCAGCCATCATAAGATGGTTATCTTAAGCTGAATACATAGGCTTAAGAAGCGAACCAGGGGAACTGAAACATCTAAGTACCCTGAGGAAAAGAAATCAACCGAGATTCCCTTAGTAGTGGCGAGCGAACGGGGACTAGCCCTTAAGTGGCTTTGAGATTAGCGGAACGCTCTGGAAAGTGCGGCCATAGTGGGTGATAGCCCTGTACGCGAAAATCTCTTGGTCATGAAATCGAGTAGGACGGAGCACGAGAAACTTTGTCTGAATATGGGGGGACCATCCTCCAAGGCTAAATACTACTGACTGACCGATAGTGAACTAGTACCGTGAGGGAAAGGCGAAAAGAACCCCGGAGAGGGGAGTGAAATAGATCCTGAAACCGTATGCGTACAAGCAGTGGGAGCCCACTTTGTTGGGTGACTGCGTACCTTTTGTATAATGGGTCAGCGACTTATTTTCAGTGGCGAGCTTAACCGAATAGGGGAGGCGTAGCGAAAGCGAGTCTTAATAGGGCGTCTAGTCGCTGGGAATAGACCCGAAACCGGGCGATCTATCCATGGGCAGGTTGAAGGTTGGGTAACACTAACTGGAGGACCGAACCGACTACCGTTGAAAAGTTAGCGGATGACCTGTGGATCGGAGTGAAAGGCTAATCAAGCTCGGAGATAGCTGGTTCTCCTCGAAAGCTATTTAGGTAGCGCCTCATGTATCACTGTAGGGGGTAGAGCACTGTTTCGGCTAGGGGGTCATCCCGACTTACCAAACCGATGCAAACTCCGAATACCTACAAGTGCCGAGCATGGGAGACACACGGCGGGTGCTAACGTCCGTCGTGAAAAGGGAAACAACCCAGACCGTCAGCTAAGGTCCCAAAGTTATGGTTAAGTGGGAAACGATGTGGGAAGGCTTAGACAGCTAGGAGGTTGGCTTAGAAGCAGCCACCCTTTAAAGAAAGCGTAATAGCTCACTAGTCGAGTCGGCCTGCGCGGAAGATGTAACGGGGCTCAAACCATACACCGAAGCTACGGGTATCACTTAGGTGATGCGGTAGAGGAGCGTTCTGTAAGCCTGTGAAGGTGAGTTGAGAAGCTTGCTGGAGGTATCAGAAGTGCGAATGCTGACATGAGTAACGACAATGGGTGTGAAAAACACCCACGCCGAAAGACCAAGGTTTCCTGCGCAACGTTAATCGACGCAGGGTTAGTCGGTCCCTAAGGCGAGGCTGAAAAGCGTAGTCGATGGAAAACAGGTTAATATTCCTGTACTTCTGGTTATTGCGATGGAGGGACGGAGAAGGCTAGGCCAGCTTGGCGTTGGTTGTCCAAGTTTAAGGTGGTAGGCTGGAATCTTAGGTAAATCCGGGATTCTAAGGCCGAGAGCTGATGACGAGTGTTCTTTTAGAACACGAAGTGGTTGATGCCATGCTTCCAAGAAAAGCTTCTAAGCTTCAGGTAACCAGGAACCGTACCCCAAACCGACACAGGTGGTTGGGTAGAGAATACCAAGGCGCTTGAGAGAACTCGGGTGAAGGAACTAGGCAAAATGGCACCGTAACTTCGGGAGAAGGTGCGCCGGTGAGGGTGAAGCATTTACTGCGTAAGCCCATGCCGGTCGAAGATACCAGGCCGCTGCGACTGTTTATTAAAAACACAGCACTCTGCAAACACGAAAGTGGACGTATAGGGTGTGACGCCTGCCCGGTGCCGGAAGGTTAATTGATGGGGTTAGCTAACGCGAAGCTCTTGATCGAAGCCCCGGTAAACGGCGGCCGTAACTATAACGGTCCTAAGGTAGCGAAATTCCTTGTCGGGTAAGTTCCGACCTGCACGAATGGCGTAACGATGGCGGCGCTGTCTCCACCCGAGACTCAGTGAAATTGAAATCGCTGTGAAGATGCAGTGTATCCGCGGCTAGACGGAAAGACCCCGTGAACCTTTACTATAGCTTTGCACTGGACTTTGAATTTGCTTGTGTAGGATAGGTGGGAGGCTTTGAAGCGTGGACGCCAGTTCGCGTGGAGCCAACCTTGAAATACCACCCTGGCAACTTTGAGGTTCTAACTCAGGTCCGTTATCCGGATCGAGGACAGTGTATGGTGGGTAGTTTGACTGGGGCGGTCTCCTCCTAAAGAGTAACGGAGGAGTACGAAGGTGCGCTCAGACCGGTCGGAAATCGGTCGTAGAGTATAAAGGCAAAAGCGCGCTTGACTGCGAGACAGACACGTCGAGCAGGTACGAAAGTAGGTCTTAGTGATCCGGTGGTTCTGTATGGAAGGGCCATCGCTCAACGGATAAAAGGTACTCCGGGGATAACAGGCTGATACCGCCCAAGAGTTCATATCGACGGCGGTGTTTGGCACCTCGATGTCGGCTCATCACATCCTGGGGCTGAAGCCGGTCCCAAGGGTATGGCTGTTCGCCATTTAAAGTGGTACGCGAGCTGGGTTTAGAACGTCGTGAGACAGTTCGGTCCCTATCTGCCGTGGACGTTTGAGATTTGAGAGGGGCTGCTCCTAGTACGAGAGGACCGGAGTGGACGAACCTCTGGTGTTCCGGTTGTCACGCCAGTGGCATTGCCGGGTAGCTATGTTCGGAATAGATAACCGCTGAAAGCATCTAAGCGGGAAACTAGCCTCAAGATGAGATCTCACTGGGACCTTGAGTCCCCTGAAGGGCCGTCGAAGACTACGACGTTGATAGGTTGGGTGTGTAAGCGCTGTGAGGCGTTGAGCTAACCAATACTAATTGCCCGTGAGGCTTGACCATATAACACCCAAGCAATTTGACTACTCGAACGAGCATCAGATTGTGGTGTGTGAAGACGAAATGAACCGAAAGTTCGACGCTCACAAAACACCGAAAGCTGTCACATACCCAATTTGCTGAAGCGCGGCCAACTGGCCACGACTCAGTACCCGAATTTCTTGACGACCATAGAGCATTGGAACCACCTGATCCCATCCCGAACTCAGCAGTGAAACGATGCATCGCCGATGGTAGTGTGGGGTTTCCCCATGTGAGAGTAGGTCATCGTCAAGATTAAATTCCGAAACCCCTATCTGCGTATGCAGGTAGGGGTTTTGTTTTAGTAGAAGTCACCATTTTTTGCTGGCACGTTACGGCTGTAACGGGCTGGTCACAGAATTTCTTGACGACCATAGAGCATTGGAACCACCTGATCCCATCCCGAACTCAGCAGTGAAACGATGCATCGCCGATGGTAGTGTGGGGTTTCCCCATGTGAGAGTAGGTCATCGTCAAGATTGAATTCCGAAACCCCTGTCTGTTAACGCAGACAGGGGTTTTGTCGTTTCAGGCCAACCCAATGTCGACGAACAAAAAAGCCAGCCCTGCAAATCAGGGCCGGCTTTCTCAGCAGGTGAGCCGACAGTTGATAACCGCTACAAGATCAGATTCAACCTGCGTTATCGATCAAACTCAGACTTATACAAACAGCTTCAATACATTACTCATCGCATCATCAGCAAACCCCTGCACAAACGCCTTGAACCCTGGCAGAGCCTCCACACCTCCCTGTGCCGGTTCAGCGATGATGGTCCAAGTCGCACGGGACTTGCCCACTCCCAGCGGCTCAACACTCATCGCCGCCCACAAATTGCCCACACCCAAGGTGTTGTAGATCGTGGTCCAGCTCATGTTCAACGCGCTGTCATCCCGCGAGTTGAGTTGCTCGACCACCAGGTTGCCGTCCTTGAAGAATTTCTTGCGCAAGGACGACACACCTTCGCCTGTCATCTCAATGTGCGACAGCGCCGGAATGAATTGATCGAAGCCGGCAAAGTTGCCGACAATCGCCCAGACTTTCGCAGCCTCGGCCGGTACGTCCACCGAGGACACCACGTGGCAGCCTTGAGGATTTTTGATCAGGGTATCGGGTTGCAGAGTGCTCATGGTTTTGCTCCGTTTGGGTTGAATCAGATGAAGTTGATTTCTTTCAGGTAGTCGCAGCCACGACGTAACAGCGCCGGGGTTTTTTCCGGGTAGTGCGCGCCCATCTGCCGCACGCCGGCCTGGGCGTTGGCGTGGCCGATCATCGAGATGTCGCCGATGTCTTCCTCAAAGCCATTGAGGTAAAAACCGAGTACGCCGAACAGCGCGTTGTCGGTGTCGACCCGGTTCAATTGCTGCTGCCAGTCCGCAACGCTGACCATCGAGAATTCCCGCCCAGCCTCGCGAAAGGACGCCACGTAGTCGTCCCAACTCAGTGGCTCGGGGTTATGCAGGTTGAACACCGCTTTTTCAGGCTGATAGCGACTGGCATGGAAGGCGATGAAGCGGGCGAGAAAGTCCACCGGCATCAGGTCGAAATTCAGCGCAAATTCCGGCACCTGGCCGAGCTGGATCGAGCCTTTGAGCATCAGCATCAAACGGTTTTTGTGTGGCTGGCAGACGCCGGTAAGACTGTTGAAACTGATGTTGCCGGGGCGATAGAGATTGACCCGCACCCCACGCTCGCGCGCCCTTTCAAGAATTCGTTCGCCGACCCACTTGGAGAGGTTGTAGCCATTCTTGATATAGATCGGCGGTGTCTGCGCCGCGGGCAATTCCAGCACTTGGCCATCTTCGGCAATCGTGCTGGAAGCCGAGAGCGTCGAGACAAAATTGAAGACCTTCTTGCTGCGCCCTTCACACAACCGAAGGCATTCGAAAATCGGCTCGACGTTGTCCCTCGCCAGTGATTCGTAATCGAGTACGTGATTGACGTTGGCAGCGTTGTGCACCAGCGCGCCGAACTCTCGATCGAGGCGTTCGTAAGCTTCAGCGGACAGTCCTAGAGATGGACGAGTGATGTCCGCCGCATACACCCGCACCCGGCTCTGGTCCAGATGCTCCAGACGGTTCTCGCGCAACGCATGAGCAAAGCGTTCAGACGCCGATTGCCCGCCGCCATCGCGCACCAGGCACGCGACTTCAGTGGCACCCCAACCCAGCAGTGCCTCGACGATATGCACACCGACAAAACTGTTGGCGCCGGTGACAATCACCTTATGCACATCGCCCATTTGGCTGACAGACAGCGGCTGAATATCCAACTCACGGAAGGCATCCGCCAAAGCCTTTTCGCTGAGCACTTCTTCAGTGCCAGAGCCGCGCACCAAGGTCGCCAACTTCGTAATGGTCGGCAGTTCAATGAAGCGGTTGATCGAAATACTGCGCCCGAACTTCTCACGCAATTGCAGCAACATGCGTGACAGCAGTATCGAGTGACCGCCCAGATTAAAGAAACTTTCATCGGTTGAAATGTCGCTGGCCGGCAGCTCCAGCAACTCGGCCCAGATCTCCAGCAGCAAGGCCTCATCGGCACTGACAGGCAAGCGCCGAGCGGTGGTTTTCAGGACGTTGACCGGCATGGCCAGTAACGCCTTGCGATCGACTTTGCCATTACTGGCAAAGGGCATGCTGTGCAGTTCGGTCCACGCACTGGGCTGCATGTAGTCCGGTAAAAACTGCAACGCGTGTGCCTTCAACGCCTCGCATGCGGCACCGGGCTGTACTTCCTGCGGCTGCGCGACGAAGGCCAGAATGCGTCGCTGACTGTCGATGACCACCGCCACCTGACGGTACAACTGGCTGTCGCGCAGGCAACGTTCGATCTCTTCCGGTTCTACCCTAAAGCCGCGAATCTTTACCTGGTTATCCCGCCGCCCACATAGCTCGATGCCGTCGCCGGTCCACTTCGCCATATCGCCGGTCCGATAGGCACGCAGGTGTTGGCCGCCTGGCAAACTCAGGTTCAGATAGCGTTCGGCCGTCTGCTGCGGGTTATTCAGATACCCCAGGCACACCCCCGGCCCGACAATGTACAACTCACCGACGGTATGGTCGGTAACGGGTAGAAAGTCCTCATCGAGAATCAGCACCTGACTGTTGGCAATGGGTGCGCCGAGGGACCGATTGTTGTCGCCGGGACGCAATTGTCGCGCGGTTATCAGCACCGTGGCTTCGGTGGGGCCATACAGGTTGTAGAGCTTGCCTTGGCGCGTCAGTTGCTCGATCACGTACGGTTCGCAAACGTCGCCGCCGGTCATCACGTGATCCAGACCCTGAAGCTGATCCAGCGGCAGAATGCTCAGCAGTGCCGGCGGCAAAAACCCGTGGCTGAGTCGCTGGTGGCATATCAGTTCGATCAGTTGTAAAGGGTCGCGGCGTTGGTCGTCGCTGGGCACGATCAGCTCGGCACCCTGCAGCAGGGTCGGGAAAATGTCGATCACCGACGAGTCAAAACTCAGCGATGAAAACTGCAGCACCCGACTCTGCCCGGTGAGTTGTACGTAGTCGGAATACCACGCGGTGAAGTGTGCAAGGTTGGCCTGACTGAGCAACACGCCTTTGGGATGCCCGGTGGTGCCCGAGGTATAGAGCGCCATGCACGGTGCATCAAGATCGGGCCGCAGATGCATCAAGGGTTGTTCGAGGTCCACGTCTTCGATGCCGATGCAGCTGATGTCCAGCCCCGGCATGTCCTCGGCGAGCGGATGATGGCCGTCATGCAGCAACAACACGGCCCCGGCATTTGAAAGTATGTACTGCTGACGTTGCAGCGGATGGCTGGGTTCCAGCGGCAGATACACCGCCCCGCTGCCGAGAATCGCCAGAATCCCTGCATACAGCGCATGGCATTTCGGCAGGCAGATCCCGACCACCAACGGCCCTTGATGCTGATCGAGCAGCGGCTGTAACTGCTGCTGGATAGCACGGCTCTGGGCATGCAGTTGGCGATAGCTCAGCGTCGCGCCGTCGATGGTCAGCGCGGGTCTTTCGGCGGATTGAACAAGGCGCTGTTCCAGGCGCTCGATCATCGGGATCTGCCCCAGTTCCAGCAGCCAGGGCTGAGCGGTGACGTTGAGTTGATGGACGAACGCCAAGTGTTCAAGCCGGACCAGATTGTCCACACGCTCAAAGTGAGCCGGCGCGGCCGGTTGTGCGTGCAGAAAATACTCGGCATCCCGGGAGAAGCGGCTGACCAGCAGCGCGACGTGATCCACCAGTTCCGCTACCGCTCGCAGGCGCAATGCCTGGCCATTGCCTGAAGGCTCGTCGGCGATCGGCACGCGCGTGAACAATTCGGAATTGTACGAGCACAACAGGTCCAGCGACGGCAAGCCACCAGCCTCCGTTCCGCCGATACCCAGTTGCAGCGTCAGTCGCGGTGTCTCATCAGAATGACCGAAAGGCATCGACGCGTCGTCGATCAGCAAATCAAACGACGGGTGCTCATCTACTGTGTCGAAAACCCTCATCAGCGAATGACCGTGTTGTTCAAGTTCCAGCGCCAGGTCGGTCAAGGCCTGGCTTTGCCCAATGAGCAAAATGTCGAGACGTCTCATGAATGTGTTCCTCGTTAAACCAGGTAGTCGCTGAGGGCGTCTTGCACGCACGGCGAATCGAGCAGAGAACTGCTGCGAAAAAACCGCACGATGTTGGCGACCAGTGGGTGATGGCGATTGATCGGGAAGGCCAGCCCCGAGACTTCGCTCTTGAGTGCCTGACGCGTCGAGTCGCTGATCTGCAAAGACTCAATCAACCGGAAGTCAAAGGACTTCTGAATGTCGTTGGTCAAGTAATGGCCGATGAACACCGGCAGGATCTGCGCGATGCAATGGCGGTCTTCTTCGCTCGCGGTGTGCCAGTAGATGCGTACCAGGCGCGCCCAGAAGCTGGAGTGGCGACCTTCGTCCAGCAAGTGATCGGCCATCAGGCCTTTGATCGATTGCTTGACTGTGTCGTCCTTGGCGAACGCCGCGACATCGCCGGTCACGGTGTTCTCGGCAATGGCCACGCAGATCAATTCGACGGCACTGCGCAAGTGTTCCGGTGCCAGCGCCACAGCCGTCGGGATGGCTCGGCTGAGCTCGATCTCGTCCGGCAACGCGATCGGTGTGATGCCGGTCATGGCGATGGTCTGCTGCATGAAGTCCATGGCCACCAAGGCGTGGTAATCCTCGTCCACTACCACGGTCATGGCGTCGTAACGACAGGCGAACGGGAACGTCACGGCGAAGCGATTCTTGGCGATACTGCGCGCGGTCTTGTCGACGATCTCGGTTTCGAAAATCACCACGTCGTTGATGAACTTGTAGAGCGTCTGCACCAGCGCGTAATCCCGTTGCTCGGGGCATTCGCGCAGGAAGGTTTCGCTCAGCACCAGTGGTTGGCGGCTCAAGGGATAAATCAGCTTGTTATCGTTTTCCACCACCCGCCGGGGGCGAGTGCGGATGGTCGCCCGGCTCTCCCAGGCGTCGGCGAAGGATTGGTAGTCGGCGGCGTTCATGCGGTCACCTCACGCAATGGCTCGCCCATGCTCTGGCGCAGGCCGTCCCACAGGGCGATGCGGCTTTCCACGGCGGCAATCGCGCTGGTGTAGACGTCTTCTTCGCGTTGCGGATCGCGATCGACCAACCGTGCGAGGAGTTGTTCCGCCGCCGGGCCGTGGTCTTCGGAGTCGACTTCGATGTGCCGTTCCAGGTAGTAACGGAAGGTCGGCGCTTGCTCGATGCCGATGCCCCAATCGTCGAGAATCCGCTGGAACATCTGCGGAATCACACTCTCACGGCCGTGCAAAAATGCCGCAGCAACGCTGTGTCCCGGCGCATGCAACGCCGTGTGCAAGGTGTGCCGCACGAACTGTGCGGCGGCCGGGTCGACGTCCACGCTTTGCAACGCGACGTCATAGCTCACGCCTTCTTGTTGCAACGCGACAAAGCGCTCTACGGCGACCGTGCTGGCCCCCACTTCGCGCATCGCATCCAGATACAACTCAAAGTGACTGTAATGGCCCTGGGCCGGACGATCATCGGATTCTTCACCCAGCACGATTTCGTTGATCAGTCGCGCAGCCTGCGGGTCTCGAGGCGGCAGCCAGGGCAGTTGAACGCAGGTCAGTTCCTGTTGCAGGCGCTTGGTCAGCGACATGAAATCCCACACTGCAAATACATGGGTTTCCATGAAACGTTGAAGTACCGATAGCGAATGTATTTCAGAAAAGATCGGATGAGCACTAAGTTCTGCTTTCTTCTGGGCGAGACAGTCTTTATACGTTTTCATGAGTGAGCCTATAAGTGATCTGATATGCCGTTAACGAAGTGGCGATCAATCAATGCATGGCATTTAAACTTTTCAGTGGGCATGCCAGTGCCTCAATCTAATTGATCGGTTCGCGCAGTGATGAATCCGCAGAGTAAGCCTTGCAGGCCTTTGTAAGTGCGGCGAACAAAAACTAATACACGAATAAAGTTTCCGGCAAGTCATTTTTTAATTAAATAAACGCTCAGGTTTTATTCGGCATGACAAGTTTCAATAAAACATTAACTTGAAGTTTTATTTGGGCGTAGTTGCTCCTTCCGACTAAGTAGAGTCAGAATTTATATGAAGAGTGAATGCCTCACTCGAAGCAACTTTCTTGGTGAAATCAGTGACATGACTTTAGAGGGCGGAAGTTGGCTGGGATCAACGCCGATGCTTCCTTTCCCGTGACAAGACTCCTTCCGTAGGTTCTTGTTGCGGGGACTGTTGCGCAGGTGCGCAGCGTCGCCCGTTCATTGGTTATTGGCAGTCCAAGAGTGAGCGTACATCACGACAGCCGCTATCACCGGAGCGTCATCTGCTCGGTGAAATTATTGGGCTCGGGAGGGGAAAATCGAGGGCACGGCTAATAGAGAGGGGCTGAGCGTCGTCGTGACCAGCGAAAACGAGCAGTCCGATCTGCTCGTTCTGGCTTGCCGGCATGGTTTACCGGGCGGTTTTCTTGTTCAGTGCTTCGGGGCTGGCGAGGTAGCGCGTAATGACTTCGACACCCCGGTTGAGGTGGTTCGCAAGCAGCCTTACCGCGCGCTCGATGTCGCGATCTTCCACGGCCAGCAACAGCGCCCGGTGATCATCCTGAGACAGTTTGCCCAAGCCCATCGCCTCCAGGTTGAAACGCAGGAAGCGCTCCTCCTCGATCAACCCTTCTTCGACCAGGCTCAACAGGCGACGGTTAGTTGCCTTGCAGTACAGCGACATGTGGAACAAGCGATTGAGACGGCCGATCTCGCTGTAGTCCTGCTCTGTTTCCATCTCATCGATATGACGGGCAGCGGCTTCCAGGTCTTCTTTTTCGAGCAATGGAATCGACAATCGCAGGGCTTCGGACTCCAGGAGAATCCGCAGCGTATAGGTTTCCACGGCATCGCCCTGAACCAAAGGGGCGACGACGGCTCCTTTATGGGCGACAACGTTGAGCAGCGCCTGGGCTTCGAGCTGGCGCAAAGCTTCGCGCACGGGCATGCGGCTGACGCCGAACAGGTCGGCCAGGTCTTGCTGGCGCAACGCGGTGCCGCAAGGGATGCGCCCATCGAGAATCGCCGAGCGCAGCGTTTCTTCGATCACGGAACGTGCGAGGTGAGCGGGAATCGGTCCGCTGACCTTGATACTGCTGAGAGGGTTGGTCTTGTGTTGCACTACTCGCACCCTATTGACTGAAATATTTGGATCCAAATGGACACTAGTGACTGCGATGAAGCTTGTCAAACGACTCAGGTTCTCAATCGCAAGCTTTTCATGTCATTCACAATACAAAGTCTAGCGCGTCGCCCGTGATTGCACCGTGCCATTGTCTTTTGCCGGGGTAACCGGCACCATCGGCCGAATTCCATTTGCCTGCTCTGGATGCTTCGCATTGGCGGTACGTTTCGCAATCCCACGGATATTTCGCTGGCTGTGCTGCGGACTGCTGCTAGCCGGCGTCATGCTGGGCGCCTTGCAGGCCGATTGGGACTTTTCGCTGATCAGCCGTCGCGCTCAAGCCCTGTACGGGCCATTGGGTGCAGGGCAGCAGCGGATAGACGCCTGGCAGCATTTGCTGGCCACGCAGAAGCAGGTGAGCGAGCTGGAACAGCTCAAAGTGGTCAACCTGTTCTTCAACAATCAGGTGCGCTACGTCGAGGATATCGACCTGTGGCACGAAGTCGACTATTGGGAAACGCCCATCGAAGCGCTGTGGAAGGGCGCCGGCGATTGCGAAGACTATGCGATTGCCAAGTATTTCAGCCTGCGCCACCTCGGCGTGTCCAGCGACAAGCTGCGCATCACCTACGTCAAAGCCTTGCGCCAGAATCGGGCGCACATGGTGTTGACCTACTATTCGAGCCCCGAGACCATGCCGCTGGTGCTCGACAGCCTGATCAACGAGATTAAACCGGCCAATCAACGAACCGATCTGTTACCGGTCTACTCTTTCAATGCGGAAGGTTTGTATTTGCCGGGCGCCAAGGGCAACAAAAAGGTGGGTGACACTAAACGCCTGTCCCGCTGGCAGGACGTGTTGAAGAAAATGCAGGCCGAAGGTTTCCCGGTCGAAACGACAAACTAGGAGCACGCGCTCAGATGTCTTTGTTCAAACAGCTGTTGATCGCTATCTGTCTGTTCCTCGTGGTCGCCTTCACCGGCAGCTTTATGGTCAGCCTGGAAAGCTCGCGGACCCAGTACGTCAACCAGTTGCGTTCCCATGCCCAGGACGCCGCGACGGCGTTGGCGCTGTCTCTGACTCCCAACATCGACGACCCGGCGATGGTCGAGTTGCTGGTCAGTTCGATTTTCGACAGCGGCTACTACGCCAGCATCCGGGTCGTTGACCTGAGCAACGACAAAACCATCGTCGAGCGCAGCGGGATTCCGGCGGTGAACAACGTGCCGGACTGGTTCGTCAAAATGATTGGCCTCGAAGCCGCCGGTGGCGATGCGATTGTCAGCCGTGGCTGGGAGCAGGCGGCGCGGGTCGAGGTGGTCAGCCACCCGATGTTTGCGTTGGCCAAGCTGTGGCAAAGCGCGCTGGGCAGTCTCGGCTGGTTGCTGGTCTGTGGCGCAGTGAGCGCGGTGCTGGGCGCGCTGTTGTTGCGTCGGCAATTGAAACCGTTGGACTACATGGTCAAGCAATCCCACGCTATCGCTCGTCGTGAATTTCTCAGCCTGCCGGAGCTGCCACGCACCCCGGAACTGCGCCGCGTGGTGCAGGCGATGAATCAGATGGTCGAGAAGCTCAAGGCACTCTTCCAGGAGCAAGCCGAACGCAGTGAAAAACTGCGGGTCGAGTCCTATCAGGACAACCTCACCGGGCTCGCCAACCGTCGTTATTTCGAGATGCAATTGAACGCCCGAGTGAGCAATCCGGAGCAGGCCAGTTCCGGTTATCTCCTGTTGCTGCGGGTCAAGGACCTGGCCGGTTTGAACCAACGCCTGGGCGGCCAGCGCACCGACCAGTTGTTGAAAGCGGTGGGAGAGCAGTTGTCCCGCGAGTGTGCCAAGTACCCGGAAACCCAGAACCTCGTCACGCGGATTCGCGGCGGCGAGTTTGCTGTATTGGCGCCGGGGCTGGTGCGCGAAGAAGCGTTGCAACTGGCGCGGAACCTCGACAGCGCCTTGTCCAGTCTGCATGCGACGGGCGCCACCGATGTGGCTTCGGTGGCTTCGATCGGGCTGGCGCCGTTCGTTCATGGCGACTTACCGCAGGCGGTGCTCAGCCTGGGCGACCAGGCGCTGGCGCAGGCCGAAAGTCAGGGCGAGCCGAGTTGGGCGTGCCTGGATCACAGTGCGTCGGCCAGTGTCGGCGATGACCATCACGCCTGGAACAACTTGCTGGATCAGGCGTTGAATCAGCGGCGGTTCCAGCTGTATTTCCAACCGGTGGTGGCCAGCCAGGACACGCAACTGGTACTGCATTACAAAGTGCTCTCGCGCTTGGTCGATGAGCAGGGTCAGACCATTCCTGCCGGGCGTTTCCTGCCGTGGCTGGAACGTTTTGGCTGGACCGCGCGACTGGATCGGCTGATGTTGGAGTTGGTGCTGGAGCAGATGGCGGGTCACGAAGAATCGCTGGCGCTGAACCTGTCGTCGGCGACGTTGGGCGATCCGCAAATGCTGAATAAAATCTTCGAAATTTTGCGCGCGAACTCCAATCTGGGGCCGCGCCTGACCCTGGAAATCGGCGAGGAACAGTTGCCCGAGCAAGCGATGCTGGAAGAGCTGACGCGGCGCCTGCGAGAACTCGGTTTCTCCCTGAGCCTGCAACGCTTTGGCGGGCGTTTCAGCATGATCGGCAACCTGGCTCGGCTTGGGTTGGCGTACCTGAAGATTGATGGCGGCTACATTCGGGCGATTGATCAGGAGAGCGACAAGCGCCTGTTCATCGAGGCGATCCAGCGCGCGGCGCACAGCATCGATTTGCCGCTGATTGCCGAGCGAGTCGAGACTGAAGGGGAGTTGTCGGTGATTCGGGAAATGGGGATCTATGGGGTTCAGGGGCAATTGTTTGGTGAGCCCAAGCCTTGGCAGTGATGCTCGCGAAGGCGTCAGTGCAGTCACCAAAAAATCTGAAGGAAGATTCCTGGGAGATTTCCTGCCATTGTTTTATGGCGGCTGTGCGTGGGAGATCTTTCTTCCAGGAATGATCTGCCGGGGGGGCGTCTGCCCGGTCTTGCACACTCGCGCGCAGCTGCCAACCCATTCGTGTGCGTTTTCACTGAAGATCAACGGTGGAAGCGAGCTTGCTCGCGATGGCGTTAACGCAGGCACCCACAATGACGGGACTTTAGATCAACCCCGTCTCTTCATCATTGATCAAATGACTCAACCCGCCCAACGCCTCACGTGCCTGGGTCCGGTCCATCAATTTGGCTTGTGCCGCCGGCGGCAGGTCGGTGACGCGGATCACGCCTTTGCTGGTCAGCACCTGAATCAAGTCGTCGAGTACCCGGATCATTTCCAGGTCGCTCTGCTTGAGCTGTTTGAGGCTGGTTTCCATCACCTCGTTGGCATACCAAGCCTGGATTTCATGGTGGTCGGCGGGTAGTGTTTCCGTGGCCTCGGCGTAGGCCGTGGCTTCCACACGCACTAACTGACCTTGCGCATCGCGTTGCACGTAGAACATGTGAGCATCCCTCAGAAATGAACCAGCCTCATGCTGTCAGCAGCATAGGCCAACTGGACGCGAGTATGCGGTGCGGCGACGAAATCGTCACCGTGGAGAAAGGCACAAACGTGACGGCCGCCCCATAAGGGCGGCCGTTTTTCGTGGGATCAGCTGTTGTTGTGGTCGACTTTGATGGTCGGGTCGCTGCCGGCAATCAACGTGTGGATGTTGGCGCTGGACCAATTGTTGCCTTCCAGTTTGATCGTCACGTCCGGAGTCGCGGCTGCCGCGTCGCCGGAGTTGAACTTGCCGCCGGAGCTGACTTGCAGCGACGACACGCCATCCACCGTGCTGATCTTCAGGAAGTTGTCGATGGTGCTGCCGGTCTCGCCCTGCAACAGATCACGCAGGTCGATGCGGTCGCCTTCGCTGGCCTTGAAGTCCTTGATCACATCGTTGCCGGTGTCGCCCGACTTCCACACAAAGGTATCCGCACCCGAACCGCCCATCAGGATGTCGTTGCCCGAGCCACCCATCAGCGTGTCGTTACCGGTGCCACCGAGCAGGATGTCATTGCCCTTGCCGCCGTCGAGACTGTCGTTGCCACCGGAGCCGAAGAGAATGTCATTGCCCGTACCACCCAACAGCGTGTCGTTGCCGTCATGGGCGCCGGACACGTCAAACGCGGTGTAATGCTCAGTGATGAACTGATGCACGTTGCTGGTGGTGACCTTGCTGACGTCCACACCGGTCTGCTGGGAGACGAACGCCTGCATCGCCTGATAACCCTCACCGGCAATGCCGTTGAAACTCACCAGGTCGCCGAACAGGATGTCGTTGCCGTCGCCGCCATTGACCGTGTCGGAGCCCGGTTGTGTCGCTTCGGTATGACCGACGATCGAGTTGGCCAGGTCTTTCGGATCGATGTTGGTTTGCGGCGCATGGTTCGAGTCGTATGGGCTCAAGTCGGCGAGGGTGACGCCCTTGTTCAGGCCAATGGCTTCAACGTTGGACACATTGCTCAGCAGCGCGAAACTGGAAGTGGAGTTATCAACAATCGTCTGATCACTGCCGCTGCCCGTCGTGTAGGACAACTCGTAAGTACCGTCGCCCTGCGCGTGTACGGTTCCCACGTCGCTGGCTTTCCAATTCTTGGAGCCGTTCAAGGTGTACAGCGTCGCGTTCCCGTCACTGTCGATGGTCAGTTTGTGAGTGCTGTCGATGGTCGTGGAGAAGGTATCCCCCGGTTTGTAATTGCTGGTTTTCACCACGTCATCGAGCTTCACGCTGCCGTACAGCGTCGGGTTGGCCTGTTCGCCACTCTGGTAATAGTTCGGCTGGCCGTCGGTGATGAAGTACGTGAGGTTCTTCGCCCCGGTGTTGGCCACCGCGTCAGCGCTCTGGAACCAGTTGGCCGTGGTTTTGAATACATCTTCGTAGTTGGTCACACCGCCGGACGACATCGAGTCCAGTACCGATTTGAGCGCGGTCAGGGCATTCGGATCGTTCAGGTTGACCGATACCGACTTGTTGACCTGGGTATCGAAGTCCACCAGGAAGATATTCACGGTGCCCGAGTTGCCACCCATGCTCTGCTTGAGGGTGTTGAACACCGACGTCAGCGAGTCTTTGGCGGCGCTGATCGACGACGAGCTCATGCTGCCCGAACTGTCGACCATGAACGCGATGTTGTAATTGGTACCCGGAATCACCGTCAGGCCACCGATATCAGCAATCATGATGTCGTTGCCGTCGGTGCCAGAGAAGGTGTCATTACCGGACGTTGCGGTAACGGCGTTGTAAGCCGCCGGGTAAACCGTGACCGGAATCGTCGCAGTGCTGACTGCCGATCCGCCCAGCGCCTCGGTGGATGTTGAGGTCACGGTCAGGTTGAACTGGCCGTTGTAGTACGGCGGCGGGGTCACGGTCAGGGTGCCGAGGTTCCAGCCGGTGACGTTGGCTTCGCCGGAGGTCGCGGTGGCGGTGAAGGTGTGGCCGGCGCCATCGGTGAGCACCGAGCCCGCCGGGATGCCGCTGATCTTCACACTCAGGCTTTCAGAGCCGTCGGTGTCGGTCAGCGCCGTGTTGATCGCGGTCAGGTGAACGCTGGTGCCTTCGGCGCCGGTGTTGAGTGTGTAACCGTCGTAGTAGCCTTCGCCGTTGGTGCCATGCAAATCGGACACGGTCACGCCGGCAGCGGCCAGGTCCGCCACGCCGGTGTACAGCGGCACGCCAGCGCTGCTCAGGTCGACTGCCGCACCGCCGTTGACCGACAGGTTGACGTCATAGCTGCCCGGGCCGCTCTGGTTGTGGTGGTAGATGTCCAGTGTGTAGTAACCACTGGTGGTCGGGATGAACGAACCGTTCAAATTACCGCCCGCGCCCCAGGTGATCGCCGCAACATTCTTGCCGCCGATGGTCACCAGCAGGCTGTCATCGCCGGTACCGCTGAAGGTGTAAGTCTTGCCCGCTTCGAGGTAGATCAGGCCGGAGGTTTTCGATGCCGTGCCCGCCGTGACGCTGCCGTCGGACTGCACGTTGGTCACGGTGCTACTGGAGTTCGGTGTGCCCGCGCCATCGATGATGCTTTTCAGCGTGCCCGTAGATGCGCCATTGCCATCGGTGCCGAGGCCCGACAGACCGGTCCAGACTTCCTTGATTAATCCTGTCGAGGTGACGTTGTTGCTCGCGACGTTCAGCGTTGGCGCGTCAGCCACCGGGGTGATGTCGATTTTGATCGTGCCGGTGTTGCCCTGCAGCGAGCCGTCGGTTGGCTGGAACTGGATCTGTGCGTAGTCCGCCTTGTTGTTGCCCATGCCGGCGCTATTGCCGTTGGCGCCAGACTCGTTGGCATCTGGCATAAAACGTACCTTACCGGCGTCGATATCCGTCTTGCTGAGGGTCTGGTTGGCCGTTACGTCGGTCCAGGTCGAACCGTTCAGGTACTGCAATTTGCCTTCGCCGGGCAGGCCGGTGATTTTCACACCGAGGCTGGCAGCCGGGCTGTCGACATCGCTGACGCCAAAGGTAGACCAGCTCAGGATCAGCGGGGTGTCTTCGGTGCCGGTGACGTTGACCGGTGCGGCGGTCGGTGCGTCATTCACCCCAACCACGGTCACCGTGGTGGTCGCGGTGTTGGAGTAGTTGCTGCCATCGGTCACGGTCACGGTGATGATCCGCGGCACGGTGCTCGGGTCTTCACTGCTGTTGGTGAAGCTGATGTTCTTGATCTGCTGCATGTAGTCGGCGAGCGTCGCATTGCCGGACAACGTCAGCGTGACCGTGCCATTCGTGCTGTTGGCATTGATGGTGATGCCGTTGACGCTGTTGCCCAGGTTCAGCGCATCGCCCGGCTGACGGTTGGTCAGCACGATGGTCGCGCCGGTCAGCATTGTGCTGTCCGGGTCGGTGATTTTCAGGTCAGTGTCGCCGATCGATACACCCTGGCCGGTGGTGCCTTCGGTGAACGTCACGTTGTAGTTGGCACCGGTGGCGCCGCTGGAGTTGTTGGCGTCGAGGTCGAGCACTGGTGGCGCATCGTTGTCGATGATCGAGGTGCTGACGCTGCCGTTGGTCGCACTGACCGCCAGCGTCTCGAAGTTGCCGCCGGTGGCCGAGTCGATCTTGACCACGAAGTTTTCAGTGCCTTCGGTGATCCGGTCGTCCAGCGTCGCGACATTGAAATTGGCGCTGCTGGCGCCGGCCGGAATCTTCACGGTGTACACACCGGTGAAATCCGAACCGTCCGCGGCGGTGCCGCTGTAGACGATTTTCAGCGTCACTTCGGTCTGCGCCGGGTTAGTCAGGCTGACCGTGTAGCTGGCGGTCTGCCCTTCGGTCACCGAGCTGCTGCCGCTGATACTGACCGTGGTGGTGTCCTTGAAGTCGCCGACTGTGGTCGAGACGCCGGTCTTGTCAGCGCCGAGGGCTTCAAGGTTGCCACCGCTGGCGCTCTTGATCGATTCCGTGATGGTTGGCGCGCCGTTGTAAACGTCGTTGCCTGCGGTTACCAGCAAGGTGCCGGAGCTTTGGCCGACGGCAATGGTGATGGTTTTGCCGCTGTCCAACGTCACGGTGACCGGCGCATCGTGCGCGGTGACCAGCGCGCCGTTTTTGTCGGTCAGTGTCGCGGTGTAGGTGATGGTGCCGTTTTCGTTGACGCTCGGGGTGGCAGTCAGTTTTACCGTGGTGGTGTCGTTGACGTCGTTGACCGAGGTGCTGACTTTGTCGGTGTTTGGCGAAATCAGTTCCAGGTTGCCACCGGCCGCCGATTTGATGCCTTCGGTAACCGTGGTCGGACCTTTGTAGACGTCGTTGCCTGCGCTCACGGCCAAGGTGCCGGAGCTCTGGCCGACGGCGATGGTGATGGTTTTGCCGCTGTCGAGCGTGACGGTGACCGGCGCATCGTGAGCGGTGACCAAGGCGCCTTTGGCATCGGTCAGGGTCGCGGTGTAAGTGATGGTGCCGTTTTCATCGACGCTTGGGGTGGCGGTCAACTTCACGGTGGTCGCGTCGTTGACGTCGTTAACCGTGGTGGTGACTTTGTCGGTGTTTGGCGCAATCAGTTCCAGGTTGCCACCGGCCGCCGATTTGATGCCTTCGGTAACCGTGGTCGGACCTTTGTAGACGTCGTTGCCTGCGCTCACGGCCAAGGTGCCGGAGCTCTGGCCGACGGCGATGGTGATGGTTTTGCCGCTGTCGAGCGTGACGGTGACCGGCGCATCGTGCGCGGTGACCAAGGCACCTTTGGCATCAGTCAGGGTCGCGGTGTAGGTGATGGTGCCGTTTTCGTTGACGCTCGGGGTCGCGGTCAGCTTCACCGTAGTGGCGTCGTTGACGTCATTGACCGTGGTACTGACTTTGTCGGTGTTTGGCGCAATCAGTTCCAGGTTGCCACCGGCCGCCGATTTGATGCCTTCGGTGACGGTGGTCTGGCCTTTGTAGACATCGTTATCCGCCGTCACCAGCAAAGTGCCGGAGCTCTGGCCGACGGCGATAGTGATGGTCTTGCCGCTGTCGAGGGTGACGGTCACTGGCACATCGTGAGCGGTGACCAAGGCGCCTTTGGCATCGGTCAGGGTCGCGGTGTAGGTGATGGTGCCGTTTTCATTCACGCTCGGGGTCGCGGTCAACTTGACGACGACTTCGCTGAGGGTGTCGGTGATGACCACCGACGCCGGGTTACCCAGCACCAGATTTTCCAGCGCAGTACCACCGGAAGTCGCGCCGCTGATGCCCAGGGTCGCAGTGCCGGCGTCTTTGTAGACGTCTTCGCCTTGCGGCGACAGGGTGTGGACTTTTTCCGTTTCGCCCGCGGCGAAGGTCACGGTCTGGCCGTCGCTCAACTTCACGGTCAGGGCAACATCCTGGGCCTTGTCGAGCTTGATGGTGAAGCTTGGCGCCTGGTTTTCCAGCACTGCGCCGTTGCCGACGATAGTGATGCCGACCTTGTCGCCCTGGTTGTTGGTTGTGGTACCTGAACCTGCTTCGTCAGTAACGGCGGTTTGTACCGAATTCTGAGCCAGGGTCAGAGGTCCGGGGGTATCCGCGCCGCTGACGCTTTCGAGTTTGTTGACGATGGTCGGTTGACCGCCCATCAGGATGTCGTCCGGGGCAGTGACAGTGAACGAGCCGGTCGTCTTGTCGGCCGGCACCGTGATGACGGTGCCGTCGGTCAACTTGAAGGTCAGCGCATCGTGACTCTCGATTGCAATGCCGTCTTTGTTCGACAGGGTCACGGTGTAAGTAATCTGGCCGCCTTCCGCCACGGTGGTTTTATCCACCGTGAGGGTGGCGACCATCTCGCTGATGGCGGCCGGCGGGTAAACCGTGACCGGGATCGTTGCGGTGCTTGGCGCCGAACCGCCGAGGGTCTCGGTGGACGTCGAGGTCACGGTCAGGTTGAACTGGCCGTTGAAGCCTGCAGGCGGGGTCACGGTCAGGGAACCGAGGCTCCAGCCGGTGACATTGGCTTCGCCTGAGGTCGCAGTCGCGGTGAAGGTATGGCCCGCGCCGTCAGTGAGCACCGAGCCCGCCGGGATGCCGCTGATCTTCACGCTCAGGCTTTCGGAGCCGTCGGTATCGGTCAGCGCCGTGCTGATGGCGGACAGGTGAATGCTGGTGCCTTCGGCGCCGGTGTTGAGTTTGTAGCCGTCGTAGTAGCCTTCGCCGTTGATGCCGTGCAAATCGGAAACCGTCACGCCGGAAGCGGCCAGATCCGCGACGCCGGTATACAGCGGAACGCCAGCGCTGCTCAGGTCGACAGCCGGGCCGCCGTTAACCGACAGGTTGACGTCATAGTTGCCCGGGCCGTTCTGATTGTGGTGGTAGATGTCCAGGGTGTAGTAACCGCTGGTGGACGGGGTGAACGAACCGTTCAGGTTGGCCCCGGCGCCCCACGTAGTGGCCGCGACGTTCTTGCCACCGATGGTCACCAGCAGGCTGTCATCGCCGGTGCCACTGAAGGTGTACGTCTTGCCGGCTTCGAGGTAGATCAGGCCGGAGGTTTTCGACGCCGTGCCTTGGGCCACATCGCCACCGGACTGCACATTGCTGACCGTGCTGCTGGAATTCGGCGTGCCCGCGCCATCGATGACACTTTTCAGCGTGTTCGTCGCTGCGCCACTGCCATCGGTGCCGAGGCCCGACAGGCCGGTCCAGACTTCCTTTATCAACCCCGTTGACGTGACGTCGTTCCCGGCGACATTCAGCGTTGGCGCATCCGCCACCGGAGTAATGTCGACTTTCAGGGTCGCTTCAGTGCCCTGGTTGAAGCCGTCGGTAGGCTTGAACTGAATCTGCGCGTAATCCGACGCTTTGTTGCCAACGCAGGTTCCGCCATAACCATCGGACCCCGATTCATTGGCGGCGGGTACAAAGGTCAGTTTGCCCAGCGCGATATCCGCCTGGCTGATGGTCTGGCCCAAGGTGACCTGCACGCCGTTGAACAGCAGGGTGCCACCGCCCGATACCTGGGTGATGGTGATGCCGAGCGGGCTGTCGTTATCGAGGTCGGTGACCTTGAAGTCGTTCCAGCTCAAGGTGATGGTCGAATCTTCGAGACCCGTGACCGCACCGCCGGCGGACACCGGCGCGTGGTCGTTGTCGGTGACGGTGACGCTGGTCTTGTCGGTGCTCAGTACCAGGTTTTCAAAGGTGTTGGTGCCCGAGACGCCCGTCAGTTGATTAACCACCGTCACCGGCTGGTTGATGACGTGATTGTCCTGGGTGGTCACCAAGGTGCTGCCGCTGATTTGGTTGGCCGCAACCTTGACCACGGTGCCGTCAGTCAACGTAAAGGACAGGTCGCCATGGTTATTGACCGGCAGGCCATCGGCGTTGGTCAGGGTCACGGTGTAGGTGACTTTGCCGCCTTCGGTGACGCTGGCGTTATCCACCGTCAGTTTGGCGACCACGTCGTTGATGGTGTCAGTGATGTCCGTGGACACCAGCGATTTGTCCGGCACCAGGCTTTCAAATTTGCCGCCGCTGACCTCGTCGATGCTGGCGGTGACTTTGCCGGCGTCCAGGTTCACGTCGTCTTTCGGCGCGTCCACGCTGACGTGGCCGGACACGGCATCCTTGAGGATGGTGATGATCGCGCCGTTGCTCAGTTTCACGGTCATGTCGCTGCCGGCGGCATGGGACAAGGTCGCGGTGTAGACGATTTGCCCGCCTTCCTGCACCGAACCGCTGGCGCTGAGGGTCAGGCTGGTGGTGTCGGCGGTGTCGGTCACTTGGGTGACGACGGCGGAGCGGTCGGTGTCGAGTTTTTCGAAGTTGCCGCCGGTGCTGTCCGCGATCGCTGCGCGGACGTCCGGTGCGCCGGTGTAGATGTCATTCGGCACGGTGTACGGCGCCGAACCGCTGGACTCGCCGGCCTTGATGTTGATCACCAGGCCGTTGTTCAGCGTCACGGTCATCGCCGTGTCGGCCGGGTGGTTCAGGGTAGCGGTGTAGATGATCTGGCCACCTTCGCCGACGGTGCTCACGTCTGCGCTGAGCTTCAGCGTCGTGGTGTCGATGGTGTCATTGACGGTGGTCGTGTGCGTGGTCTGGCTGACGTCGAGCTTTTCGAAGTTGCCGCCGCTGGTGCCGGCGATGCCGACGGTGATCTTGCTGCCGTCCTTGTAGACGTCATCGCCCGGCGCCGGGACGGTGATGGAACCCGACTTGTCGCCGGCCTTGATCACGACGCTCTCGCCGTTGCTCAACTTGACCGTCATGTCAGTGCCGGCGGCGTTGCTGAGGTTGACGGTGTACGTGATGTTGCCGCCTTCGACCACGTAGTCGCTGGCGGTCATGGTCACCTTGGTGGTGTCCACGGTATCGCTGATGGCGGTCGAGGTCGGGGTTTTGTCGGCGACCAGATTCTCGTAGTTGCCGCCGGTCACCTTTGTGATGGAGTTGGTCAGCGGTTCATGACCGACCAGCGCATCGTTCGGCGCCTTGACGGTGATCGAACCGGTGCTTTCACCGACCGCGATAGTGATTTTTTCACCATTGGCCAAGGTGACGACGACCGCTTGGCCAGTGACCGGTGCAGTGACGGACGCGGTGTACACCACGTTGCCGCCTTCGGCCGTGGCAGGCGTGGCGGTCAGGCTGACCGTCGAAGTATCGAGGGTGTCGCTGACGCTGGTCACGGCGGCTGCCGGGTCTTTGACCAGGTTTTCGAAGTTGCCGCCGCTGGCGTCCTTGATGGTCGCTTCGACTTTACCGGCGTCCTTGTAGACGTCATCGGCCGGTGCCTTGACGGTCACCGAGCCGGTGGTCGCCCCCGCCGCGATGTTGATCACCGCGCCGTTGCTCAGGGTGACGGTCACGGGGGTACCGGCAGCGTTGGTCAGTTTGGCGGTGTAAACGATCGAGCCGCCTTCAGCGACGGAATCGGTCGCGGTCAGGCTGACGGTGGTGGTGTCTTTGACATCGGTCACTGAGGTGACCGCCGGGGTTTTATTGGCCACTAGGTTTTCGTAGTTGCCACCGGTGGTGCCGTCGATTTTTACGCTCAGCGTTGCACCGCCAGCCAGGGCATCGTTCGGTGCTTTGAAATTGACGCTGGCACTGCTGGCGCCGACCGGAATGGTGATGGTCTGGCCGTTGGACAAGGTCACGACGACCGGCGAACCGGTGACGGGCGCGGTGACGGACGCGGTGTAGACCACGGTCCCGCCTTCGACGGTATGGGCCGTAGCGGTCAGGGATACGGTGCTGTTGTTGATCGTATCGGTCACGTTGGTGACGGCGGGCGTCTTGTCGGCGACCAGGTTTTCGAAGTCGCCACCGGTGGTTTTGGTGATGCTGGCGTCGACTTTGCCGGCGTCCTTGTACACATCATCCTTGGGCGCGGCGACATTCACCGAACCGGTGGTGGCGCCCTTGGCAATGTTGATCACGGCGCCGTTGCTCAGCGTCACGGTCATGGCGGAGCCCGCGGCATTCGTCAGGGTCGCGGTGTAGACAATCGAGCCGCCCTCGGCGACCGAACCAGTGGCGCTCAGGCTCAGGCCGGTGGTGTCTTTCGTATCGGTAACGGTGGTGACCGCCGGCGCGTAGTTGACCGCAACGTTTTCGAAGTTGCCACCGCTTTGACCGACGATGATCGCCGCAACTTTGCCGCCATCGACGTACGGAGTGTCAGCCGGTGCAGCGAAGTCGACCGAACCGCTGGAAGCGCCAGCAGCGATCTGGATGACCGCACCGTTGCTCAACTTCACGGTCATGGCCGTGTCTGTCGGGTTGCTCAGGGTGGCGGTGTAGGTGATCTGGCCCCCTTCACTGACGGTGTGGCTGGCTGACAGAGACAGTAACGTAGTGTTGATGGTGTCAAAGACGATGGTGATGGCGGGTGCCGGGCTGACGACGAGGTTCTCGAAGTTGCCGCCGGTGGCATCGGTCACCTTCACGGTGAGCAAACCGGTGTCTCTGTAGACGTCGTCGCTTGGCGCCGCGATGGTCACCGAACCGCTGGTTTTGCCCGCGGCAATGGTGATGGTCTCACCGTTGCTCAGCGTGACGGTGACCGGGGTTTGCGCGGCGTGGCTCAGGGTCGCGGTGTAAGTAATGTGCGAACCTTCAAGTACCGCGGTGTCCGCGCTGAGGGTCAGGCGTGTGGTGTTGGTGGTATCCGCCACGTTGGTCACGGCTGGCGCCGGGTTGGTGACCAGGTTTTCAAAGTTGCCGCCAGCAGCGTCTTTGATGGTGACTTCTACTTTGCCGGCGTCCTTGTAGACGTCGTCCTTCGGCGCATCGACTTTGACAGTACCGGTGGTTTTACCGGCATCGATGGTGATGGTCGCGCCGTTGCTCAGGGTCACAGTCACCGGCGTGCCGGCCGGGTTGGTCAAGGTCGCGGTATAAACGATCGAGCCACCCTCGTTGACGTTGCCGGTGGCCGTCAGTGACAGGGTGGTGGTGTCAACGGTGTCGGTCACGCTGGTACTGACCGGTGTTTTATCGGCCACCAGATTTTCGTAGTTGCCGCCGCTGACGTTGGTGATCGAGTTGGTGACCGGTGCGTGACCATTGACCACATCGTTCGAGACCACGGCATTGACGGTGCCGCTGCTTTTGCCAATATCGATGGTGATGGTCTGACCGTTGGCCAGGGTCACGATCACGGGCGAACCGGTAACCGGAGCACCGACCGATGCGGTGTAAACCACGGTGCCGCCTTCGGCCACGCTGCTGGTGGCGGTCAGGCTGACGGTCGAGGTGTCGAGGGTGTCAGTGACGCTGGTTACAGCGGCAGTCGGGTCTTTGACCAGATTTTCGAAATTGCCGCCGGTGGCGTCCTTGATGGTTGCTTCGACTGTGCCGGCGTCTTTGTAGACGTCATCGGCCGGAGCCTTGACGCTAACGCTGCCGGTGGTCGCGCCCGCCGCGATGGTAATGACCGCACCGTTGCTCAGGGTGACGGTGACTGGCGTGTCGGCAGCGTTGGTCAGGGTTGCGGTGTAGACGATCGAGCCACCTTCAGCGACGGAATCGGTCGCGGTCAGGCTAACGGTGGTCGTGTCCTGGGTATCGGTGATCGCGGTGTCTGCCGACTTGCCGTCAACGTCCAGCTTCTCGTAGTTGCCGCCCGTGGCGTCGTCGATTTTTACGCTCAGCGAACCGCCGCCAGCCAAGGCATCGTTCGGTGCGGTGAAGTTCACGCTGGCGCTGCTGTCGCCGACCGGAATGGTAATGGTCTGGCCGTTGGACAAGGTCACGACGACCGGCGAACCGGTGACGGGTGCGGTGACGGAGGCGGTGTAAACCACGGTGCCGCCTTCGGCCACGCTGTCGGTGGCGGTCAGGCTGACGGTCGAGGTGTCGAGGGTGTCAGTGACGTCAGTCACCGCCGCTGCTGGATCTGTGACCAGATTTTCGAAATTGCCGCCGGTGGCGTCCTTGATGGTTGCTTCGACTGTGCCGGCGTCTTTGTAAACGTCATCGGCCGGTGCCTTGACGGTCACCGAGCCAGTGCTCGCCCCCGCCGCGATGTTGATCACCGCGCCATTGCTCAGGGTGACGGTCACTGGCGTGTCGGCAGCGTTGGTCAGGGTCGCGGTGTAAACGATCGAGCCACCTTCAGCGACGGAATCGGTCGCGGTCAGGCTAACGGTGGTCGTGTCCTGGGTATCGGTGATCGCGGTGTCTGCCGACTTGCCGTCAACGTCCAGCTTCTCGTAGTTGCCGCCCGTGGCGTCGTCGATTTTTACGCTCAGCGAACCGCCGCCAGCCAAGGCATCGTTCGGTGCGGTGAAGTTCACGCTGGCGCTGCTGTCGCCGACCGGAATGGTAATGGTCTGGCCGTTGGACAAGGTCACGACGACCGGCGAACCGGTGACGGGTGCGGTGACGGAGGCGGTGTAAACCACGGTGCCGCCTTCGGCCACGCTGCTGGTGGCGGTCAGGCTGACGGTCGAGGTGTCGAGGGTGTCAGTGACGTCAGTCACCGCCGCTGCTGGATCTGTGACCAGATTTTCGAAATTGCCGCCGGTGGCGTCCTTGATGGTCGCTTCGACTGTGCCGGCGTCTTTGTAGACGTCATCGGCCGGTGCCTTGACGGTCACCGAGCCAGTGCTCGCCCCCGCCGCGATGTTGATCACTGCGCCATTGCTCAGGGTGACGGTGACTGGCGTGTCGGCAGCGTTGGTCAGGGTTGCGGTGTAGACGATCGAGCCGCCTTCGGCGACGGAATCGGTCGCGGTCAGGCTAATGGTGGTCGTGTCCTGGGTATCGGTGATCGAGGTGTCCGCCGATTTGCCGTCAACGTCCAGCTTCTCGTAGTTGCCGCCCTTGGCGTCGTCGATTTTTACGCTCAGCGAACCGCCGCCAGCCAAGGCATCGTTCGGTGCGGTGAAGTTCACGCTGGCGCTGCTGTCGCCGACCGGAATGGTAATGGTCTGGCCGTTGGACAAGGTCACGACGACCGGCGAACCGGTGACGGGTGCGGTGACGGACGCGGTGTAAACCACGGTGCCGCCTTCGGCCACGCTGCTGGTGGCGGTCAGGCTGACGGTCGAGGTGTCGAGGGTGTCAGTGACGTCAGTCACCGCCGCTGCTGGATCTTTGACCAGATTTTCGAAATTGCCGCCGGTGGCGTCCTTGATGGTCGCTTCGACTGTGCCGGCGTCTTTGTAGACGTCATCGGCCGGTGCCTTGACGGTCACCGAGCCAGTGCTCGCCCCCGCCGCGATGTTGATCACTGCGCCATTGCTCAGGGTGACGGTCACTGGCGTGTCGGCAGCGTTGGTCAGGGTCGCGGTGTAAACGATCGAGCCACCTTCAGCGACGGAATCGGTCGCGGTCAGGCTAACGGTGGTCGTGTCCGGGGTATCGGTGATCGCGGTGTCCGCCGATTTGCCGTCAACGTCCAGCTTCTCGTAGTTGCCGCCCGTGGCGTCGTCGATTTTTACGCTCAGCGAACCGCCGCCAGCCAAGGCATCGTTCGGTGCGGTGAAATTCACGCTGGCGCTGCTGTCGCCGACCGGAATGGTAATGGTCTGGCCGTTGGACAAGGTCACGATCACGGGTGAACCGGTAACCGGAGCACCGACCGATGCGGTGTAAACCACGGTGCCGCCTTCGGCCACGCTGCTGGTGGCGGTCAGGCTGACGGTCGAGGTGTCCAGGGTGTCAGTGACGTCAGTCACCGCCGCTGCTGGATCTGTGACCAGATTTTCGAAATTGCCGCCGGTGGCGTCCTTGATGGTCGCTTCGACTGTGCCGGCGTCTTTGTAGACGTCATCGGCCGGTGCCGGGACGCTAACGCTGCCGGTGGTCGCGCCCGCCGCGATGGTAATGACCGCACCGTTGCTCAAGGTCACGATGACTGGCGTGCCGGCCGGATTGGTCAGGGTCGCGGTGTACAAAATCTGTCCGCCTTCGGCCACTTCAGTGGACGCCGACAGGCTCAGGCCCGTGTCATCGCGGGAGTCGGTGATGGTGGTGACCGCCGGGGTGGTGCTCGGGACCAGGTTTTCGAAGTTGCCGCCCGTGGCACCGGTAATCGTGGTGGTGACGGTGCTGCCATTGTTATAGACGTCGTTGGCCGCGGTCGGCACGTTAACGGTGCCCGTGGTGTTGCCGGCGTCGATGGTGATGGTCGAGCCGTTGGACAGGGTGATGGTCACCGGGGTCTGAGCCGGGTTGGTCAGCGTCGCGGTGTACGTGATCACGCCGCCTTCGGTCACGCTGGCGCCTGCGGTCAGGGTAACGGTGGTGGCGTCGACGGTGTCGGTGACTTGAGTCACGGCCGGAGTCGTCGGGGAGGTGACGATGATGCCGTTGCCGCCCGTGGTGCCGGTGACGGTCACATCGATCTGGGTCGGGTCGTTATAAACGGTGTCGTTCGGTGCCAGCGGCACGCTGACAGTGCCGGTCAGTTGGCCAGCCTGGATCACGATCACCGAGCCGTTGGACAAGGTGATGCTCAGGTCGGTCAGCGGCGCCTGGGTCAGGGTCGCGGTGTAAACCAGTACGCCGCCGGCTTCGGTGATGGTCGGCGTGGCGGTCAGGCTCAGGGTCGACTCACGTTGCAGGTTCGGGTTGTTGTTGGCTGTTTGCCCGTTGGTGATGTCCTCTGCCACCAAGCCTGCAGTGCTGAAGCCCGCGGTCGGGAAACCCACGGTCGGGTCCACCCGGCCAGCGGTGGCATCCAGCATCACGAAGCTGTGACCGCCCCCTGCTGCGCCGCCGGTGCCGGCAGCCGTGGGGCCGGCCGCAGTGGCTTCAAGGTCTTTGGTCGGGTCGGCACCGGCGACGATGGCTTGCTGCAGTTCTTCAACCGATGGCGCGGCCTGTGCGGTGGCCTCTGCCAGGTCGGTGCTGGAGTCCGGAGCGCTGGCGCTCCACTGAGTATCGCGGCCCAGGTCCAGAGTCCGGCCGTCAGCCAGTTCGAGCGTGACGGCGCCGGCGGCGCCCGTGTCTACCTGATCGCCTGCGAGTAACCGATCGCCTTCAACGAGTACACGTCGGACGCCCTCTGGGGACACCGCGAACACTTGACCGACAATGCTTTTGACGATGGCAACAACACTGCTCATTGAAGACTCTCCGGGTGGCGCATTCAGTTGACTTGCAGGGGACCTGACAACACTCGGCCAGCCTTGGCCGGGTGTACGTTTAAAACAAGAGTAGACGCAAGTTTGACGCGGATATTCGTCAATAAATTGTCTATGCTTTTTCGCTATTGACTATATGCCAAACTATTGACCTTGCAGGTGCCATCCTAAACACTCGTCCCAGTAATGTCACATTGATATTTCTATAACAGAGGGTCTTGCCGAGTGCGATTCGGTTCCAGTTTTCAACTTTCCGACATACGGTAATGCGCACGTTCATTTTCCGACGCATTTGCATGTTTCGCAGCGAGTCTCTGCAAGTCACTCAGGGAAATCGACATCGCTCGTCTACAGTGATACATGGCGTTATTCATCGCTCCAGGCACCGGTTTAGTTAAGGTACAGAGCGTTGCGCAGGCTATGAGACAGGCACTGGAAGTCCATCCGGAAATCCAGGCAGGGGTTAATAGTCGGTGGGGCGCGGATTATCAGTTAAAGGCGGCCAAAGGGGGATACTTCGAGGGGGCGATCTGCTGGACGGTAATTGTTATAAAGACGCTGATAGCGTCACCAGGCGAACAGCATCGACCCATAATCTCCGGGAAAATTTTGCTCCGCAGGGGTCGCGCCAGCACCTCTCGCCAATGGCTTTTGACGGTTTTTCGACGTGCAGCAAACGGGTGCGTCAACAAGCTGCCGAGATCAACAACATTCAGTTATTTACTCAATACCGATTCAAGGCGACCATGAGCAGTTGCTCAAAAGCCAGGGAGTGGTCGCACCGTTGGCATCCGTTGTGCAGAACGACGTGAAGCAAGGTTCAGCTCCCCGGGATGAATTGAGTCCTCCCTTTTACCGTTAGCCAAGAGTGTCGAGCGTGGAATCAGAAGTCAGTCGGGTTCAGCACATCCATGATCCACGCGCGCAGCATGACGATCCGTTACTGGATGGGCTGCTAGCCCTGTGCACTCTGCACCAGAAACCGGCCAGCGCCGCGATGTTGACCACGGGCCTGCCGTTGCCCAAGCAACGCCTGAGCATTGAACTGCTGCCTCGCGCCGCCGCTCGCGCCGGTCTTCAAGGCCGGGTGCTGCAACGCAAGCTTGAGCAGATCCCTGCGATTGCGCTGCCGGCTCTGTTGCTGCTCAAGGATGGCCGCAGCGCGGTCCTGCTTGGCTGGCACGGTGACGACCAGGCGCGCGTGCTGCTGAGCGAAAGCGATGGCGGCGAAAGCGTAGTCAGTCGCGAGCTGCTCGCCGACGACTACACCGGCAAAGTGTTTTTCGCTCAACCCCAGCACAAATTCGACGTCAACCACGGCACGCTGATCCCGCGTGCGCGCTCGTGGTTCCGCGACACCCTCAAGCGTTCGCGCTGGCTGTACGCCGACGCCATTGCCGCCAGTTTCCTGATCAACATCATTGCCATGGCCGCGCCGCTGTTCGTGATGAACGTCTACGATCGCGTGGTGCCGAACCAGGCCGAATCGACCCTGTGGGTCCTGGCCATCGGCATTACCGGCGCCTACCTGTTCGACTTGATCCTCAAGAGCCTGCGCAGTCTGTGCCTGGACCTGGCCGGCAAGAAAACCGACCTGATCATCTCCGCCACCTTGTTCGAGCGCATTGTCGGCATGGCGATGAAGTACCGTCCGGCGCGGGTCGGCAGCTTCGCCCAGAACATCCACGAGTTTCAGAGCCTGCGCGACTTCCTCGCCTCGCTGACCCTGACCAGTCTGATCGACCTGCCGTTTACGCTGCTGATCTTCCTGGTCATCGCGATCCTCGGCGGGCACCTGGTGTGGATTCCGGTGCTGGCGTTCCCGATTGCCTTGCTGATCGGCTACGCGTTGCAGAAGCCTTTGGTGGCGACCATGGAACGAACCATGGCCCTTGGCGCCGAGCGGCAGTCGAGCCTGATCGAAACCCTCGCCGGCCTCGACGCGGTGAAGGTCAACAATGCTGAAAGCGAACGCCAGTATCAGTGGGAACAGACCATCGGCACCCTCAGCCGCCTCGAACTGCGGGTAAAAATGCTCTCCGGCCTGGCGATGAACATCACCTTGCTGATCCAGCAACTGGCCGGGGTGATCATGATCGTCTTCGGTGTGTACCAGATCATCGACGGTCACCTGAGCATGGGCGGCCTGATTGCCTGCTACATGCTCAGCGGACGCGCGCTGAGTCCGCTGGCCTCGCTGTCCGGCCTGTTGACCCGTTATCAGCAAGCGCGGGTGACCATGACCTCGGTCGATCAAATGATGGAACTGCCGCAAGAGCGCAATTTCGAAGAGCGTCCGCTGAGCCGCAAAGTGCTGCAAGGCGCCATCGAGTGCCGGCAGATGAACTTCACCTACCCGAACCAGCAGAACCTGGCGCTGAAGAACATCAACCTGACCATCAAGCCGGGCGAGAAAATCGGCATTATCGGTCGCAGCGGCTCGGGCAAAAGCTCTCTGGCCAAACTGCTGGTGGGCCTGTACCAACCGGACGACGGCGCTCTGTTAGTGGATGGCGTCGACATCCGTCAGATCGACGTCAGTGAGTTGCGCCACAACATCGGCTACGTGGCTCAGGACATCCAGCTGCTGGCGGGCACGCTGCGCGATAACCTGGTGTCGGGCGCACGTTATGTAGAAGACGAATTGGTCCTGCAAGCCGCCGAACTGGCTGGCGTGCACGAGTTCGCCCGTCTGCACCCGCAAGGTTACGAACTGCAAGTCGGTGAGCGTGGGCAGAACCTGTCCGGCGGTCAGCGCCAGAACGTCGCACTGGCCCGAGCGTTGTTGCTCGATCCACCAATCCTGCTGCTCGACGAACCGACCAGCGCTATGGACAACACCGGTGAAGAACGCCTCAAGCAGCGCCTCGCGGCGGTCGTAGAAAGTAAAACCATGGTGCTGGTCACGCACCGGGCTTCGCTGTTGTCGCTGGTGGATCGCTTGATCGTCATCGACCGTGGACAAATTCTTGCCGATGGCCCGAAAGCCGCCGTGATGGAAGCGTTGAAGAAGGGGCAGATCAGTGTTGCTTAAGTCGGGTTTCAAGGGTGCGATCGGCCGTTACTTCAAAGGCTCCGAGTCGCTGCATGGCCAGCCACTGCCCGAGGTCAACAAAGCCCTCATCGAAGACGCCCCGCGCGTGGTGCGGCTGACGATCTGGGCGATCATCGCCTTCTTCGTGTTCCTCATGCTCTGGGCCAACTACGCGGTGATCGACGAGGTCACCAAGGGCGATGGCAAGGCGATTCCGTCGTCGAAGATCCAGAAAATCCAGAACCTCGAGGGCGGTATCGTCTCCGAGCTGTTCGTAAAGGAAGGGCAAATCGTTGAGGCCGGTGCGCCGCTGATTCGTCTGGACGACACGCGCTTCGCCTCCAATGTCGGCGAGACCGAAGCGGATCGATTGTCGATGTTGCTGCGCGTCGAACGCCTGAGCGCGGAAGTCGACGACCGTCCGCTGAATTTCCCGGCGGACGTACTCAAAGCCGTGCCCGTTCAGGCGGCCAGCGAAGAGTCGCTGTACACCAGCCGTCGACAGCAACTGCACGATGAAATCGGTGGTTTGCAGGAGCAATTGATCCAGCGTCAGCAAGAGCTGCGTGAGTTCACCTCCAAACAGTCGCAGTATCGCCAGCAACTGAGTATGCAACGCCAGGAAATCAACATGTCCGAGCCATTAGTGGCCCAGGGCGCGGTATCGCCGGTTGAAGTGCTGCGCCTGCGGCGTGCCGAAGTCGAAACGCGTGGACAATTGGATGCCACGACACTGGCGATCCCTCGCGCCGAATCGGCGATCAAGGAAGTGCAGCGCAAGATTGACGAGACGCGCGGTAAATTCCGCAGCGAAGCCCTGACTCAACTCAACGAAGCGCGCACCGACCTGAACAAGGCCCAGGCCACCGGCAAAGCGCTGGAAGACCGGGTCAGCCGGACGCTGGTGGCATCGCCAGTCCGCGGGATCGTCAACAAGCTATTGGTGAACACCATTGGCGGCGTGATTCAGCCGGGCAGTGACCTGGTGGAAATCGTGCCGCTGGACGACACCTTGCTGGTCGAGGCAAAGATTCGCCCGCAAGACATCGCCTTCCTGCACCCGGGGCAAGAGGCGACGGTGAAGTTCACGGCGTACGACTACACGATCTACGGTGGGTTGAAGGCCAAGCTTGAACAGATCGGCGCGGACACCATCACCGATGAAGACAAGAAAACCACGTACTACATCATCAAGCTGCGCACCGATCGCAGCCATCTGGGGACGGATGAAAAGCCGTTGCTGATCATTCCTGGAATGGTGGCGTCGGTGGATATCATCACCGGCAAGAAGTCAGTGCTCAGCTATTTGCTCAAGCCGATTATTCGGGCGCGGGCTGAGGCGTTGCACGAGCGGTAGTTCTCGGCTCCGTTACAGGCGCTGCGATTCAAAAGCCATATCGTTATTCATTAACGGTATTTAAATTCCAATTCTTATACCTATAAAGTTACTCCCCTGCGTACCTGCCGACCAATCGGCGCGCCGCACGACACGAACCAACACGGGACCTCCGTGAGTTTCTTGATCGACGCGCGCGCCCTTGAGCGTGCCGTGCGTGGGAGTGATTTTTATGTCAGCTGTCTCTGCTACCAACCGCATCGCGCCACAAACCTTCGACATCCGCCCGTTCAGCGGCGCCGTCGGTGCTGAAATCATCGGCCTTGACCTGTCTCAGCCGATCAATGACCAGGACTTCGCCCGCATCCATCGCGCGCACCTGGATCATCACGTCGTGGTGTTCCGCGACCAGCGCATTACCCCCGAGCAGCAGATTGCCTTCAGCCGTCGATTCGGCGTGCTGCAGATCCACGTGCTCAAGCAATTCCTGCTGGCCGACCACCCGGAAATCCTCATCGTTTCCAATATCATCGAAAACGGCCAATCCATCGGCCTCGGTGACGCCGGCAAGTTCTGGCACTCCGACCTTTCCTATAAAGAACTGCCCAGCCTGGGCTCGATGTTGCACGCCCAGGAATTGCCATCCGAGGGCGGCGACACCCTGTTTGCCGACATGCACAAAGCCTGGGACAGCCTGCCCGACGCGTTACGCAAAGCGGTTGAAGGCCGATCCGCTGCGCACTCGTACACGGCGCGCTACAGCGAAACCAAATTCGAAGGCAACTGGCGCCCGACCCTGACGCCGGAGCAACTGGCGCAAGTCGCCGAAGTGGTTCACCCAATCGTGCGCACGCACCCGGAAAACGGCCGCAAGGCGTTGTTCGTCAGCGAAGGCTTTACCACCCGCATTGTCGGTTTGCCGGAAGACGAGAGCCAGCAACTGCTCGCCGAGCTCTACGCCCACAGCGTGCTGCCACAAAACATTTACCGCCATCAGTGGCAGCCCCATGACCTGGTGTTCTGGGACAACCGCTCGCTGATCCACCTCGCCGCCGGATGCCCAAGCCATCTGCGCCGCAAGCTGTATCGAACCACCATTCAGGGCGACGCGCCTTTTTGATTTGTCGGAGATTTGATCATGTCCAAACGTCTTCCCTTTGCACCGCTGACGGCCGCCATCGGCCTGGGTTTCAGTTTGATCGCCGGCAGCCTGTTGACGCCGACCGTGGTCCACGCCGAAGGTGAAATCCGCATCGCCGAGCAGTTCGGCATTGTTTACCTGTTGCTCAACGTGGTGCGCGATCAGAACCTGATCGAGAAGTACGGCAAGCAGGAAGGCATCGACATCAAGGTCGACTGGACCCAGCTGTCGGGCGGCGCGGCGGTCAACGATGCGCTGCTCTCGGGCTCGATTGATATCGCTGGCGCGGGCGTCGGCCCGTTGCTGACCATTTGGGACCGCACCCACGGCAAGCAGAACGTCAAAGCCGTGGCCTCCCTCGGCAACTTCCCTTACTACCTGGTGAGCAACAATCCGAAGGTTAAAACCATCGCCGATTTCACCGAGAACGACCGCATCGCGGTGCCGGCGGTGGGCGTGTCGGTGCAGTCACGTTTCTTGCAATACGCGGCCGCCAAGCAGTGGGGCGACAAGGAATTCAATCGCCTCGACAAGTACACCATCGCGGTCCCGCACCCTGATGCAACGGCCGCGCTGGTGGCTGGCGGCACCGAATTGTCCGGGCACTTCTCCAACCCGCCGTTCCAGGATCAGGAGCTGGCCAACCCCAACGTCCACGTGGTGTTGAACTCCTATGACGTGCTCGGCCCGAACTCGCCGACGGTGCTGTTCGCCACCGAGAAATTCCGTGACGAGAACCCGAAAACCTATAAAGCCTTCATCGCGGCGCTGACTGAGGCGGCGGAGTTTGCCCAGAACGATAAAGGCGCTGCCGCCGACACCTACATCCGCGTCACCAAAGCAAAAATCGACCGCGCCGCGTTGCTGAAAATCATCGACAACCCGCAGTTTGAATTCAGCGTCACCCCGAAGAATACGTATCCACTGGCCGAGTTCCTCTACCGCGTTGGCGCGATCAAAAACAAACCGGATTCGTGGAAGGACTACTTCTTCCAGGACACCAAACCGCTGCAAGGGAGCTAACTGAAATGAACGCCCCTTTGCAAGGCCACACGGTCAGCAAACCGAACGTCGCAGCCCGGGCGCTGCTGTCGGTCGACAACGTCAGCCTCGAATACCGCACGCCGCAGCGTGTGGTTCGGGCGACCCATCAAGTCAGTTTTGAAATCGATCCGGCGGACCGCTTTGTGCTGCTCGGTCCGTCCGGTTGCGGCAAATCAACGTTGCTCAAAGCGGTAGCCGGGTTCATTCAGCCTTGCGAAGGTGAAATCCGACTTCAAGGGCAAACCGTGCATGCGCCGGGGCCGGACCGGATCGTGGTGTTCCAGGAGTTCGATCAACTGCCGCCGTGGAAAACCGTGAAACAGAACGTCATGTTTCCGCTGCTGGCGTCCAAAACCCTGAAGCGCAAAGAAGCTGAAGAGCGCGCGCTGCACTACCTCGAAAAAGTCGGACTGGCGGCGTTTGCCGACGCTTATCCGCACACCTTGTCCGGTGGCATGAAAGCGCGAGTCGCCATCGCTCGCGCCTTGGCGATGCAACCGAAAATCCTCCTGATGGACGAACCCTTCGCCGCGCTCGATGCGCTGACCCGCCGCAAAATGCAGGAAGAATTGCTGCTGCTGTGGGAAGAGGTGCGTTTCACGCTGCTGTTCGTCACGCACTCCATCGAAGAGGCGCTGGTGGTGGGCAATCGCATTTTGCTGTTGTCGCCGCATCCGGGCCGGGTGCGGGCGGAAGTCCACAGCCATCAATACGATTTGCATAGCTTGGGCGGCGTGGCGTTTCAGGAATCGGCGCGCCGGATTCATCGATTGTTGTTCGATGAAGGCCAGTCGCCAGAAGCCGAGCGTGAGCTGGATTTCTCCGACATTCGCATCGCTTATTGAGCCATTGAGAGGAGTGCCTGATGAGCCATTTATCATCTGCACGAGAAGAGTTTGAAACCGTTTTGCAGCCGCTGACCAGCGTACCGCTGGAGCGTGAATTACCCCTCGGTCAGCGCCTCTGGCAACAGGCTTGGATTCGTAAAAGCCTGATCCTGATTTTGCTCGCTGTGTTGTGGGAGGTGGTGGCCCGTGTGCAGAACAACGACCTGTTGCTGCCGAGCTTTCTGCAAACCGCCAGCGCGCTCTACGACGGCCTGCTGAGTGGTGAATTGTTGGGCAAGGTCTGGATTTCGCTGGTGGTGTTGCTCAAGGGTTACCTGATCGGCATCGTCCTGGCGTTTGCCTTGACCACGCTGGCGGTGTCGACCCAGTTCGGTCGGGATCTGCTGAGCACATTGACCTCGATGTTCAACCCGTTGCCGGCGATTGCCTTATTGCCGTTGGCACTGCTGTGGTTCGGCCTGGGGCAGAACAGTTTGATTTTTGTGTTGGTGCATTCGGTGCTGTGGGCGTTGGCCTTGAACACCTATGCCGGGTTTCTCGGGGTGTCGGAAACGTTGCGCATGGCCGGGCGTAATTACGGGCTCAAGGGCATGCGGTTTGTGCTGTTTATCCTGATTCCGGCGGCGTTGCCTTCAATTCTTGCCGGGTTGAAAATTGGTTGGGCCTTTGCCTGGCGTACGTTGATTGCTGCGGAGTTGGTGTTTGGTGCGACCAGCGGCAAGGGCGGATTGGGGTGGTACATCTTTCAGAACCGTAATGAGCTGTATACCGACAAGGTGTTTGCCGGGTTGGCGGTGGTGATCTTGATTGGATTGCTGGTGGAGAACCTGGTGTTTGATTCGTTGGAGCGGGTGACCGTTAAGCGGTGGGGGATGCAGCGGTAGGATTTGTGGTGTCTGGATTGGCCCCTTCGCGAGCAAGCCCGCTCCCACACTGGATTTAGGCTGAGCACAAACCCTGTGTTCACAGCTGACCTAATGTGGGAGCGGGCTTGCTCGCGAAGGCGTCAGACCTGTCACCACCTAATCCAAGGATGTTTGCTAGCATTGCGTCTGAATCAATCCAGATCAGTCACGAGTGCTCAGCATGCAACTCCCAGACATGAACCTGTTGGTCGCCCTCGACGCCTTGCTCGACGAGGGCAGCGTGGTTGGCGCTGCGCGGCGGATGAACCTCAGCCCGGCGGCCATGAGCCGAACGCTGACGCGCATACGCGAAGCCATCGGCGATCCGATCCTGGTGCGCGCCGGTCGCGGTCTGGTGCCAACGCCCAAGGCGCTGGAACTGCGCGAACAAGTGCGCGACGTGGTCGAGCAGGCTGCCTTGCTGTTTCGTTCAGCCGATGAGGTGGACCTCGGTTCGTTGCGCCGCCGGTTCAGCATCCGCGCCAATGATTTTTTCGTCGGCGTCTATGGCGGCAAGCTGTTCGACACTATGGAGCGCCGGGCGCCGCACTGTGAATTGCGCTTTGTACCGGAAGGCGATGGCGATGATGAAGCGCTGCGCGAGGGGCGGATTGATTTAAGTGTCAGCAACAATCGTCCCGTCATGCCGGAAGTGAAGGTGCAAAACCTGTTCTCAACGCACTTCGTCGGTCTGGTGCGCGAGGACCATCCGCTGTTCGACGACGAGATTACCGCCGACCGCTACGCCGGCTTTTCCCATATCAGCATGTCGCGCCGAGGCATTGCTCGCGGGCCGATCGACACGGCCCTCAACGCTTTGGGGCTGGAGCGACGGGTGGCGGTGATTGCGCCGAGCTTCCATGCGGCAATGTTCGCGCTGCCGGATTCCAATCTGATTTTGCCGGTGCCAAAGGAGGCGTTGCTAAGCGTCCGCCGCCTGGGCTTGAAACTGCGCTCGTTCACCCTGCCGATTCCGCTGCCTACCCTGATGCTGACCCAGGCCTGGCACCCACGGTTTGACAACGACCCGGCTCACCGCTGGCTGCGTGAAACCCTGAAAGCCTGCTGCGACGAAACGTGGCAGGCCGCACAACTCACCTGAAGCAACCCTCATCCCCTGTGGGAGTGGCCTTGCTCGCGAAAGCGGTGCGTCAGTCAGCGTCGATGTTGGATGTAATGTCCTCTTCGCCAGCAAGCCGCTCCCACAAGAAGGAGTTTTTGTATTGTTGCGTCTAGCGCACTTATAACCTGTCGATAAGTCAGTTTTCGTCAGGCCCCACGCTTTTTAAAATGCCCCGGTACTTAACCCCCGGAGCAAGCTGTAATGACTTCTCTCACAGTCACGGCCCCCCTCGCCGCGCCCCCTCCAGCCGCCGTCACGCCACCGGTCTTCGGTCCGCGGATCATCATCGGTCTGGTGGGCGTATTGCTGGCGGTGCTGGTGTCGGGCCTGAACGAGATGGTGACCAAGGTGGCGCTGGCGGACATTCGCGGCGCGTTGGCCATCGGCTACGACGAAGGCAGCTGGCTGGTTGCCAGCTACACCGCGACCTCGGTGGCGGCCATGGCGTTTGCGCCGTGGTGCGCGGTGACGTTCTCGTTGCGGCGATTCACCCTTTGCGCCATCGCCGTCTTCACGCTGTTGGGGCTGTTGTGCCCGTTCGCCCCGAACTACGAAAGCCTGCTGGTCATGCGTACGTTGCAAGGCCTGGCCGGCGGTGCATTGCCGCCGATGCTGATGACCGTGGCACTGCGCTTCCTGCCAGCCAATGTGAAGCTCTATGGCCTGGCCGGTTATGCATTGACCGCCACGTTCGGGCCCGGTCTCGGGACGCCATTGGCCGGGTTGTGGACCGAGTATGTCGGCTGGCAGTGGACGTTTTGGCAAATCATCGTGCCATGCCTGCTGGCGCTGGCAGCGGTGTCTTATGGTTTGCCGCAGGACCCGCTGCGCCTTGAGCGCTTCAAGCACTTCAACTGGCGCGGTCTGCTGCTGGGTTTTCCGGCGATCTGCATGTTGGTGATCGGCATCTTGCAAGGCAATCGGCTGGACTGGTTCGAGTCGAGCCTGATCGGCGGATTGCTCGGCGGTGGCCTGGTGTTGCTGGTGTTGTTTCTGATCAATGAATGGTCGCAACCAACGCCGTTTTTCAAGATGCAGATGCTCGGCATCCGCAACCTCTCGTTTGCTTTGCTCACCTTGGCCGGGGTGCTGGTGGTGTTGCTGGCGGTGATCATCATTCCGTCCTCTTATCTCGCTCAGGTGCAGGGTTATCGCCCCGTGCAGACGGCGCCGATCACGCTGTTGGCGGCGTTGCCACAATTGATTGCGCTGCCGTTGGTGGCGGCGTTGTGCAACCTGCGCTGGGTCGATTGTCGCTGGGTGCTGGGCGCGGGTTTGAGCATGTTGGCGCTGTCGTGCATCGATGGCGCGCAGCTGACGTCGGCGTGGATTCGCGACGATTTCTACGCGCTGCAACTGCTGCAGATCTTCGGTCAGCCCATGGCAGTCCTGCCGCTGCTGATGCTGGCGACCGGCAGCATCTCGCCGATGGAAGGGCCATTCGCTTCGGCCTGGTTCAACACCGTGAAAGGCCTGTCAGCGGTGATTGCTACCGGCGTCATCGAGGCATTGACCACCGCCAGGCTGCATTTTCACTCGACGATGCTGGTGGACAACCTCGGCAACTCGCCCCTGGCCGAACGCGACAGCGCGGGCCTCGCCCACCGCCTGCATGAGCAGGCCGTGGTGCTGACGTCTTCCGATCTTTACCTGTGCATGGCGGGCGTCGCGCTGGCGTTGATCCTGCTGATTTTCTGGCTGCCGACGCGGATGTATCCACCGCGCGCGCCGACTTGAACGCTTCACTGAAACAGAAGGTTTTTATGACGACTCAAACCAAGCAAAAAATAGCTGTCGGTGTCGCCGTAGTGGTGGCGGTCGGTGTGCTGATTTGTCTGCTGACACCCGGCCTTTTCGGTCAGCGCACGCAGCAAAAAACCAACGACGCGTTTGTCTCGGCGGACTTCACGCTGGTGGTCCCGCGCGTGGCCGGGTTTATCAAGGAGGTGCTGGTGGAAGACAACCAGCAGGTCAAGGCCGGGCAGTTGCTGGCACTGATCGACGATCGTGATCTGCGCGCCGCGGCCCAGGCGGCGGACGCCGAAACCCTGGTAGCCAGGGCGCAGCTGCAAAATGCCCGCGCGACCCTTGAGCGCCAAGTCTCAGTGATCGCTCAGGCTCAAGCCTCGGTGGTGTCGGCCAAGGCTGAAATGGCTTTCGCCGAGCATGAGTTGAATCGCTACGACCACCTGGCCGGCGTCGGGGCTGGCACGGTGCAGAATGCTCAGCAAGCGCGCACGCGCATCGATCAGGCCAATGCGCGGTTGGCCAACGCGATGGCGGTGCTGGCGGCGGAGCGCAAGCAAGTGGACATCCTGACCGCCCAGCGCGATGCGGCGCAAGGCGGACTGAAACGGGCGCAAGCCGCGCTGGAAATCGCCAGCTATGAACTGTCTTACACGCGCATCGTGGCACCACAGGACGGCATGGTCGGCGAGCGCGCCGTGCGAGTCGGCGCTTATGTGACGCCGGGTAGCAAGATACTGGCGGTGGTGCCGCTGGCGCAGGCTTACGTAGTGGCCAACTTTCAAGAGACGCAACTGGCCAACGTTCAGCCTGGGCAGGACGTGCAGGTGCGGGTCGACAGTCTCGGCGGTGAGGCGCTGATCGGTCGCGTCGAGAGCATCGCTCCGGCGACGGGCGTGACGTTTGCCTCGATCAAACCGGACAACGCTACGGGAAACTTCACCAAGGTGGTGCAGCGGATTCCGGTGAAAATCGTCCTGGAACCTGGACAGGCATTGGCTTCGCGGTTGCGCGTGGGGATGTCGGTGGAGGCGAGTATTGATACGGCGAGTGCGGTGTCTCATGAGGTGGCCAAGCGATGAAGATTTTTGTTGGCCGGGCAGACGTCATCGCGAGCCAGCTCGCTCCCACATGGGATCTGTGCACCAAAGGAGATCCCCTGTGGAAGCGAGCTTGCTCGCGAAGAGGCCGGTGGCCTCAACTGACCTTTTGCACCTTGCTGATCATGAGCCTGTCGGCCTGCACCGTCGGCCCCGACTTCCAGAAACCTCAAGCCCGACAAATCATCGAGTGGTCAAAACCCGCCAAACCCGCCGCCAGTGAAGCGATCACTGCCGACATGAACGAACACTGGTGGGAGGTCTTCAACGACCCAAAACTTTCGTCCCTGACCCAGCGCGCCTTGACTGACAACCTCGACCTGAAACTCGCCAGCAGCCGCTTGCAGCAAAGCCGCGCCGCGCGCCAGGTGATCACCGCCAACCGTTACCCCTCAACCGCAGCGACTGGCAGTTATGGACGCAAACGCAACAGCGGCGAAGGCTTGAACGATCCCTCGGGTCACAACGGTGATTCGGCATTCAACTTGTGGGACGCCGGCTTCTCCGCGTCCTGGGAGCTGGATTTCTGGGGGCGCGTGCGCCGCGAAACCGAAGCTGCCGACGCTACGCTTGAGGTGGCCGAAAACGATCGTCGGGGTGTGTTGTTATCGGTGTTGGCGGAAACCGCTCAGGACTACATTCAACTGCGCGGCGTCCAAAGCACTCGGGCCGTCACCGAGCAGAACCTCGAGGTCGCCCGCCACAGTTTGAAACTCTCGCAATTGCGTCTGGCTGACGGCGTTGCCACCGACCTGGACGTCGCCGAGGCCGCCGCCCAAGTCGCCGCCATCGAATCGCGGCTGCCTGCGCTGGAGCAGCGGCAGTCGCAACTGATCAACGCCTTGAGCTTGCTGATGGGAGAACCGCCGCAAGCGCTGCACGCCGAGTTATCCACAGGCGCGGCCGTACCGCAAACCCCGCGTCAGGTCGCGATCGGGCTGCCATCGCAACTGGCCGAACGGCGTCCGGATATTCGCCAGGCTGAAGCGCAACTGCATGCTGCTACCGCAGATATCGGCGTGGCCAAGGGTAACTTCTACCCGCGGATTACGCTGTCGGGCAATATCGGGTCGCAAGCCATGCAGCTCAGCGATTTTGGTTCGTGGGGCTCGCGTTCATTCGGCATCGGCCCGCAATTCAGCTTGCCGCTGTTTGATGGCGGTCGCCTGCGCGGCGTGCTGAACCTGCGTGAAGCCCAGCAACAGGAGGCCGCCATTGCCTACCAGCAAACCGTGCTGCGCGCCTGGCATGAAATCGACGATCAACTGACCGCCTACAACGCCAGCCAATTGCGCCGCGACAGCCTCGCCGAAGCCGTCCGCCAAAACCAGATCGCCCTGCGCACTGCGCAGCAGCAATACACGGAAGGCGTGGTGGACTTCGTTAATGTGCTGACAGTGCAAGGTGCATTACTGGCGACGCAGGAGCAATTTGTGGAGAGTTCGACCGGTGTATCGCTGGCGATGGTCGGGTTGTACAAGGCGTTGGGCGGGGGATGGGAGTCGGTGTATCCGTTGGCGGAGTCGGTGAAGCGTTGATTCGCTCTGTAAATCAAAAAAATACCGGCAGATGCCGGTTTCTTCACCCTGACGGCCAACGAAGCGAATAGCAGAGGTCACTGGTCGCAAAGCCAGCATCGACGAAGAACCTGCGCCGCCTTAAAGTGATCCATAGGCTTCGTGATGTCGGGCCGGTTGCAGGGGGAGGCAATGGAAGCGCGCAGAGAAACTTCGCTTGGCGGCACCCAGGATCCGCACGCGGTGCCCGGCGGCTGGGCGGTGGTGCAGCGTTGGTTGCGGTGGGCGCAGGAGCATCGGCTGTTACCGATCCTGGCGTTGGCTGCCTTGGTGCGTTTCTACGACCTGACGGCGGCGGCCATTTGGGGCGACGAAGGGTCAAGCCTGCTGATGAGCCACTACTCATTGGCTGAAATATGGGTGCATGCCGCCCATGACGTGCACCCGCCGCTGTATTTCATGCTGCTGCATGGCTGGATCGAGGTGTTCGGCGACGGCATTTTTTCGATTCGCTGTCTGAGTGCTCTGCCCGGGATCGTCACGGTATGGCTCGGCGTCTGGTTGGTGGACTTGATCGCCACCCGGCGTGCTGCGTTGCTGGCCGGTTTTCTCCTGGCGCTGTTGCCGACGGCGGTGCGTTATAGCCAGGAAGTGCGGATGTACTCGCTGCTGGGCCTGTGGCTGATCGGCGCGACGATTGCGCTGGTCTACTGGATCAGGTATCCCCGGCGTACACGCTATCTGGTGGCGTATGTGCTGCTGATGAGCGCAGCGTTCTATACCCATTACTTCACCGCCCTGTGCGTAGTGTGTCACTGGCTGTATCTGGGATTGATTCGTGTCCTGCCGGACTATCGCTTGCGCACCATTCAACGCCCCGGTTGGTGGCTGGCGAACGTGGCAATCGTGCTGATCTACCTGCCTTGGGTGCCCAACCTGATTGATCTGATCCAGCACATGGATCTGCTCAAAGCCAATGGTGATGTGGGATGGGAGCTGCCGGTCACGTTCGGCTCATTGCCGTCGATGATCTGGTCGTTGCTGACCCAGGACGATGGTGAAAACCTGCCGACGCTGATTTTTATCGCGCTGCCGCTGGCGTTGCTGGCGATTGCTGGCGTGGCGCTGGCACGGGACCGCAGCGTCATTCGCGGCAGTATCTTGCTGGTGATCTATACGGCGTTGCCGATGTTGTTGGTGTTCGGCGTGTCGTTTATCTCGCCGGTGTTCATCGAGCGTTACCTGACGGCCTATGCACTGGGGTTGCCGCTGATTGTCGCGTTAGCCATTGATCGCCTGTATTCAGGCTTTCGAGTGCTGGCGCTGGCGGTGCTGGTGTTGTTTGTCGGCGTCGAACTGGTCGGCTTGAAAAACAACGCCACGGTCGATACCCACGATCAGATCAACGTGATGGTCGATTACGTTAACCAGCACTTCGTTGCCGGCGACCAGATTGTCACCAGCGATATGCTCTGGTACCTCGCCTACGTTTATTACAACCGCACCGACGCTAAACCGTTGCTGTACACCCCGCCGCTGGCCAATGGCGGGTCGAGCCGGCCAAATGCGTATGGATTCGGCACGCTGGTCACCCAGGACATTTATCTGGACCGCCTCGACAGCTTGCCCAAGGGCACCGGTCGGGTGTGGCTGATCGGCACCGTCGGTGTGCCGGACGAGTTCGCACCGCTGCCCGTGGGCTGGAAGAGCGCCGGCATTACCCAGGCGGGCGGGGCTAATGCGCGCTTGTTTGTGCTGCATTGAAAGTCTTGTTATCAAGGCTTTGACGACAAATCCGCCATCCCCTTGAGCAGTTCAATTGGCAGCGGGAAGACAATGGTCGAGCTCTTGTCCCCGGCAATCGAGCTCAGCGTCTGCATGTAACGCAACTGCATGGCCCCAGGCTGACGGCCGAGCATTTCCGCGGCCTGCATGAGTTTTTCCGAGGCCTGTAATTCACCTTCGGCGTGGATCACTTTGGCCCGGCGTTCCCGTTCGGCTTCGGCCTGTTTGGCGATGGCGCGGACCATCGATTCATTGAGGTCCACGTGTTTGATCTCGACATTGGCGACCTTGATGCCCCAGGCATCGGTCTGGGCGTCGAGCACTTGCTGGATGTCGATGTTCAGCCGTTCGCGCTCGGCCAGCAGTTCATCGAGCTCATGTTTACCCAGCACAGCCCGCAGGGTGGTCTGTGCCAGTTGGCTGGTGGCTGCCAGAAAGTCTTCGACCTGGATAATCGCTTTCTGTGGATCGAGCACACGGAAATACAGCACCGCGTTGACCTTGACCGAGACGTTGTCGCGAGTGATCACGTCTTGTGGGGGAACGTCGAGGACGATGGTTCGCAGGTCGACACGGACCATTTGCTGGACCACCGGGATCAGCAGGATCAAACCGGGCCCCTTGACCTGCCAGAAGCGTCCAAGCTGGAACACCACGCCGCGCTCGTATTCGCGCAGGATGCGGAAGGTCGCCCCCGCCAGTGCAATCACCAATAGCAGCAGTGCGGCGAAACCTACTTGCAGGCCCATGTCTATTCTCCAACCGGCGCCGCATCAGCCGCGGCCACTTGCAACAGTAATCCTTTGCGCGCCACCACCCGGACGTGTTGCCCCGGCTGCAGCGGTGTCGGGCTTGAAACCTGCCAGCGCTCCCCTTGCAGATGCACCCAGCCGTTGCAGGCATTGTCGGGCAGCAACGACAGGACCGGCGTTACGCTGCCCAGCAGTTCGGCATCGCCGCTGACGTTGCGCCGTGGTCGGGTTTTCAGGGCGCGGATCAGCAAGAAAATCAGCAACAGGGCACTCACCAGCCCCAGGCCGATCATCAAGGGAACAGGTATTTCGGTATTGGTCAGAATCACTGCACCGATCACGAACATCACAATGCCGCCCAAACCGACCACACCGTAGTTGGGCAACGCGGCCTCGGCGATCAGAAAGGCGATGCCGAAGGTAATCAACCAGATCCCGATGGGGTTTGGTGTGAGCAACACAACGGTTTCGGCGGCGAACACCGATCCGCTCAACGCCAACAGCAGCGCAACGGCACAGCAACGAATATTCACGTGACCCTCCGCGAGAGTCATCAGGTGGCTCTGCATACAGTTTAGTTGAGCCTTGGCCTATCTGAATTCTGCTCACTTTACGCTGGCGTCCGATGAGCGGATTTCCCGCCGGAACGCACCGGCAGGCCTAGACTTTCAGTACGAAGAAAAGCATCAACCACCGTCCGCTCCCCATTGTTGCGGACACCGAGGTGCATCATGCGTATGGCAAGAACCGTGCAGAAAAGCCTGGAAACGGCTCACTGCGAATATGACATCGTCACCCATCCCCATTCGGCCAGCAGCCTTGAGACGGCGCGGCTCGCGGGCGTTCCGGCCGAACGGGTGGCCAAGTCGGTCATCCTCGACGATCACCATGGGCATTACCTGATGGCCGTGCTGCCTGCCAGTCGTCACCTGGACCTGAGCAAAGTCCGTAGCAGCGGTGAATGGCAGGTTTCGCGGGAAAGCAATCTGCCGCACCTGTTCGATGATTGCGAACGCGGTGCCGTGCCGGCGCTGGGTGAAGCCTATGGGCTGGATGTGGTCATCGACCCGTTGGTAACCCGGCAGAAAGACATCTATCTGGAAGCCGGCAACCACATCAACCTGCTGCACATGGACATGCCGCAGTTCCTGAAAATGGTGCCGCATGCCGAGGTGCGGGAATTGAGTCAGTGAGTGCTGTGTTTTAAGTGATACCGCCATCTACGGAACGCCGCCCGGAGCAGGCTCGCTCCCACCCTTTGACCGGGTATTTATGTAAGAGCGAGCCTGCTCGCGATTGATTTTTAATGTCTCAAGGAACCCGACATGGAATCCCCAACCCATACCTTACCCAACCTGTTCAAACAACTCGGCCTGGCGGATGACGCCGAGAGCATCGATAAATTCATCGCCACCCACTCACCGCTCAAGCCCGAACTGCACCTTGCAGATGCGTTTTTCTGGAGCAGGAGCCAGGCGCAGTTTTTGCGTGACGATATTTTGGATGATGCGGATTGGGCGGAGGTGGTGGATCAGTTGGATGTGTTGTTGAGGAAGGGGCGGGGTGTGTAGGGGAGCAAGAGTTTATGTTTTTTCAGGTTGTCCATAAGCCGTTAATAGACCAATTTGTTTCAAAACTTGACCACCTTTCCCCCCAAATGCGATATTGATAGTTAGCAAACTAACAGTGTGTGTTTTCCCTCGTGCCGAAGAACCTCGACGCTCTCCAGATGAACATCAGCAGCTCCATGGTGGTGGCCGCCAGGCACTGGCGGAAGATTTGCCAGACCACGCTGGTCAACTATGGAATCTCCGAAGCCTGCGCCGTCCCGTTGTTGATGATCGGGCGCTTGGGCGAGGGTGTGCGTCAGGTGACGGTGGCACAGGCGGCGGGGATGGAGAGTCCGTCTCTGGTGCGTTTGCTCGATCAGTTGTGTCATTCGGGCTACGTCTGCCGGACGGAAGACGCTCATGACCGACGCGCCAAGTGCCTGAGCCTGACCGCCACCGGTCGCGAATTGGTGCAGGCCGTCGAAATCGAGCTGGTGCGTTTGCGCCATGAAGTGCTTGAAGGCATCGACCAAAGCGATCTGGAAGCTACGCTTCGGGTACTGAAAGCCTTTGAAGCGGCGAACGCGCCGTCGGTGGTCAACCCTTGAGCGGATTTTTCAGCGGTATGCCCGCGGCGCGAGACTGGTTCTACGGCGTGCGTACTTTTGCCGCCTCGATGATTGCGTTGTACATCGCCCTGCTCATGCAAATGCCGCGTCCGTATTGGGCGATGGCCACGGTCTACATCGTGTCCAGCCCGTTTGTCGGCCCTACCAGTTCCAAGGCGCTCTACCGCGCCATCGGGACCTTTTTCGGTGCGGCGGCAGCGGTTCTTTTCGTGCCGATGTTTGTCCAGAGTCCCTACGTATTGGTGGTGGTCATCGCGCTGTGGACCGGGACGCTGCTGTTCTTGTCCTTGCACCTGCGTACCGCCAATAACTACGCCTTGATGCTGGCCGGTTACACCTTGCCGCTGATCGCCCTGCCGGTGGTGAACAACCCGCTGGGGGTCTGGGACGTGGCGGAAGCGCGCACTGAGGAAATCTTCCTCGGCATTGCCGTGGCGGCGGTGGTCGGTGCCATGTTCTGGCCTCGAAGGCTGGCGCCGGTGTTCAACGATGCGGTGAGCAAGTGGTTTGCCGATGCCTCCACCTATAGCCTGCGTTTCCTCAGCCGTCAGGTGCAGCCGGACGAAGTCAGCGCGCTGCGCTCCGCCATGGTCACGACCTTCAACACTTTGGAGTTGATGATCGGCCAATTGCCACACGAGGGCGCGCACCGGCAAACCGTGCGCAACACCAAGGAACTGCGTGGGCGGATGATTCACTTGTTGCCGGTGATCGATGCCCTCGACGACGCGCTGTATGCCCTTGAGCGGCGCACGCCCGAGCTGGTGGAAAAATTCGCACCGTTACTGGCGGCCACCACCGAATGGCTCAATCACAAAGACGCTGACCTCGCACGCTGGCAGGCGCTGAAGGATCAGCTTGAAGTGTTGCAACCGTCCGCCGAAGCCCTGAACGATCGCAAACAACTGCTGTTCTCCAACGCGTTGTATCGCCTCGGCGAGTGGATCGACGTGTGGCAAGACTGCCGCAGCCTGCAATACGCCATCCAGTGCGAAAGCCCGAACAGCTGGCGCGCCGTGTATCGCCACTGGCGCCTCGGTCGCCTGTCACCGTTTCTCGACCGTGGGCTGATGCTCTACTCGGCGGCTTCGACGGTCACCGCGATCATCGTTGCCTCAGTGCTGTGGATTCTGCTCGGCTGGACCGATGGAGGCTCGGCGGTGATTCTGGCCGCCGTGTCGTGCAGCTTTTTCGCCTCGATGGATGACCCGGCGCCGCAGATTTACCGGTTCTTCTTCTGGACCGCGATGTCGGTGGTGCTGGCCAGTCTGTACCTGTTTCTGGTGCTGCCCAACCTGCACGATTTCCCGATGCTGGTGCTGGCGTTTGCCGTGCCGTTTATCTGCATCGGCACCCTGACGGTCAAGCCGCAGTTTTACCTGGGCATGCTCCTGACCCTCGTCAACACCTCGTCGTTTATCAGTATTCAGGGCGCCTACGATGCGGATTTCCTCAGTTTCGCCAACTCCAACCTGGCCGGCCCCATCGGGCTATTGTTTGCCTTCATCTGGACCCTGATCGCCCGGCCGTTTGGTGCAGAACTGGCAGCCAAGCGGCTGACCCGCTTCAGTTGGCGCGACATCGTCAATCTCAGCAAACCGGCGAATCTGGCCGAACACCGGCAATTGGGCGTACACGTGCTTGATCGTCTGATGCAGCACTTGCCGCGTCTGGCCATGACTGGCCAGGACACCGGCATTGCGTTGCGTGAGGTGCGTGTGGCGCTGAACGTGCTCGATCTGCTGGCTTACACCCCGCGAGTGGACGGTGTACCGCGCGCGCTGCTGCATCAGGTGGTAGCGGAAGTCGGTGAGTATTTCAGGGCCTGCCTGAAGGCGGATGAGCGTCTGCCGGCCCCCGGTCCGTTGCTGATGACCCTCGACCGCGCCCGCCGGGCACTGGACACGAATTGTGATGAGGATGCCCGTCTGAATTTGTTGCACGCCCTGAGCGGCCTGCGCTTGGCGTTGTTGCCGGGCGTGGAATTCGTAAGCTCGGGCGAACTCGAAGAACCGCTGCCCCATGGCATCGATGGAGCGCCTTTATGATCGGTGATGTGGACATCAGCGGGGTGTTTCTGCCCACGCTGCTGGTATTGATGGGCATTACGTATGTGTTGTTTCTGTTGGTGCACGGGGTGTTGATGCGCTTGCACTTTTACCGTCTGGTCTGGCACCGGGCATTGTTCAACGTGGCCCTCTACGCTTTGCTGCTCGGCGCCGTGGACTCACTCAGTCGATACCTGATGACATGAAAAAACCTTTTTTAACCCTGGGTCGCGTGATGCTGACCCTGTTGATCGTGACCTTTGCCGTCGTCGTGGTCTGGCGCATGGTGATGTATTACATGTTTGCGCCGTGGACCCGCGACGGGCATATCCGTGCCGACATCGTGCAAATCGCTCCGGATGTGTCCGGGCTGATTCAGCAAGTGGACGTGCGCGACAACCAATTGGTGAAACGCGGCCAGGTGTTGTTCAGCATCGATCAGGACCGTTTCAAACTGGCCCTGCGCCAGGCCAAAGCGGCGGTCGCCGACCGTCAGGAAACCCTGGCTCAGGCGCAACGCGAAGCCAAGCGTAACCGTGGCCTGGGCAATCTGGTGCCGGGCGAGCAGCTGGAAGAAAGTCAGTCCCGGGTCGCTCGCGCCGAAGTGGCGTTGATGGAAGCGCAAGTGGCGGTGGACAGCGCCCAGTTGAACCTCGACCGTTCGACCATCCGCAGCCCGGTCGACGGCTACGTCAACGACCGTGCACCGCGTGCGCAGGAATTCGTGACAGCCGGTCGGCCGGTGTTGTCGGTCGTCGACAGCAATTCATTCCACATCGACGGTTATTTCGAAGAAACCAAACTGAACGGCATTCATGTCGGCCAAAGCGTCGACATCCGGGTGATCGGCGACCGTGCGCGGTTGCGCGGTCATGTGGAAAGCATCGTCGCCGGCATCGAAGATCGCGACCGTACGATCGGCAACAACCTGCTGCCCAACGTCAACCCGGCATTCAGCTGGGTGCGCCTGGCACAGCGGATTCCGGTGCGGATTGTCTTTGACGATGTACCGGCAGATTTCCGCATGATCGCCGGGCGAACCGCGACCGTGTCGATCCTCGACGATCAACCGCAGGAGCCGGCGAAATGAGCAAGGCGTCGGGTTTGGCGGTTGCCGGGTTAGGTTTGCTGCTGTCGGCCTGTCAGGTGGTTGGCCCGGATTACCATTTGCCCGACGAAGCGGCTGTCCATCGACCCGATTTGCAGGGCGATCTGGCGGTCGACGGCAAAACGGTGGTGTCCGCACCGGTGCCGGTCGATTGGTGGCGCCTGTACAAGGACCCTAGACTCGACCAGTTGGTGCAACAGGCCATGGCGACCAATACCGATTTGCGCGTTGCGGCGGCCAGTCTGTCGCGGTCCCGGGCTCAGGTCGATGAGGCAGAAGCGGCGGGTGGCTGGAGCGGCGGTGTGAAGATGGGCGCCCAGCGATTGCAGGAGTCTGGCCAAGCGTTCCTGCTTCCGGAAAAAGTGCCGGTGGCCAACGTCGGTGATATCGGCATCAGCGCGTCGTACCAGTTCGATCTGTTTGGCACATTGCAGCGCGGCATCGAAGCGGCCAAGGCCAACGCCGATGCGGCACAGGCAGCGGCCGATACGGCTCGCATCACCGTGGTGGCCGACGTCGTCCGAGCCTACACCCAGGTGTGCGCGGCCAATGAGGAGCGCGAGATTGCCCAGCACTCCCTCGACCTGCAGGCCCAGAGCACCACCCTGATACAGCGCCTGCGCGATGCCGGCCGTGGCGACGAAACCCAAGTCACCCGTTCGCAAACCCAGTTCAAATCCCTGCGCGCCGACATGCCGCGCTATGAGGCCTCGCGTCAGGCAGGGCTGTATCGCCTGTCGATGTTGCTGGCCAAGCCAGTGGATCAACTGCCGGCCGGCACCGCCACCTGCGACGAGTTGCCGAAAATCGCGCAATTGATTCCGGTGGGCGATGGCGCCGCCTTGCTCAGGCGTCGTCCCGATGTGCGGCAGGCCGAGCGCCGGCTGGCGACTGCGACGGCCGGGATTGGCGTCGCCACGGGTGAGCTGTACCCGAACATCAGCATCGGCGCGACCATTGGCACCGTCGGTATCCTCGACGATCTCGGCGACCCGTCCACCAACCGTTGGGGCTTTGGTCCGTCGCTGACCTGGAACGTGCCGACCAACGGCGCCCGGGCACGCATCCGCGAAGCCGAAGCGGTGACCCAGGCGACGCTGGCGCATTTCGATGGAGTGGTGCTCAACGCCATTCGCGAAACCCAGACCAGCCTGGCCCAGTACGCCGCGTTGTTGCAACGTCGTGACGCCCTGGCAGATGCCGAGCAATCGGCAAGACTGGCAGCGGACCAGACGCATCGCTTCTTCCAGGCCGGGCGCGAATCATTCCTGGCGGACCTGCAAGCGACCCGCACCTACACGGATGTCACGGCGCAACTGGCCGCTGCCAACACCCAGGTTGCCGCCAGCCAGATCGATTTGTTCCTCGCTTTGGGCGGCGGTTGGGAAAGCGGACGAACGCAAGGCACGAACACCAGCAAACCCTGAGGCCGTTGCTATGCTTTGATTTGATGGAGTCGCGCGGCGACTTCATCGATCAAGCTCGCGTTGGTCATGGGGATTAAAAATAATGAAAAACCCTTATGCTCCTGGCTTTTGGTGCGCTATTGCAGCGTTGGTTTTGCTGTCGGCCACCTATTTCTACGGCATCATGCTGGCCCACCAGATCGACAAGGCGCTGGTGTTTCTCGACAGCGCTACTGCGCTCATTGCCGTGATGGCAATCGTGGTGGTGGCCTGGGCTTCCATCCAGGGTCAGCGCATCAAAAAAAGACAACTCGAACAAGGCAAGACCCTGGTGCTGATCTGGGACACCAAGGTGGCGCTGCGTCGTGTCGAAACGGTGTTTGACCAATATTTTTGGGGCAGCTACTGGCAACCGGGGCGCACGTTCCAGGAAGTCATGGGCGAGCTCACCGGCACACCGCTGGAAAAAAGCCTCGAAACCTTGAAGAAGCAATGCCTGGCGCTGGACAAACAGGTGTCCGAGGAGGACGGCTGGCACTGGCTCAACAATGCCCGCGAGCTGTCGGACGTCGCTACCAAGATGGCGCGGGAGCGTTATCAGCTGGACGTTTGTGATCCGCGCTCGGAAGTGACCGGCGGGGCGGTGATCAACCGGGACTTTGAGGTGCTGGTGTATACGTGGACGGCACGGCTCAAGAGCTTTGATCATCAGCTGGATGAGATGGAAGTGCAGTATTCCTGATTTGTACTGGCTGGATTGACGCCATCGCGAGCAGGCTTACTCCTGAAAGGGGGCCGTGGATGACACACAACCTTTGTAGGAGTGAGCCTGCTCGCGATGGCGATTTTATATCCGCCGAAACCCTCACGCCCCCGGCGCAGTCCATAGACACTCTTTAACCTTTAAACATTGGGCCGCCCGATGCGCCTAGTGCTAATCTCCACCCCACTTTTAGCGGAGTCGAGCCGCAACCCCTCAAGGGTTCAGGGAAGACGACGACACCTTCAAACAACGGACATTGACTGGGTCATTCATGAATAAATCAGCAGGCGTGCTTCTTGGAATCGTCCTTGCCATCGGTGCAATCAGCGCAGGCGGTGCCTGGTACACCGGGACCAAAATCGAAGGCGTGTTGAATACCTCTATCGCCGATGCCAACAAAGAGCTGAAGGCCGCGCTGGTCGGTTCCAATGGCACGGCCTCGCTGGAACTGGTTTCGCTTGAGCGTCATGTATTCAGCAGCACCGCGCACTACCGCCTCAAGGGCGAAGGCGAGATGTTCGGTGAATCCCCGGTTGAATTGCTCTTCGTCGACCACATCGAACATGGCCCGCTGCCGTTCTCGCGCCTGATCTCGCTGAAATTGTTGCCGGTCATGGCCACCAGTCACTACGAACTGGAACGTACCCCGCTCACCGAGAAATGGTTTGCTGCGGCCAAAGACAAATCGCCGCTCACCGGCGTGGTCAACATCGGTTACGACAACGCCACCAACGGCACTCTCGAATTCTTGCCACTGGACGTCGCGCTGGATGAAAAATCCAACCTGAAATTCTCCGGTCTGAACCTCGAAGTCGCCGCCAGCGCCCAGGCCCAGAAGGTCAAGGCCAACGGCTACATGGACAGTCTGACGCTGACCACCGTGGCTGAAGATCAAACCCCGGTGAAGGTCGAGCTCAATGGCCTGACCATGGCCAGTAACTTGGTAAAAAGCACTTATGGCTACTACACCGGCGAGAACACCCTCGAGCTGACCGACAGCAAATCCACCTTCGGGCCCAAGCAATCAGTGCTGGGTTTGAAGAAGTTTGAAATGAAAAACCAGACGGAGGAATCGGGCACCAGCGCTTCGGGGCGTGCCGATTACAAAGTGGGTGAAGTGTCGGTGAACGGCAAGGCGGTCGGTTCCGCGCAAATGGCCATGAGCCTGAAAAACCTCGATATCCCGGCGACCATGTCGCTGATGCAGGTCTACCAGACCAAACTGCAGCCCTACGAGAAAGCCGCCGCCGAAGCCGCTGCTGCCGGTCAGCCGTCTCCAGAACTGGTCTTGACCCCGGCCGAAGAGGCGCAGGTGAAAACCGGCCTCGAAAAACTGCTGGCGGCCGGCCCGCAGGTGGCGTTGGAAAACCTGTCGTTCAACACCACCAATGGCGAAAGCCGCGCCAACCTGGTGCTCGACCTGACCAAACCACCGACCATGGACCTGCCGCCCGATCAACTGACCCAACAGTTGATTGCACTGCTGGATATCAATGTTCAAGTGTCCAAGCCAATGCTCGTCGACGTGTTCACGGTTCAAAGCCAGCTTGATGGTCAGACCGACGCCAAGCTCATCGCCGACCAGGCGACCGCGACGGCCGACATGTTCGGCAGCATGGCGGTCGGTTCACAATTCGCCACACTGGACGGCAACAACATCGTCAGCAAGTTTCACTACGCCAACAATCAGGTGGTATTCAATGGCCAGAAGATGACCGTTGAAGAGTTTGCAGGCTTCGTGATGAGCAAAATCGGTGGCGGTGGCGAAGTCCAGGAATAAAACCTGGTGTTAAAAACAACGCCCGGCTTTTGTTGCATGCAGAGGTCGGGCGTTTTGCTGTCCAGCTAACCAATGTCCCGAATCAGTTGCCACGCTTCGTCCACTGACAGCGGTTGCTTCATCCTTTCGGCTAGCAGCGCCATGGTCCGTTGCTCGTCGCAGGCAACCGCGGCCGCCACCACGCCGTTCTTGCCGAACAGGCCTATAAAGGGTGGATGGTAGGGATCACCCTTGAACTCGACTTCGTCCCAGGCTTCAGCATGGCCGAGATAGTCGTAGTTCTTGCCGAAGTGCCAGGTCCAGAAATACGGTACGTCGAGGTAATGCTCGTCAGCGCCCAGCATATTCGCGGCGGCGATCCGCGCCTGTTGCTGAGCCAGGCGCCAATGCTCGATACGCTGAGGCTGGCCGTTGAGCGGGAAGGTCGCGATATCGCCGACTGCCCACACCCCGTCGGTGACGCGCATGGCGCTGTCGACCTTCAGCGAGCGGTCTTTTTCCTTGGGCAAATCGGTAAACGGATCGGTTGCGGGAGTGACGCCGATGGCGGCCAGCACCAGATCCGCCGGCAGGCGTTCGCCGTTGTCCAGGCACACCGCTTCGACGTTTTCCGTTCCTTCTATATAGGAGGCTTCGCCTTCGGTGTGAAACACCACGCCATTGGCCACATACAACGCGCGGATCGACTTGCCGACGGTTTCGCCAAATTGTGTGGCGAAGGGGATGGCATGCCGGGCTACGACAGTCACGTCCAACCCGCATGCACGCAGGGCTGAAGCGGACTCCAAGGCTATAAAGCTGTCGCCGATGATCACCGCTCGCTGGCCGGGCTTTGCCGCCTGCAGAATCTGCCGCGCCTGCTCTTTTGAACGCAACAGGAACACTTGCGGCAAATCGGAGCCCTGCAGGGTGAGCGGATTGGGGGTGCCGCCCGTGGCAAGCAGCGCGGCGTCATAGGTCAGCGATCGCCCATCAGTCAGCCGCAGGGTTTTGCTCGACGAATCCAGGCTGGCGACTTCACCGCTGATGCGTTCGATTCGCTGGTCGCGATAAAACGCGTCATCCCTTAGCGGAGGGACTTCTTCGGGAGGCATTTCCCCGGCAATGACAAATTTGCTCAGGACGGTGCGGTCGTAGCCGGCGTCGACTTCGCGGTCGATCAGCAGCACTTGGCCGCCGAAGCCCTTTTCCCGCAGCGCTGCCGCACACGCCGTACCGGCCGCCCCGGCACCGACGATGACAAATGTTCGCTCGTCGTCAGCCGGCGGTGTATGAGCATCGGCTAATGGCTGGTCGTCGACCCAGATCTCGCCATCGCGTACTTCCAGCGGATAGCGCTTGAGACTGTCCAGAGCCGGTGGTTCGCACAATGCCCCGTCCTCAATCCGATACGCCGCTTTGTGCCACGGGCAGATCAAGCGTCCATGGCACAGCGCACCTTCCGCCAGCGGTGCCCCGGCATGCGGGCATTCGCCCTGATAGGCGCGTAATTGATCGCCCACTCGCAACAAAACAATTTTGGTGTCTGCAATCCGGACCTCAAGGCCCCGGTTTTCGGACACATCGGCGAAATGCGCAACGCGGTGCAGTGCCATGACGGCTCTCCTGACAAACGTTTCACTTAAGAGTTTGGCGCTTTACGCGAGGTTCAGCCAATTCCCACTGCCACCGCACGAACGGTACAGCTATAGTTCGCAAGCCGACGACGGCCCTATCCGCACAAGGTGCTCCGGAATGACCCGATTGACCTCTCTGAACCCTTGGCTGGCGGCCGTTGCAGTCGCCCTTTGTGTGCAATTTCCGGCGCAGGCCCAGGAACGTTTCACCCTGAACATCCCCGGTGTCACGGATGACCGGCTGTTTACCTCGGCGGCTGCCAGCGATGCGCCGGGTTGTGGCGGACACAATGCGTCACCGGCGCTGAACTGGAACACCGGGCCGGCGGGGACGCTGAGTTATGCCATCGTCATGCACGACCCGGATGGTCAGAGGGGCCAGGGCGTCGATCATTGGGTGCATTACGGCATCAAAGCCGCCACCCACCAGATCCCGGCCGGTGTCGGGGCAAAATCAGCCCTTGAGGGTGTCGGTGGCACCAACACCAAAGGCACCACGGGTTATATCGGGCCTTGCCCGCCGGTTGGCGACAGCGCGCATCACTACATTATTCAGCTGTATGCGCTGGACCTCGCGCCCGACGCCTTGCCTGCCGGTCTGACACGCGCGCAACTGCTGGAAAAAATCAAAGGTCATGTGCTCAGGAACAGCAGCGTGGTGCGCCGTTACCACCGCTGACATTAATTTTCAGCCGGTTTAACCCGAACCTGAACGGGGGCTCGTCTCAGAGGATGAATGGATCATTTTCCTCTTGAGGTCAGCCCCCATGTCCCTTCCTCTGCATTTTCTCCGCCCGGCCGCCCAGGGTTTCACCACCGGGTTGCTGCTGGCCATTGCCGGTTGCGGCGTTTCCTCCACACCCGATTCCGCGCAAGAGTCGCCACCAGCTCAAAACGAGATGAAGACGGCGGGGGTGGTACGCAGCGAAGCGGCCATGGCGGATACGTCGATGGCCAAACGCAGTGTACGCCCGGCGCCGGTTGCGAGTTTGGCGCCTGAGTCGTTTCCGTCGGGGTATCGGGATGAACAGCGAGAGCAATACCAGACGCTGGCGGACAACCCCGTCCACAGCGTGGCCGAGGCGCCGGTCTCAACCTTCAGCGCCGATGTGGATACTGGCGCCTACGCCAACGTCCGACGGTTACTCAATCAGGGACGCTTGCCCCCCGACGGTGCGGTACGGCTGGAGGAGATGGTCAACTACTTTCCCTACGACTATGCGTTACCCTCCGACGGCTCACCATTCGGGCTGACCACTGAACTGGCACCGTCACCCTGGAACCCGCATACCCGCCTGCTGCGCATCGGCATCAAGGCCTCTGACCGTGCGATAGCGGAACTGGCCCCTGCGAACCTGGTGTTTCTGGTGGACGTGTCCGGTTCAATGGATCGCCGCGAAGGTCTGCCGCTGGTCAAAAGCACCCTGAAATTGCTGGTTGATCAATTGCGCGAACAGGATCGTGTTTCGTTGGTGGTCTACGCTGGCGATTCGCGTGTGGTGCTCGAGCCAACTTCGGGACGCGAAAAGGCGAAAATTCGTACAGCAATCGATCAATTGACTGCCGGCGGTTCGACCGCAGGCGCGTCGGGCATCGAACTGGCCTATCAAATGGCGCAGCAGGCGTTTATTCCCAAGGGGATCAACCGCATTCTGCTGGCCACCGACGGTGACTTCAATGTCGGTATCAGCGACTTCGATAGCCTCAAGCAAATGGCAGTGGATAAACGCAAGACTGGCGTTTCCCTGACAACCCTGGGCTTCGGGGTGGATAACTTCAATGAACACCTGATGGAGCAACTGGCAGACGCGGGCGACGG